>DASVJA010000102.1:0-19585 GCA_036386115.1 Candidatus Limnocylindrales bacterium
TCGGGTATCTGGAGCGTCATCATCGGCCTCCCCGGCGCGCACGCTCGTGGATCCAAGGTTCGGTCTCGGAGCCCGAGATCGAGTCATGCCAGCGCGCGTGAGGCGTGTGATCGTGGAGTTCATGCGGGCGTGTCCGGTCCACTTTGCCCTTGAGCGCCTTCAGCGCGCCGAGCACTTCATCCGGCGTTGGCACGAGCCCGCCCATTCGGCCGTGGAAGGCAACCGGGCAGCGGCCTTCGACCGCCAGCCGTACGTCTTCGACCATCTGACCCGAGGAAAGCTCGACAGTTAACATGCCGCCGACGCGCCGGCTCAGGCGGGCCAGCTCATGCGTTGGGAAGGGCCAGAGCGTGATCGGCCGGAAGAGCCCGGCCCGGATGCCCTTCTCTCGAGCGTGGGCGATTGCCGTGCGAGCCACGCGTGCGGCCGTCCCGTACGCGACGATGACGAGCTCCGCGTCCTCGAGCTGCCAGCCTTCCCAGCGCGTCTCGCGCCGGGCGATGTCGCGGTACTTGTGCTGGAGGTCCAGGTTGCGCCGCTCAAGCACTTCCGGGTCCAGGTCGATCGACTTGATGATCCGGGCCTCTCGGCCGGCGGCCCCGGTGAGCGCCCAGTCGAAGACTTGCCGCTCCGGCGTACGGAAGCGCAGATCCACCGGTTCCATTGCCTGGCCGAGAATTCCGTCGGCGACGAGCATCACCGGCGTCCGATAGCGCTCCGCCAGTTCAAACGAGAGTGCCATCAACTCCATCGCTTCCCCGATGGAAGCGGGCGCAAGGACGGGCACACGGTAGTCGCCGTGGCCGTGGCCCTTGGTAGCCTGGAAGTAGTCGCTCTGGGAAGGCCCGATGCCGCCCAGACCCGGGCCGGCACGCATGATGTTGACGAGCACCATCGGCGTTCCGGAGCCGGCCATGTAGCTCATCGCCTCGGCCATCAGGCTGATGCCCGGGCTGGACGATGAAACCATGACACGGGCGCCTGTGGCGGCGGCGCCGAGGGCCATGTTGATCGCGCCGAGTTCGCTCTCGGCCTGGATGAAGACGCGGCCCATCTCGGGCATACGGCGGGCCATCCACTCCAGCAGTTCGGCCTGCGGGGTGATCGGGTAGCCGAAGTAGGCATCGCAGCCGGCCTGGATGGCGGCCTCCGCGATGGCCTCGTTGCCCTTCATCAGGACTCGGGCGCGGCGATTGGCTTGGGCCTGTGCGTCAGCTTCGGAGGTCGGTTCGAGACTCATCGCTGCCGCTCCTCTAGACCGGCGTTGCCGAGCGCTGCGCGAGGCGTTGCCCACACCGTGAATACGGCATCCGGGCAGACCCGGGCACAGAAGGCACAACTCGTGCAGCCGGAGGCGTCCGTGAGCTCAATGGGGTGGTAGCCCAGGGCGTTGATCCGGCTCCTGTCGAGCGCCAGAACGTGCTTGGGGCAGGCGCCGATGCACAGCTCACAGCCCTTGCAGCGGTCCTCGGCGACGACGAGTGGCGTCCACGGCAGCGGCTGCCGGTGGGTCATGGCAACTGGACTGATCGCCATTTTGCTATTCGCTTTCGGGTGCGGAGCCCGTAGCCGAACAGGCCACCGACCCTGACCGCCGGGGCCTTCGGGTCCGTGGCGGGTTGGTCCGTGGCGGTCCCGCGTACGGGACTTGTTGCCGCTAGCCTCCCGCTCCGCCTCGTTCGAGGCAAGGGCCGAACGACCCGCCCCGCAAGGCGAGAAGTACGAGGTCGGATAGCGACAAAGTAGCTAACTACCGGGCCCGCCCTGATGCGCCGACTGCCGAAGCTACCGAAGCCCCAAAGGTGAAGGATCCGTTGCGCCAAGTCGATATGGCTGCCCTCAAAGGGTCCGCTGGGTCTGTCGCGAGGCTGGATGGAATGGCATACTGCAAATCGAGTAGGGCGAGCAGCAGGGCCCTTTTCGAGAGTCAACGGCAAGACCGCACTCGGAGGGCCCCATGACCGACAATGCGCACCTGCAAGGCAGAAACGAGACGTTCACTAAGGCGCCCGATGTCGAATTCGACGCCGACGCGCATCGGCCTGAATCCGTCCGAGCCAACTTCCCCGGCGAGGAACCGCCGATAGGCCTCCGCATCGAGGACCTGGGCCCCGGATCGGAATTGGAGCCCAATATCCGCCAGGCCTTGCTCGGTGAGCCGTTTGACGACCCGCTCGCGCCGGGCAGCGTTCGTTGCAATGCATGCGCCCATCGCTGCGTCCTGCGACCGAGTCGGATTGGCATCTGCGGCGTACGCCAGAATCGCGGCGGCTGGCTCTACACCCTGGCATACGGACAGATCGTTGCGGCCAAGGCCGAACCGATCGAGAAGAAGCCCTTCTACCACTTCATGCCGGGTAGCTATGCGTACTCCGTGGGGACGCAGGGCTGCAACTTCCATTGCTCGTTCTGCCAGAACTGGGAGATGTCTCAGGCTCACCGCGAGGGCGTCGTCCCGGAGAGCCGCAACGAAACCCCGGAAGGGATAGTCGAGGCGGCCGTGGCGGCCGGCGTCAGAAGCATCGCCTACACGTATGTCGAGCCAACGATATTCATCGAATTCGCGCTCGACTCCATGGTCAGGGCGAGGGCTGCCGGCCTGCACAACGTGTTCGTTACCAACGGCTACGAGACGCCCGAGGCGATTGAGCTGGTCGCCCCCTACCTGGATGCTGCCAACGTGGATCTCAAGGCCGGCAACGACGATTTCTATCGCCACGTTTGCGGTGGCCGATGGGAGCCGGTCCGGGAGACCATCGTGGAGATGCGTCGCCGCGACATCTGGGTCGAGCTGACTACGTTGATCGTTCCCGGACTCAATGACGACCGTCGTGAACTGCGTGGCCTGGCCGAGTGGATTGCCACGGCAGTTGGGCCGGAGACGCCGTGGCACCTAACCCGTTTCCAGCCCGCGTTTCGTCTGGGCGACGTGGCCGAGACACCGGCCCGAACGCTGCTCGAAGCTGCTGCGATTGCCCGCGAGGTTGGATTGCGGCACGTCTACATCGGCAACGCGCCGGAGGTCGAAGACTCGACGACGTGCTGTGTCCGGTGCGGTGAAGTGCTAATTGGGCGCTCGGACTTCGCGGTCACCAAGTGGCGTCTCAGCGAAGGGCACTGCCCTCGTTGCAAGCATGCTCTGGCGGGTGTCGGCCTGTCTGATTCGCCCGTAGTCGCATAGGCGTCGGTCATCCCGTCTGGTGGGCCACGGCTCGGAATGACGGCCACGGAACCATAGCATTCCTTCCTGGCTGGACCTCGGCCCGGCAAGTTGCCGAGCCGTCGGAGGGCGCGTCCCGGTTCACTGCCTGACCTGGAGAGTGCGTGTACAGCTACTCGTCGATAAGTCGCTACGGCGTAGCTTTGCTGCGCATAGTCGTGGGCGTCATCTTTGTATGGGCCGGAGCCGACAAGGTGGCCAACGGTGGAGCGCCCGGCCAGTGGACGGCTGCGAGCTTCCTTAAGTTCGCCACCAACGGTTCGCTCGGCTGGCCGTTCGTCACCGGCACGCCCGACCCCAAGGCCGTCTACAACCCGACGCACGACTTCTGGGTCTCTCTCGCCGGCAATGCGACAGCCATGACCATCGTCAACAACATGGTTGTCGCCGGCGAATGTCTCATTGGGATCGCTCTGATCGTTGGAATCGCGACGCGCTTCGCTTCCTACATGGGCGCCCTGATGATGGCCTTCTTCTTCCTTGCCGGGTGGAGCTTCACAAACGGCATCGTCGAAGAGCACGTCACCTACGGCGTAGTCCTGCTTGCCCTGGCGGGTATGGGTGCAGGCAACTACTTCGGCCTCGACCGTTTCGTCGGCGGAATGCTCCCCGCCAAGCTCAGCAACTTGCTGATGTCGGGGGATCCGAATCCACCGGCGCAGGTTCCTGCTTCGGCGGCGCCTGCCGGAGTCGCGCCCGGCGCCTAGCGCGATCTGGAATCCCAGGCCTAGCGAATTGACACCATCACGCCCGTCTGACGTTTGTCGGCGGGCGTGATCCGTTTCTTGAGCGCAGACGTGGCGGCCGGAGGTGCCACCCGGGCGGGGTGGGACGTAGTCGGGACCTTTTGGCGATGGCGGCAGGCCGCTCGGCAGGCGGAAACTGGAGCGATTCCGTGTGAGATATGTGGGGCCCTTACGGGCGCCGGACGGAGGAGCGATCTAGTGCACCGGTCAGGTTCAGAGCGATGACACCGGAGATGGGTCCGGGCATCGGTGCAGCCGTCTCCGGCTCACGCGTCTTCCGACTGATCGAGGTCCAGGGCGTCGTTCAGGGCGTCGGCTTCCGGCCGTTCGTATGGCGCCTCGCGTCTGAACTGGAGCTGGACGGATCGGTCGTGAATCGAGCCGGACGGGTGGAGATCAGAGTCGCGGGGTCGGTCGAGGCGGTCGAGGCGTTTATCGAGCGCATTCGCACGGATGCGCCGCCGCGGGCCCGGGTGGAAGGCGTAGCGATCCGGGGTGAGGAACCGGAGATTGCACTGCGGTCCGGCTTCACGATTGAGGAGAGCGAAGCCGCCGCCCTCGGCGCGGCGACCGAGCGGCTCTTCCCGCCCGACATTGCGACCTGCGACGACTGCCTCCGCGAACTTGCCGATCAGCTCGACCGGCGTTACCAGTACCCATTTATAAACTGCACGAATTGCGGGCCGCGTGCCACGATCATCGACGATCTCCCGTACGACCGGGCGCGTACCTCCATGCGGGCATTCCCGCTATGCGACGCCTGCCGCGCGGAGTATCTCGATCCGGCGAACCGCCGCTTCCATGCCGAACCGGTCGCGTGTCCCGACTGCGGGCCGCAGCTCAGCTACCGGCGTTCCGGCGACGCGGCCTCGGCGGCGCATCGGGGAGTGGCTCTGTCCCTTGCCCTCGAGGACCTCCGAGCTGGCCGGATCGTGGCCGTGAAGGGTCTCGGCGGTTACCACCTCGCCTGCGACGCAACCAATCCTGAGGCCGTTGCCCGGCTGCGCGACCGCAAGCGACGCTGGGCCAAGCCGTTTGCGGTGATGGTCCGCGATCTGGCGGCGGCGCGACGCGTGGCCCGGATTACCCGCGAGGAAGTGGCCCTGCTGACCTCGCCGACGCGGCCGATAGTGCTGGTGGAGCGGCGCGTGGCGGCGGGCGCAGTGGCGCCCCGCGGCGCCGCCGTTGCGGATCTCGCCGACGCCGTCCTCACCGCCGACCCGACCCGCGCCGCCGCCCTGAACCGGCGCATCGGCGTCTTCCTGCCGTACACGCCGCTCCATCACCTGCTGCTCGCCGGACTCGATCGGCCGCTCGTCATGACCAGCGGCAACCTGGCCGACGAGCCGCTCGCCACGGACGACACCGAGGCGCTGGAGCGGCTCTCTGGGATCGCCGACTCGTTCCTGGCCCACGATCGCGAGATCCGGGCCCGCTACGACGACTCGGTCACACGCGTGGTTGCCGGCCGGGAAAGCATCATTCGCCGTGGCCGCGGCTATGCTCCCGAACCGCTGGACCTCCCGGTCGCCACACCAAAGGGCGTGACCATCCTCGCCGTCGGCGCGGAGTTGAAGCACACCTTCACGCTTGCGAGGGACGGCCGGGCTCACATCGGTCCGCACACCGGTGACCTGGAAGACCTGCTCACTCACCGGGCATTCGAGGGGAACCTGGCTCACCTCGAGCGTCTGCTGGATCTGGAGCCGGAGTACGTGGCCCACGACCTCCATCCCGGATATCTCTCCACGCAGTACGCGCTGAACCACTTCCCGGAGAGCCGGCGCATCGGCGTTCAGCACCATCACGCTCATGTCGCGTCGGCGGCGGCGGAGGCTGGCCTGACGGGGGAGTTCATCGGTGTGGCCTACGACGGGCTGGGCATGGGCGACGACGGCACGTTCTGGGGTGGGGAAGTGCTGGTGGCGACGCTGGCCGAATATCGTCGCGTGGGGCGCTTTGGGTATGCGCCGATGCCGGGCGGAGCGATGGCCGTGAAGAAGCCGTATCGGATGGCGCTCGGATATCTGCTAGGCGCCGAGGGCGGGTTCCGGTCGGCCGCGACCGGCGCCGGAGAAGGCCTGGCCGCCTTCCTAGGCCGCCTCGACGCGCGCGAAGTCGAAGTCGTTCGTGTGCAGGTTGCGCGAGGACTCAATTCACCGAAGGCATCGTCGGCCGGCCGGCTCTTCGATGCCGTCTCCAGTTTGCTTGGCATCCGCGAGGTGGCCGAATACGAAGCTCAGGCGGCAATCGAGCTGGAGCTGCTGGCCGAGCCTGGGCGGCATGCGCCGTTGGCGGGCGGCATTTCGCGCCGGGTCGGCCAAAGCGACGGCACGTCGCTCCTGGTCTACGATCCTCGGGACACGCTGGAAGACATCCTGTCGTGCCTCGCCGCCGGAGCTTCGGCCGCGGCCCTTGCCGCCAGGTTCCAGGAAACGGTGGCGACGATAACGCAAGCATTCGTCCGCGAAGTCAGTCTTCAGTCCGGCCTCAAGACGGTCGTCCTTTCGGGCGGCGTCTTCCAAAATCAATGGCTGCTGGCAAACGTCATCAAACGCCTCGAGCGCAACGGCTTCGAAGTCCACACGAATCACCTGGTCCCGGCGAACGACGGCGGTATCAGCTACGGTCAGGCGGCGGTAGCGTCCGCGCGTTTGGTCGGCGCGTCCTAGATCGGCAAGGAGAAATCGCATGTGCCTCGGAATTCCGGGCAAGGTCGTTGAGATCCAGACGGACGGACCTCTGCGCATGGGCAAGATCGACTTCGGCGGCGTCCGCAAAGAGGCCTGCCTGGAGTACCTGCCGAACGTCGGGCTCGGCGATTACGTGATCGTCCACGTCGGTTTCGCCATCAGCAAGCTGGACGAGGAAGAGGCGCTGCGCACAATCGAACTGCTGCGAATGCTCGATCCGGAGGGCCTGGAGCTGGAGCTGGGTGCGATCGCCGACGGTCCGGCCGCGGCAGGCGACTCCACGGCCGCCGGAACCGCATGAAGTACATCGACGAGTACCGCGACTCCGCGCTGGCCGGCAAGCTGGTCGACGAGATCCATCGCATCACCACGAAGCCGTGGGCGCTGATGGAAGTCTGCGGCGGCCAGACGCATACGCTGGTGAAGCAGGGCATCGACGAGGCGCTGCCGAAGGGCGTCCGGATGATCCACGGCCCCGGCTGCCCGGTCTGCGTCACGCCGCTGGAGCAGATCGACAAGGCGCTGGCCATCGGCGCCCGGCCGGACGTGATCTTCACCAGTTACGGCGACATGCTTCGCGTCCCCGGATCAACGACGGACCTGCTGGCCCTGAAGGCGCGCGGCGCCGATGTGCGGATCGTCTACTCGCCGCTCGACGCGCTGAAGATCGCCGTGGCGAACCCGGACCGGCAGGTCGTCTTCTTTGCCATCGGCTTCGAGACCACGGCGCCGGCCAACGCGATGGCCGTCGATCAGGCCGCGCGCCTGGGTCTGGACAACTTCACGGTGCTCGTTTCGCACGTCCTGGTGCCGCCGGCGATGACCGCGATCCTCGAGTCGCCGACATGTCAGGTCCAGGCGTTCCTCGCGGCCGGCCACGTCTGCGCGGTCATGGGCTGGACGGAATACGAACCGATCGCGGAGCGGTATCACGTCCCCATCGTGATCACGGGTTTCGAGCCGCTGGATCTCCTGGAAGGCATCCTGATGGCGATCCACCAGCTGGAGTCCGGGCGCGCCGTCGTCGAAAACCAGTACGCTCGCGCCGTGACGAGAGAGGGCAACCTGGAGGCGCAGAAGACCGTGGCCCGCGTCTTTGAGCCGGGCGACCGGACGTGGCGAGGCATCGGGTCGATCCCGAGTTCCGGTCTGCATCTGAGGGCCGAGTTCGCGAAGTTCGACGCCGAAGCGCGCTTCGACGTGGGCGAAATCCACACGCAGGAACATCCGGCCTGCATCGCCGGGCAGATTCTGCAGGGGACGAAGACGCCGCTGGACTGCACCGCGTACGGGGTGCTCTGCAATCCGCAGAAGCCGCTCGGCGCGCCGATGGTAAGCGCGGAGGGCGTTTGCTCCGCGTATCACGCCGCCGGGCGCGGACTGGCCGCTCCTGCCGCGTTCCCGCTCTACGACCTCAAGGCGGCGCCTCGATGAGCGAGAAGGGAGTGGCGGAGCCGGCCGTCGTGCCGATCGTCGACCCCGCGAACCTCGTCTGCCCGGCCCCAATCCCCGAACTTGCCAGAGTGCTGCTGGGTCACGGGTCCGGCGGCCAGCTCTCGGCGGCGCTGATGCGCGATGTGATTGGGCCTGCGCTGGCGGGCGGCGGAGGTGAGGGCGCGGCCGCAGCGGTCCCGGCCGGGCCGCTCAACGACGCGGCCGTGGTCGACGTAGCGGGCAATCGCCTCGCCTTCACCACGGACTCGTTCGTGGTCAGCCCGCTCCACTTCCCGGGCGGCGACATCGGCGAGCTGGCCGTCTTCGGCACCGTCAACGACCTGGCCATGATGGGCGCCCAGCCGCTGGCGCTGTCGTTGGCCTACGTTATCGAGGAAGGTCTGCCGGTCGAGGAGCTTCGTTCTATCACCGAGTCGGTGGCCCGGGCGGCCGCGAGGGCGGGCGTTCGGGTCGTCACCGGCGACACCAAGGTCGTCGGCCGGGGCGCTGCGGACGGTATCTTCGTCAATACGGCCGGGATCGGCCTTGTCACCGAAGGCGTCACAGTCGGCGCCGATCGAGCGACGGTCGGCGACGTCGTCATCCTCTCCGGCCCGATCGGGCTGCACGGCATCGCCATCATGAGCGTCCGCGAGGGCCTCGACTTCGAGGTCGAGATCGCCTCCGATACGCAGCCGCTGAATGCCCTGGTTGCCGCGATCGTCGCAGTCTGCCCGGATGTGCGGGTGCTGCGTGACCCGACGCGAGGCGGCTTAGCATCCGCCCTCAACGAAATCGCCGGGGCGTCCCGCGTGGGCATCGAACTGCGCGAAGAAACGATCCCGATCCCGGGTCCCGTTCGCGCCGCCTGCGAGATGCTAGGCCTCGATCCACTACACGTCGCCAACGAGGGCAAACTCGTTGCCATCGTGCCGGCCGCGTCGGCAGCGGCTGTCGTCGCCGCAATGCGCGCCGTCGCGGAGGGAGAGGAGGCGGTCGAGATCGGGACCGTGGTATCGGACCATCCGGCCATGGTCACGATGCGCACGATCGTCGGCTCGCAGCGGATCGTGGACATGCTCGTGGGGGAGCAGCTGCCGCGGATCTGCTAAGGGCGCTGGTGGGGCGCCCCATTCGCGGACCCGCAGGGTACGATTGCGAGCAGGGCAAGCGGCGCCACTCTGCGATCGATGCGTTGCCCTGGTGAATGAACGTCCAGTCCCGAAAGGTCCTTTGCGGATCGGGATGATTGCCATCCTGGCCCTGATCCTGGGGGCATGCAACATGGGCGCTGATCCCTACTACAGCGCTCAGATGCGCAATGACTCATCCACTACATACCTGGTTGACTTCACGTCCGTAAGTGTCGCGCGGGTGTTCTGGGTGCCCGGGCACTCAACCATGCAGCTGTATTCCCTGGTTGGCGTGGGGCCTTCCTACGACTATTCGAGTAAAGCCGTGATCTACCTGACCGATTGCAGCAAAGTCGCCACGGTGCAGCTCAATCAGGACCTGGACACGATCTACGCCGATTCGGCCGGGGCGGTTTCGGTTCGGGCGCATCGGGACGTTCCCTACGAGAATACGACCGAGCTCGGATACCTTCAATCGCCTGAGCCGGGTTGCCCGGCTGGTCGGTAGACCTTCGTAGGGCCAGGTGCCGTAGACGCTGGCCGACCCTGGAGGACGTTTTCGGGTCGAGGCCTCCCAGAGGTCAGCGGGTCGCGGCCATCGAGCGAAGCGCCGCTGCCTTGCCGGCTAGAAGTCCGGCTCGCCATTCCAGGTATTGAGCGTGACGAACCAACTCATCGGCTGAGGCCTCGGAGGTCGGTTTGGTCGCATGTGTCCAGGCTTCCAGGTCGTCCGCACGTCCGTCGCAGTCCGGCGGGAGTTCATCGCCGGCGTGGATTGGAATTGACGCCGGCGCTTCCACGCCAAGTGGATTGACGGCAGGCGCCTCTCCCCCCATGGCGTGAGCGATTACCTGTTCAAGACGTTCTTCCTTGTGGTCCACGGCGTCCATGATTCTCCTCGACGTATCTGGAGTTCTGCGGATCAGGCTCGAAAGCATGCCCGAATTCGGAGCCTAGGCTGGATGCGCAGCCCATCGCGAGGATGACAACCCGCACTCATTCCGTTCGCACCTTCGTGGCCGCCCGCGCCGACCGCCACTCCGAGTGACCTTCGGCCCGCGGCCACGTGCCACGCGCACCTATGCGCATCAGCGCATATGACACGGACTCGGCCCATGGACGAGGTCTACAAGCTCCAGGCCGAGGTTCTTAAGACGCTCTCCAACCCGAGACGTTTGGAGATCATTCACCTGCTGGCCGAAGCGCCACGCGAGGTATCCCGGCTGGCCGAGGAAATGGGCATCACTCAGCCCAACGTCTCGCAGCATCTGGCCTTGATGCGATCCGCGGGCATGGTCGAGGCGGAGCGGGACGGCCGCGAAGTGCGATATCGCCTGAGCGATCCGGAGATCATCTGCGCCTGCGAGACCATGCGCGGAGTTCTCGTCCGCCGGCTTGCGCGGATCTCCGCGGCCGCGACAACTTCGCCCAGTGAAGTCGTGGCCCGCCGAGCCGCAGCCCTTGCCATTTCGGCCGAATCAACTCCACAACATAGCTGAGGCTGCCCGCATGGACGAGACGATTTCGATAATTCTGTTTTCCGGCACGGACGACAAGCTCCAGTCGGCAGCGGTAATGACCGCGGGAGCCGCTGCGCTTGGCCGCCCGGTCAAGATCTTCCTGCAGTACTGGGCCCTGGCCGCCTTTCGCGCCGGCAACGTGAACGCCGACCATGGTCTGGCCCCAGAAGCCGGCGACGTGGGCAAGGCTCAGATGGCCGCAGCCCTCAAGACCGGCGCCGCGCATTGGGCCGACACACTTCGGATGGCCAAGGAGTTGGGCGAAGTGGACATCCAGGCATGCTCGCTATCGATGGATATCCTCAAGATCAAGGCCGAGGATCTCGATCCCCTGGTAGACGGAGTCCAGGGCGTCGCGGCCTTCTACGTCAACGCCGGCGAAGGCCAGATCATCTTCATCTAGGTCGGGCGAGGGTGGATCGACCACTACATCAGCAAGGAGCGAACGCGTGAGCAACCTCGACATCAAACTCAAAGTGGACGCCAGCGGCCTATCGTGCCCACTGCCGATCCTTCGCGCAACCCAGGGCATCAAGACGATCGCGCCCGGAGAGCTCATGGAGATCGTGGCGACCGATCCGGGTTCCGTGAAGGACATGGATGCCTGGTCCAAGGCAACCGGCCACACGATGGTCGAGCAGGACGCAACCAGCGGCAAGTTCCGCTTCGTTCTCCGCCACAAGTAGGCCCTAAGATGCCGGGCGCGGCGGCGGTCCGGCGGCGCACACCGAAAGGATCGATCGATGACTGAAGCGGCCACCGCCAAGCCCAAGAAGCTGGTGATCATCTGCTACAGCGGGGAGCTGGAGAAGACATGGGCGACCATGATTCTAGCCTCCACCGCCGGCGCCATGGACATGGAGACCACGGTCTTCGTGACCTTCTGGGGACTCCAGACCTTCGTGAAGGACAAGAAGCGCATCACCGGTGAGAACTGGATGCAGAAGATGATGTCCTTCATGCAGCGGCCCGGTGCCAGCCATCGCAAGCTCAGCAAGATGAACTTCATGGGCATGGGGCCGTGGATGATGTTCCAGCTGGCCAAGAAGTACAACGTGGCCAAGCCCAAGGATCTGCTTGAGATGGCTCAGGCCGTCGGCGTGACCTTCCTGCCGTGCCAGATGACGATGGACATGTTTGGACTCAAGCGCGAGGACCTCATCGAGGGCATGGGCGAGCCGGTCGGCGCGGCCACGGCGCTCCAGCTGATGACCGAGGCGGACTCGACGCTGTTCATCTAGCACGAATCAGGGGCGCCGCTTCGAGTCATCGATGCTCTTCAGACGGCTACCGCCAACGGCGTCGCGACACCGGCGAACTGGGTGCCCGGCGACAAGGTCATCGTCCCCGCGCCGAACACTCAGGAAGGCGCCGAGGAGCGCATGAAGGCCGGCTACGTATGCACGGACTGGTATCTGTGCAAGAAGGAGCTGTAGGCTCGTGGCCTGCGTGAATCCGGATGGGACGGTGACCCCGTCGGCCGTCGCGATCCTGACCGCTCTTCCGGGTGCGCAGCGCGCTCCGGGAACTCGTTGCGGCCGGCCTGGTCGTGGCGGACGATGGCCGTCACAGCCTGACCGAAACGGGTCTCGCCCGACTCAAGTAGGGAAACGCAATCTCGCGCCCTGTCCCCAGGGCGCGAGATTCTTGTTACTTGCCGGCGCTTGAAGCGCCGGCATTCCTTTACTTGCCGCTCGCCTGAGCCGAGACTCGCGCTGCGGCCTGGGCGGCCGCTTCCGGGTCGCCCAGATAGAACGAGCGGATCGGCTTGAGATCGTCGGTCAGCTCGTACACGAGGGGGATGCCCGTTGGGATGTTCAGCTCGATGATGTCCGCGTCGCTGATCCCGTCGAGTTCCTTCACCAGGGCGCGCAGGCTGTTGCCGTGTGCCGCGATCAGAACGCGCTCGCCGCGCAGGATGGCCGGGGCGATGTCGCTCCGCCAGAACGGCAGCATGCGAGCAACGGTGTCCTTCAAGCTCTCGGAACTCGGGATATCGGACGGCGCAAGGTCCGCGTAACGCGGGTCGTGGCCCGGCCAGCGCTCATCGGTCTTGTCCAGCGGCGGCGGGGGGACGTCATAGCTGCGGCGCCAGACCTTCACCTGGTCCGCTCCGTGCTTGGCCGCGGTCTCGGCCTTGTCCAGTCCCTGCAGCGAGCCGTACATGCGCTCGTTGAGGCGCCAGCTGTTTACGACCGGGATCCACATCAAATCGTTCTGCTCGAGCGAGATCCAGAGCGTCTTGATGGCGCGCTTCAGCACGGATGTGTACGCGAGGTCGAATTTGTAGCCGCCTTCGCGCATCAGCTTTCCTGCGAGCGCGGCTTCGGCCATGCCCTCTTCGCTGAGCGGTACGTCCGTCCAGCCGGTGAACCTGTTTTCCTTGTTCCACTGGCTTTGACCGTGCCGTAGGAGGACTAGTGTCTTCATGGGCGCTTCCTCAGTGAAGGCGTTCGGAATGGTCGGCAATGCGTCCGGCGGCGGATCCGATGGCCACCTTATCGATGCCCTGCAAGTCTGTCACGACGGGCCTGATTCTGTCGGCGCCGTCTAGCCGTCGAGCCGGCTCACGTCGCGAACGGCTCCCTTGTCCGCCGACAAAGCCATCGCCGCATAGGCGCGCAGGGCCGGCGAAATGGTCCGCTTTCGCTTGGTGGGTTTGTAGCCGCCGTCGGCCTCCAGGCGCTTTCGGCGTTCGGCCAGAACCGCGTCCGGCACGTCGAGCTTAATCGAGCGGTTCGGGATATCGATGATGATTGAGTCGCCGTTCTGGACCAGCGCTATCGCGCCGCCGGCGGCCGCCTCGGGCGAAACGTGCCCGATCGACAGTCCCGACGTGCCGCCGGAGAAGCGGCCGTCCGTCACGAGGGCGCAGACCTTACCCAAGCCTCGGCCCTTCAGGTACGTGGTCGGGTAGAGCATCTCCTGCATGCCCGGACCGCCGCGCGGGCCTTCATACCGGATCACGACAACGTCGCCTGGCTTCACCCGATCCTCCAGGATCACGTCGACCGCCTCCTCCTGGGATTCGACGACAACGGCCGGGCCCGAGAATTTGAGAATCGAGGCATCGACTCCGGCGGTCTTGACGACGCAGCCGTCCTCTGACAGGTTGCCGCGCAGGATCGCCAGCCCGCCGTCCGGCGAGTAGGCGTGGGCGATGTCCCGAACGCAGCCGCCTGCGGCGTCGATGTCCAGGTTCTCCCACCGCTCGGACTGCGAGCCCGCAGACGATGAGCGAACCCCACCCGGGGCGGCGTGGTACAGATCCACGGCTTCTGGTGACGCCGAGCCGCCACGGACATCCCACTTGTCGAGCCACTCGTCCAGCGAACCGGCATGGATGGCGTGGACATCCTTGCGGAGAAGGCCGGCCCGGTTCAGTTCACCGAGGATGGCCGGCATGCCGCCTGCCCGATGGACGTCCTCCATCAGGTGCGTGCCGCTAGGTGCCACCTTGCAGATGCACGGCACGTCCCGCGACCGCGCGTCGATGTCGGAGAGGGTGTAGTCCAGCTCCGCCTCGCGGGCGACGGCCAGCAAATGCAGGACCGTATTGGTGGACCCGCCCATGGCGATGTCCAGCGACATCGCGTTCTCGAAGGCGGCGCGCGAGGCGATTGCTCGTGGCAGGACGCCGGCGTCGTTCTGGTCGTAGTAGCGGTGAGCCAGCTTCACCACGGTCCGGCCCGACTGCTCGTACAGGGCCTTGCGGGCCGTGTGCGTGGCGACGGTCGTGCCGCTTCCGGGCAGGGCCAAGCCGAGGGCCTCGGTCAGGCAGTTCATGGAGTTGGCGGTGAACAGCCCAGAGCAAGAGCCGCACGTTGGGCAGGCCGCCTCCTCGATGCGAAGCATGTCCTCGTCCGAGATGGCGCCATCGATGGCGTCCGTCATCGCCGTGATCAGGTTCATGTGCTTGCGAACTGTGCCGTCGACGAGAACGGCCGTGCCGCCCTCCATCGGGCCGCCGGCCACAAAGACCGAGGGGATGTTCAGGCGCATCGCGGCCATCAGCATTCCGGGCGTGATTTTGTCGCAGCCGGAGATGCAGACCATCGCGTCCGCGCAGTGGGCGTTGACCATGTACTCGACCGAGTCCGCGATCAGATCGCGAGACGGGAGCGAGTAGAGCATCCCGCCGTGGCCCATGGCGATGCCGTCGTCGATGGCGATGGTGTTGAACTCGAGCGGAATGCCGCCTGCGGCCCTGACGGCGTCGGCCACGATCCGGCCGACTGCCTGCAGATGGGTGTGGCCCGGGACGAACTCGGTGAAGCTGTTTACGACGGCGATGATCGGCTTGCCGAAGTCCTCCCGATCCACTCCCGTTGCGCGCAAGAGAGCGCGGGCGCCGGCCATGTTCCGTCCGTGGGTGACAGTTCGCGATCGCAGTTCTGGCATGCCCCGATGATCGCACATTGCGGTCCAGCGGCCCGGCCCACCAGCCCTCGAGCAGGATCCGGCCTCCCGCTGCCTCTAGTCGCCTACTTGCGCAAGTACGCAACTTATGCTATTGTAACGCAGGCCTGATGCGGTGGCCGGGTGCGCCGGCGAGGCGACAGGTGGCAACCGAAGATCGACGCAAGCGAGCCGCGGGGCGGTGGAGGTCAGCAAATGGGTAACTTTCTTTCCAGCAAGGCCACTTCGACCGGCGGATCGCACCGTGTCGTCGTCTACTCCACGCCGACTTGCGTCTGGTGCGCCCGGGCCAAGACATACCTCAAGGACCAGGGCGTTCCGTTCAGGGATGTCGATGTAAGCCGCGATCCGGCTGCCGCGCGCGATCTCGTGCGCCGGACAGGCCAGATGGGAGTACCGGTCATCGAGATCGACGGCCAGTCGATCATCGGCTTCGACCAGGCCCGCATCGAGTCGGCCCTGGCCATCCAGGCGAACTAGGAGAGCCCTGCATATGTTCAGTCGCCACAACACCCCCGAAATCGGCATCGACGAACTCGATGACCTTGTACAGAACGGGAGTGCCTACGTCCTGGATGTTCGCGAGGATTGGGAATACAAGCGCGGACGCGTTCCGGGAGCAATCAGCATTCCGCTGGGGCGATTGACCACGCAGGTGGCCGCGCTGCCGAAGGACAAGCCGTATGCGGTGATCTGCGAAAGCGGGTCGCGCAGCCTCTCCGGCACGGACTACCTGCTCTCCCAGGGCTTTGAGGGCGCCGTCTCCGTCAGGGGCGGTACGGGAGCCTGGGTTCGGAGCAATCGACCGATCGAGAAGGATTGACCGTGGTTGACGATCCGCGCCGTGTCGGCTGGGACGAGCGCCACAGCCACGGCGACTTCGAGGGCGACGGGCCGAACCCTACGCTCGTGGACGGCGTCCACGGCCTGACAGCCGGGACCGCCCTTGAGCTGGCCGCGGGCAGCGGCACGAATGCCGTCTGGCTGGCGACGCAGGGCTGGCGAACTTCCGCGGTCGACTGGTCGCCGGTTGGGCTTGCCAACGGTCGAGCCAAGGCGGACGCCGCCGGGGTCGAGGTCGAATGGCTCGAGCGCGACCTCTTCGGCTGGACGCCGCCGGTCGGTGCCTTCGATCTGGTTGTGATCGTCTATCTGCACGTGCCGCCGAATGAGCGCGGCCCCATTTACACCGCAGCCGCCGCGGCCGTCGCGCCGGGAGGCCATCTCCTCATCCTGGGCCACGACAAGATCAACGCCACTGAAGGCGTCGGTGGCCCGCCGGACACCGTGCGCCTTTTCACCGCGGACGAGATCGCCGCGGAGCTTCTTGCCGCGGACCCCAGCCTGGTAGTGGACCGCGCCGAAGTGGTGCGCAGAGTTCCGCCGCCGGGCCGCGCCCCAATCGACAGCCTCATTCTGCTAACCCGCCCCTAACCGCCAAGGAGTCAATCGTGGCTCTCAAGACCTCAAATGCCGTGTACGCAGGTACCGGCCTCCGCTTCTCCGTCACCACCGGATCCGGCCACACGCTCGTGCTCGACGACGGCAACGGCAACGGCGGCCCGCGCCCCGTGGAAATGCTTCTGGCCGGTCAGGTCGGTTGTACGGGCATGGATGTCCTGTCGATCCTGCAGAAGAAGCGCAAGGTCATCACGCGCTACGAAGTGTCTGTCTCCGCCGAGCAGCGCGACGACCAGCCGGCCGTGTTCACTCGCGCGGACTTGGTCCATCTCGTCGAGGGCCCGGAAATCGATGAGGCATCCGTGCGACGGGCGATCGAACTGTCTGCGACCAAGTACTGCTCCGTAGCCGCGATGCTTTCGGCGGGGACCGTGGAGATCCACCATCGGTATAGGATCGTTGGCGCCGCGGGCGCGGCCGACATCGAGGGCGAAGTGATGGTCATCGGCCCCGGCGCAGATCCGGATGGTTCGGGCCGGGGCAAGTTGAGCGGGGCCGAATAGAACTTGGACGCATCCAGGATTCCGAAGCTTGGCCCTCGCGGTGAGGGCTGGGTGGTGCTTCAGGTCGTCCTGTTTGCGGTGATAGCCGTCGCGGGTGGGGCCGGGCCGGCCTGGGGTGGATCGGCGAGGAGCGTCTCGTTGGTGGCAGGCGCCCTTCTGATCGGGTACGGGGGTCTGCTGAGTTCGGCCGGCCTGTTGGGCTTGCGTGAGAACCTGACGCCGTTCCCAAAGCCGAGGGACGGCAGCCGGCTCGTGGACAGCGGCGCCTACCGGCTGGCCCGCCACCCAATCTACGGTGGGCTCATCGTGGCGTCGTTCGGCTGGGGCCTGTTCACGGCCTCGCCGTTGGCCGTGCTGGCCGCCCTGGGGCTGGGCGTCTTCTTCGACCTGAAGTCCCGACGCGAAGAGATCTGGCTGACGGCGATGTTCCCGGACTATCCGGCATATCGAAGCCGGACGCGACGGCTGGTGCCCTGGGTCTACTGAGCCGACCGCCGTCGCGGCCATTTCAACTTCGGTCCCGGCCCCACTCGATCTGGCCCTGGACGTTGGCACAGAAGCTCACACCCACGCCGCTCGTTAGGCCAACCCAGGCCAGTCGCCCGTCCACGTCGTGGGGCTGCGGATCAACATGGAAGCCCGCGGCCTTCGGGAATTCGAGGCCGCTGCCGAAGCGGATCGAGCCTCCCATGTCCCAGGCGATGAGCTGGTCGGTAGGGCTCATCCATGCCTCCCAGCAGCCATCCTCCTTCGGAATTGGGGGCAAGCCCAAGGCAAACCCGCCCCCGTCGCTGCCGGAGACCAGGAGCCAGCCCGCATCCATTATTCCGGCGTTCATCGCGTAAATGCCGTTCTGAGGTGCATCAACTACCGGCCCGTCCACCAACCGGATGTGGTAGCCGGTCCCGTCAGCGGTTGTAGATGCAATCACTCCGACGACGGTCGGCCGTCGCGGTTCAGGTAGTGGGTAGGATGTGTTACAGCCCTGGAGCGAGATGGCAACCGCCACCAGGACCAGCCACCGCCCTCTGTGTGCCCTGTCAGTCGCTCGCCCCTCCCCGCCGTATCGACGCCTGGACACGTACTGCTGTCGCGTGCGTGGCGCCGGGTACCCGACCACTATACGGGTCGTGCACGGGGTTCCGACCCCGATCCCTCATGCCCCCATCCACCCGGCGCCGACGAGCCGATCGTGGCCCGGAAACTCGCAAATACCACGACCAGTAGTGGCGTACGCAATCACGGGATCATCGGCGACTCGGTCCACCATCTTCGAGCCGCGATCCACGCTCAAGATAGGGCGTCCAAGCGCCCGTTAGGCGCCCCGACGGTGGCCACCGAGCATGGATCCGCGCCCGGCACCACCACCAGTAGTAAATGACGAAAACTGCGGTGATTTCCCGCCGGATACCAGCCAGGTGAGTGCCGTGACGGAAACGAGTCGGACAACCGCGCAGCTACTTGCGGATCGCGACACTAGATCGTGTCGACCGGCTCCGCACTCCCCGCACTGCCCACCTCCACCGCCTCATACAGCTGCAACCGCCCCCGCTTGCCGATGGACCTGGTCGCGCCCGCGGCTGCCAGGCAGTAGGCGGCGCGCATGGCGAGGGTCTTCGGCCGCCGCGATGCCGTGGCGATGTCGCCGGTGGTGAAGGGGCTGGTCACGCCGGCCGGCAGAAGCGCCAGCAGGTCCGCGGGACTGTCCACGCGGACGACTTCCAGAACCTCCACGAGACGGCGGTCCAGCCTCCACCAATCTCGCGGGTATCGGAATCGGGCGCCCTCAGGTACGGGGCCGCGGATCTCTTCCTCGTGGATCATCACGAGTTCGAGCCGGAAGTTGGGATGAGCGACAAGCTCGGGGAAGGCCGTTAGTTCGTGGAAGAGGTCCAGGGGCTGGCCCCGCTTTGGTGACCGGCGCCGGGAAACGATGGCGCCGTCGCCGTCCACCCTGATGAGCCATCGTTCCACGGCGATCGGATGAACGAGGACGATCCGGTAGTCGGAGACCAGGCGCCGGAGCTTCTTTGCGGCCGACGAGAAGCTCGCGGTCTGGATCTCCACCAGCTCATCGTCTCGGACAACGTCAACGACGTAGCCCGCGACGCTTTCCTCGACCCTGTTGCCCGGGAGGGCATAGAGCTGCTTCAGGGCGGCGTGGAGCGAACCTTCGCGGTATGTGGAGAGGCGCGGCGCGGCCACCCGTCGAGCTAGTGGCTCTTCTGAACCAGCGTACGGCCCGAATCCGTCCAGGCAGTCATGCCGCCCGACAGATTCCAGATGTTCGTGTAGCCGAGGTCCAGCAGATTCTGGGCGGCCACGGCGCTCTCGGCCCCACTGCGGCAGTAGACGAAGATCTTCGCCCCCTTGTCGCCGGGCAGCTCAGACGCGCGTGCCTTGAGTTGGTCGTAGGGGATGTAGAGGTCCGTCCCGTCGATCTCGCCGATGTACGG
>DASVJA010000103.1:0-4445 GCA_036386115.1 Candidatus Limnocylindrales bacterium
GTGTCCGCAAACAGCCGGGCCTGACTTTCCACTCCCGGTAGATGCAAGAGGTTTCGCGCTAATGCCCTATGCCGACACGGTCGCTACGGTCCGCTCCTGGTCGGAAGAGCGCGCGATAGCCGTCTGGACGCTCTTCGCGGGCGACATTCCGACCAGCGCGATCTCAGAATTGGCAGCCGACATCGAGGAAGTGCGGCGCGATGGCGCGAGTGTGGTCCTGGTGGTTTCGGACGACGTAACGCCGACATCGATGGAGAAGCGGCTGGCCGATATCGTCGTGCGCGGGCCAATCCCCCCTTCCCCATTCGGCCTTCTGGTCGCTCTCGCCGCCGCGGACGTGCCGGACGTTCGAAAGATGGGGCTGATCGGCGGGTCATCCGCGGCGCTTGAGGCGGGTCAACGCGCCGGCGCAGGGGCGGTGATAGGTATCGCAAGCTCCGAGATAGGTGGCAGGCTCCACTTGCTTCCGGGCCAGCCGGATCGAATCGTCGAACCGTCTGACTTTGCGACAATGGACGAGCTCCTATACGGCCGGAACCGGCCCCACCGCGAGCGCGTGCTCCTCAATCCCGGCCCGGCCGTCGTCAGCGACCGTATTCACCGGGCAGTCGCCGGACCGGACCTCTGCCATCGCGAACCCGAATACTCGGCCATGTTCGCCCGAATTCGAGAGAAGCTGTTTCGCGTCGCGAGAGTGAGCAGTGACTGGGAACTGGCGCTCATCGCCGGCTCGGGAACCGCGGCCATGGAGGCCATGATCGGGTCGTCCGTCCGAGAAGGGCGACATCTGCTGGTCTGCCGGAACGGCGTCTACGGCGATCGGCTCGCCACCATCGGCGAGCGGCTCGGCATCGACACATTGGCCGTGCATGCGGCCCAGACTCAGCCCATCGACCCGTCGGTGGTTGCTTCTGCGCTGGACGCCGACCCCGACATCGACGCTGTGGCAATCGTTCATCACGAGACAACGACCGGCCTCCTGAACCCGGTTCACAAAATCGCAGCGATAGCCGCGGACCGAGGCGTTCGTGTCATCGTAGATGCGATCAGTTCCCTCGGCGCCGAAGAGCTCAGGCCCGGCACCGAAATGGACATGATCGCCTGCACTTCCAACAAGTGCCTCCACGGTCTGCCGGGAACCTCGTTCGTTCTCCTCTCCCCCGCCGGGGCGGCCCGAGTGGCCGAGTCACCCCGCCGGTCTTTGTACCTCGATATCGCCGGGTATCTGGCTGCCCAGAAGAAGGACAGCGTCCCGTTCACGCCGGCCATCCCGGCCGTGTACGGCCTCGAGGCCGCTCTCGATGAGCTGCTCGATCAGGGCCTGACCCACCGACAGGCCGCCTACCGGGCGCGCGTCGGTCTTCTCGATGAGGCCTTTGCCCGGATGGGGCTAACGCCATCGGTAGACGCCCAGAACAGGTCGTCGTCTGTTCGGAGCCTCCCTCTGCCGACCGGCGTCGCCTATGAAGACCTTCACGACGCTTTGAAGCGCGATGGGTACGTGATCTACGCCGGGCTCGGCGACGCGGCCAAGACGACATTCCGGGTTTGCACCCTGGGCGCCATGGAGCTGGAGGTGCTTTCCGGGTTCGTAGAGTCTCTCGAGCGAGCATTGGCAGAGGCGAAGTCGGTCGGTCGGGCCGGCGAGCACGGCGAAGACCCGCAGGCTCTCCATGCGGCCGCCGCGGCCGTCGGCGCATGACAACCGAGGCGATGTCGAACGCCGACGGCGCAGACGCCCCGGAGGACTTCGGGCCACGGCGCCGCATCAAGGCCGTCGTTCTCGATTGGGCGGGGACCACGCAGGATTACGGGTCGCAGGCTCCGGTGGGGGCTTTCCGAGAGGTCTTTGCCCGCAAAGGAGTGCCGATCACGACGGCCCAGGCGCGCGGCCCGATGGGCATATACAAGCTCGATCACATTCGGGCGATCGCTGCCATGCCGGAAGTCGCCGAGCGATGGCAGAAGACTCACGGCAGGCCATGCAGCGAAGACGACATCCAGGCCATGTATGTGGACCTCGTGCCCATTCAGGAGGCGGTTCTGCCGTTGTTCTGCGATCTCATTCCGGGCGCGACCCAGGCTATTGCGGAGATCCGCGCTCGCGGCTACAAGATCGGATCGACCACCGGCTATCCGCGTTCCGTGGGCGCAATCGCCGCCCGGATAGCGGCCGAGCAGGGCTACGAGCCGGACGTCATGGTCTGCGCCGATGAGGTTACCGCCGGGCGCCCCGAGCCCTGGATGCTTCTCCGCGCCATGGCCGAAATGCGAGTCTTCCCGCCCAGTTCGGTCGTGAAGGTAGGCGACACCGACGCCGACATAGCGGAGGGCCTGAATGCCGGGGCCTGGACTGTCGGGGTCACGAAGACGGGCAACTACGTCGGGCTGGACAGCGCCGAGCTGGCTTCGCTTCCGTCCGGTGAACGAACCGCCCTCATCCGCGGCGCCGGCGAGCGACTCCGAAGGGCCGGGGCCCATTTCCTGATCGGCTCGATCGGCGAACTGCCACCCGTCCTGGACTCCATAGAGATCTCGCTCGCGTTGGGCGAGAAGCCCTGAGCGACACGATGGCCCAAGCCGCTCGAGTCGCCTCGGGGCTGGCCGAGGGTGATTCCAATGCCACTCCCCGTCGAGCGGCCTGGCAGGCCCGCCATCTGGACGAGGCGGCGCGGGAGTTGCTGGCGGAGGACGCCCGCTACTTCCTTCACCAGTCCCTCAGCACGCCCTGCCTGAACGTCCTCGCCGCTGCCGAGGGCGCCTGGATCACCGACACCTCGGGCCGGCGCTACCTCGACTTTCACGGCAACGCCGTTCACCAGGTCGGCTTCGGCAACGAGAGGGTGGTTGCAGCCGTCATCGAGCAGCTCCAAAGGCTGCCGTTCTCGCCGCGCCGCTACACCAATCGGCCGGCGATCGCACTGGCCAGAAAGCTCGTGGAGCTGGCACCGGGCGACCTCTCACGAGTTCTCTTCACAACCTCCGGAGCCACGGCGAACAGCGCAGCCATCCAACTTGCGCGCGTGGCTACCGGCCGGCACAAGACCATCTCCATGTGGGACGCCTTCCACGGAGGAACCCTCGACACGATTTCAATCGGTGGCGAGGCGCAGTTCAGGGCAGGCATCGGGCCTCTCTTGGCTGGCACAGAACACGTGCCGCCACCCGAGCCGTATCGCTGCCCCTTCCGGTGCCAAGACCGGGCTGGGGCATGCGACCTGACCTGCGCCCGCTATCTCGAGTATGTCCTGGAGAAGGAGGGCGACGTAGCGGCCGTCATCGCAGAGACGGTGCGCAATACACCCTCGATCCCCTCCCGCGAATATTGGCAAGCCGTGCGCGCCGCCTGCGACCGGCACAGCGCCTTGCTAATCCTGGACGAGGTTCCACACGCCCTGGGTCGCACAGGGAAGTTCTTCACAGTGGAGCATTTCGGGATAATCCCGGACATCTTGGTCATCGGCAAGGGCCTCGGCGGCGGGATCATGCCGCTGGCAGCGATGATCGCCCGGGATGGTCTGAATGTTGCAGCGGATCGCGCCCTGGGCCATTTCACCCATGAGAAGAACCCCGTCGCCTGTGCGGCCGGATTGGCCGTAATCGAGGAGATCGAGGAGCGCGGGCTGGTCAGGCAGGCGGCCGAGCTCGGGGCGTGGGCGCTGGACGAGTTGCGTTCGATGCAGGCACGCCATCCGCTCGTCGGCGACATTCGGGGCCTGGGCCTGCTGATGGGCGTCGAGCTGGTCAGGGATCGTGCGACGCGTGAACCGGCGATCGACGAGGCCGAGGCCGTCATGTACGAGTGCCTATCCCGGGGCCTGAACTTCAAGGTCGCTATGGGCAACGTACTGCACTTGTCGGCGCCACTCATCGTAACCCGTGACGAACTGGGCCTGGCCATTGCCATCATCGACGACAGCCTCACCATGGTTGAGCGGAACGTCGTGGCAGGTCACACAGTTGCAGGCGGCTGAACGCCAGGGACATCCCCGTCTGGCAACCACACTCTCCCTCCGGGCCGAGGACTGGTTGATGGCGGGGTTCGTGGCGATCCTGTCACCGGCCGTCGCTCTTGTGGAAGGCGTAGCCGGCCCATTTGACGGCGGCCATCCAATCACGGGTCTCGCGCGGCTCGTCGGGGCCTGCGCAGGGATGGCCTGCCTGGCGACCCGGAATTCGGACCGGCCCGACGGTGGCGAGCCTCTGCTCACCCAGGCAACGGGAGGTCCCGTCATAGGCGGCATCGCACTTGTCGGCGCGAGCGGTCTGGCGTGCCTCGGCCTGCCTCCGGAGCCCGCGCTCGGAGTGGCAATCATCGGGTTGCTTGTTCTCTCCCCACTGCAAGGTCACTTGCCGGCGATCCCGACCGCGACCCGAAGAGGGCTCTGCGCCCCCTTCTTGCTGGCCTCAAGTGGGATCTTCTGGAGCCTGATCGACTCCGTCTG
>DASVJA010000104.1:0-10986 GCA_036386115.1 Candidatus Limnocylindrales bacterium
TCGGACGAAGGGCGTCTCCGATGCCCGGGCCGCGTTTGCGACTCTAATCGAAGAGGTCGCCCAGGGCAGGGTACGAACGATCGTCCATCGCGGCCGTCTCGCGGTCGCGATCATCCCGGCTTCCGAGTACGACCGGCTTCGTGCCCTAAACCGGGCGGTCAGCTGGTTCCGCGGCGCCGGCCTGGACCTCGCCAGCGCGACGGAGCAGCAGGTCATCGACTTCGTCCAAGCCCGCCGCGGACAGACCGGCGCTGTGCAGGAGCACGCGGCTGGGTGAGACAGTCAGAAGGACGCCTTTAGAACCGGCGCGTCGGCTTATAGCGCGAGCCCATGGTCCTTCGCGTAGCGCTCCACGGCTGCGAGCAGCAACCGTCCGGCCTTGATCGCGTCGAGCAGTGCGTCAGGATCGAGCACCTTGAGCCACTCACCGTGAACCGACGTGTTCCGTCGCGCATTGAGCCCGACGAGACGAGTGGCGGCCGGAACGTCCGGAACTCCGGCCTGACCGAGGGCGAGCACGGCGGAGCGGATTCGCGTCGCCTGTTCGGCCTCGCGCGTCTCCCGGCGAAGGCCGGCCGTGATCAACTCGAACGCGTCGACGACGTGAAAGATGCCTGTCACAACGCCGTCGAAGTTGTTATCGAACTCCCCTTCTGTCGGGTTCGGTCGCGCCACGGCTGCGGCAGCGCCATTGAACCGAGCGGCCGCTCGGGCGAGGAAACCTCGTGCTGTTGCGAGTTGAGCCTTAGTTGGGCTGGCCATTAGACGGCGCCCAAGATGCGGACTCCGGCCAGTGCCGATTCGACGTGAGGATCGTGTTCGCGGGTCGCCTGATCGAATTGCTCTGGCGTCAGGATGAAGGGGTCGATCGAGCGGCCGATCGTGGCGCCAAGCACGGCGAGGCGCTCGACAAGTGCGTCGCGGTCGGCGATGTCACCGACGATCAGCAGATCCAGGTCGCTTCCGGCGTTGCCTCCCCCAGCTCGCGCCAGCGACCCGTAGGCAAACGCGGCCTGGACGTGCTCGCCGCGGAACGCTTCGGCAAGTGGGAGATCGACGAGCGCCGTGCCGTAGGCCATCGGATAGTGCGGGTCGTCGCGGTTTGGCTCGAAGGCGTCCTGGCCGAGCCGCCGGACACGACGCACCAGGCTGCGCCGCTCCAAAGTCGCTACAGCCGATGCTGCCGGCGTGTACTTCAGCTCCGAGGCACGCGCAACGTCGGCAATAGTGAGCGGCACCTCAGGATGCAGCATCAACACGGAGTTCACCCTGGCGACCGAACGGGAGAGCATGCGCCTCCATACTTTCTATGTCTCTGCCATACAAAGTGTGGCGACTGCCAGGCTGTCAGTCAAGGGCCCCACTACAATCGGCCTGCGAAACGCCCCGCCGAGCGCCCTCTGGCGCTGTTGTCACTGCTAGCATGGCGTGACTCACAGCGACCTGGCGAGCGCCACCGCTCGGTTGGAACATCAGCTTGGGAGCGACGTGGACGACATTTCCGGGCTCATCGAGGATTTGGGCCAGCCTGACCACCGCGTGAGAGAAGACGCTGGAGAGCGCCTCGTACAAATGGGCCGCCATGCTGTCGGGCCCCTTGTTGCGGCCCTGCGCGATCCGTGCTGGGAAGTGCGGGCAGGAGCGGTAACTGCGTTGGGAAGGATCGGCGACACGGCCGCCACAACTCCCCTGCTGGAAGCGTTGGGCGACCCATTGGTCGGCCCGAAAGCCGCCCAGGCGCTAGGTCTGCTCGGCGATCGGCAGGCGGTCGAACCGCTGAAGTCGCTCCTATCCGACCCTCTGGCCAGAATGCGTGAGGCGGCGCGTGAAGGCCTCGACGCCCTCGCACTGAGGTTCCCGCTTGATGAGTCCCTTCGTCGGCCGGAAGGCACGCCACTGTCGCACCGAACAGCCCTCAACCGGATCGTTGCCCAAGGGATCGAATCCGTGCTTCTTCCAGCGGGCTTCAATGCGGTTGGGAAGAGACTATGGGTACGCCGAGAGCGGGAGTTGCTGCACCTCGTTGCGCTCGGGTTCCGCCATGGGACATACGGCATCGAGTTCGGCATCGTCAGTCCTGAAGCTACGGATTTCCTCTGGGGGCACCCGGCAAAGCCGTCTGACTTCGGCGATGTCGTAATGCACGGCACGCCTGGCCATATTCGCTGGCCTGCCGCTTGCGAGAACTTCGCGGTCGGGGAGCAAGAAGACTCCCTCAAGATCGACGAGATGGCTGGTCTGGTAGCCCAGGACATGGACATGGTGGCGAGTTGGCTGGCGCAGTTCCGTACGCGGCGGGACTACCGCGACTGGCTGGTCGAAGGACCGGATGCAAACGACGGGGGCGGTCGTTTCTTCATCCCCTCCCCCGCCCTTCGGGTCTACATAGCAGCAGTACTGGCGGTCCTCGATCGGGACTCCAAGGCAGGCGACCTTGTCGATCAGGCCGAGATCGCAATGCGACCATGGAACGATCGCCTGAACAGGGAGAGGATCGGCAGCCTGAAAGCAGCGCTGGCAGAGATGGGAGGGGCCGGCGCGACCGGGAGCTAGCCGTCAGTACTTGTCGCTCGGCGCAATCCTCCGGTAGGCGGCGATCGCCCGATCCGTCCCGGCTGAGGCCGCGTAGCGAGCCACCATCTGGCGGCTTCGCCAGCCGGCCAGGCGCATGAGATCGGTCTCCTGCATGCCGGCGGAAAGCAGCGTGTGGGCGAAGAGATGCCGAAACGCGTGGGCGCCGATACGCGGCAAGCCGGCCGCTTCGGATCGTCGTTCGAGGATGTCGCCGATGCCGTCACTCCGGACCGGGCCATTGTGGCCGAGCCAGAGTTCCGGCCGCGCGGCGTCGCGGTGGGTTCGGCGCTCCCGCAGATAGCGATCGAGCGCCTGGGCGGTCCGCGGTCCAAAGGTGATGATCCGAGGTCGGCGTCCCTTGCCCATCACCGTCGCCGTCTTCTCGCGCAAGTCGATCGCGTCGACGGTAAGGCCAGCGATCTCGCTCCGGCGGGCGCCCGAATCGAGGAGCAGGCGGATAAGGGCGACATCGCGACGGTCGTTGAATAGACGCCCCTCGCAGGCGCGCAATAGGGCCCGGACGGCGTCTTCGCCCAGCAACGGGACCGGCTCCTCCGGCACCCGGGGCGGACGCATCCGAAGCATCGGGGAGGCCTCGGTCAGTTCCTCCTGGGCCAGCCAATCGAAGAAGCGCTTGAGGGACAGGTAGCGGTTGCGGGCGGTGTTGGGGCGCCAGCGGGCGATCTGGTCGGCGATGAACGCCTCGACATGCTCGCGCCTGATCCCCGCGGGCTCGGTCGGCATCGCCCGATCGACAAGGAACCGGCCCAAGAGCGCGACCGCTTCCTCGTAGGTGCGAAGAGTCTTCGGGGCGAGATTATCGGCCTCGCAGGAGAGCAGGAACGAATCGAGCTCGGCCTGGAAGGCATTGGGCAGGGGGCTAGAAGGGGCGGTCGACAAGGGGGTTCTGGCACGCATTTAGCGCCTCCACGGCTGCTCCGGAATGCGTACCCGAGTGCAAGTTAGCAGGTCTTCGAGCCTTGTGGCGAGCCCTGCTGTCCCGTTGCGCCCTCCGGAAGACCAGATAGCAGGTCTTCGTGAGCACGAACCGGGAAAGTGGAGCCGCCTCTGGGACTCGAACCCAGGACCTGCTGTTTACGAAACAGCTGCTCTACCACTGAGCTAAGGCGGCGCGTAGCACGTCGGCGCGACCGGGATCGTATCATGCCCGCCCGTCCGGATCGAATGGAACCGGTCCCAAACCGCCCCGCCGGGTAGGATTGCGGCGGTGCGGCGCCAATTCGCACGGAACCCAGCGGCAACAGAGGTCAGAGTGACAGAGGCAAAGGGCTTCGACCCGCGAGCGTATTGGGAGCAGCGGCTCACCGAGTCGTACGGGCTCCACGGCGTTGGGTTCGCGCCGCTCGGGTTGAGCTACAACCGATGGATGTACCGGGTTCGCAAGTGCGTCTTCCGCCGAACGGCCCGCCCGCTTCTGCGCGACCGCGCGGCGGCGCGAGTTCTTGATGTTGGCGTCGGCACCGGGTTCTATGTCGATCAGTGGCGCGCCCTCGGCGTCGGGCAGATCGTCGGCCTGGATTTGACCGAGACGGCCGTCTCCCACCTTCGGACGGCATACCCGGACATGGAGTTCCTGGTCGCGGATGTGGGGGCCGAGTCGATCCCGCTCGAGGCCGGATCGTTCGACATCGTCTCCGCCTTCGACGTGCTCTTTCACATCGTGGACGACGAGCGCTACGGCCGGGCCATAAAGAACATCTTTGGTCTGCTCAAGCCGGGCGGTTCGTTCGTCTGGTCGGACAACTTTCTCCAGCACGGCCGCCGCGACGGCGGCGCTCATCAGGTCAGCCGATCGCTCGAAATGTCGTCGCAGATGCTGCGGGACGCCGGCTTCGAGATCGTGTCGCGCAAGCCGATGTTCTGGCTGATGAACGGTCCGGTCGACTCAACGGGCCGATTGATGCACGCCTGGTGGAGGCGCCTGATGGCCATCGTCCGGCGCGGCGACCGCATGGGCAACTTCGTCGGGGCGATGCTCTTCCTGCCGGAGCGGTTTCTCACTCGCGTCCTGCGCGAAAGCCCCACGACCGAGATCATGGTCTGCCGAAAACCTGCGGCCGAATAGCCGCTCAGGCGACCAGCCGCAGCCTTTCCGGCGCGACGCGTACCTCCAGCCGGCGGCCCCAACCGAACTCGAGCCGGTCGGCCTCGATGCCGTCACCGAACGCGACGCCGCCTTCGTTCATCTCGGACGCGATCGCCAGCGTTCCGTCGGCCTCGATCCGACCCTCGGTCAGGGTGGCACCCGTGGCCACGGACGGCCAGGCCTCCCGGACGAAGAACGCCAATGCCTGCTCTCCGGGCGCCGGCATCGCCAGCCGAGAGTGGCGCTCCAACGCGATGGACCGGCCCCAGCCGGTGGCGCCCGTGCCCGTCGTGACAACCACACCGGATGAGCTCTGGCGCTCTGTCCGGTCGGCGGCGGTGAGCGCGTACCGCGCAGACTGATGGCTCTGATGGCCGATGAAGACTTCGTTTAGGGCGAGCAGCCGGAGCCCGTCGTCCAGGACCGCCTCGACCATCGAGCGCTCTGCGACCGGCACTTCTCGGGCGACGGCCGCGGGGACGAGGGCTCGCATTTCCGTTGCTGCGTGGGCGACAAGCACGCCTTCATAGCGCGTCGGGTCCGGGTTGCAGCCGATGACCAGTTGACCGGCCAGGTACTTGGCCACGTTGGCCACGAGCCCGTCCTGGCCGACCGCGACGACCACGTCATCCGGCTCGAAGAGGAACCGGTCCAGGTCGCCGCGATCGACCTTGACTCGCCGCCATTCCGTCGGGACGGCGGCCGAGACTGCGGACAGAGCGGCCCGAAGGACGGCGTCGGCCGCCTCCAGCTCCTCGAGGGCCCGGCCGCGGGTGGCCAGGAAGAACCTGGCCTGTTCCCGCGTTCCGTGCCGTGCGAGCAGCGCGGCGTACTCCGTCTGCCGGGTCACGACCACAACCCGGGGAATGGCGGCGGTCATCTCACTTACTCCTTGGCTTGGGGGCAGCAGCCGGGGTGGCTGACGTCTTCGCCGTCGTTGCCGTGGCGGGCCCAGCGGTGCCGCCGGTCAGACGGGCCGCACCGGCGGCCGCCAGGTCGGCGATAAACGGGGAGAGCATGTCCGGGGACAGGTTGAGGTGCTCGATACGCTCGATCTTGGCCGCGAATTCACGCGCGGCGAGGGCGAGCAGCGCGTTGGGCGGCAACGCTCCGTAGGCCGCGATCCGCTCCTTCTCGAGAGCCACGCGCTCGCCTTCGACGGCGTGCAGGCTCTCGGCCGAGGCGGCGGCCGTAATGCGCGTCCGATCCGCGGCGCCTTCCGACTCGATGCGAGCGGCAGCCGCATTCTCCTCGGCCCGACGCCGTTCGTTTAGTCCTTCCTGGTCAACAAGTTGGGCCTGCCGCCGAGCCAGCTCGATGCGGTTCTGAAGCTCCGCTTCGGCGATGGCCCGTTCCTTTTCCACGGCGAGAGCTCGCCGGGCAAAGGTGGCTTCGTCGGCCTGCTGCTGGATGGACTCACGGGTCGGTGTCTGGAGCGCCTTTTCCACGGTGGAGTCCGGTTGGATCCGGCTCACCCGAACGGAAACGACTGCCAGCCCCATGGCCGCGAGATCCGGGTCCGAGGCAAGGCCTGCGCTGATGGCGTCCCGTAACCGGTCCACGCCCTCCGCCAGAACTCCAGCCAGTGTCGCCCGGCTGACGATTCCCCAGACGTGCTGCTGAGCAAGCTGAGTCAGCCGATCCGAGATCTGGTCCAGCGGGTTCTCGGCGTAGAACCCGGAGTCGAGATCAAGACTGAAGTCGATCCGGGCGGCCAGCGCCTCCGCGTCCGCAACCCGGTAGCTGATCGTGCCCTGGCAAACGGCCTCCTGGAAGTCCGCCGTCACGGCGTGAAAGATGAAGGACAACTCCCGGTCGTCAAGCGGGACCTCGGCCAGGTTTGCGGAAAGCGGCTGGAACCAGAAGCTCAGCCCGCGGCCGGAGCGGCGGAGCTTGCCGCCCTTCCAGAGGAGTTGCTGCGCCGATGGAGCGCCGCGAAGGTGGGCAACCACCGGATAGTGCTTGATCTGCGCCATCGAGGGCCTCCTTTCGAGGCTCTTTGGCCGCCTGAGGTGGTGGCCTTATCTGCATGTAGCATAAATGCAGGAAGAAGCTAAGTCAAGCCGGGGGTGCGGCGATCTGGGGCGGGCTGGAGGTTGCGGGGCCTTCGCGACGGCCGGCAGGTTCGCTCTCCTGTTCGCCGGCCTACTGATCGTCGCCGGCTGCGGATCGAGTGCGGCCACTGGGGCGCCATCGCAGCCGGCGCCCGCCTCGAACGTAATCGCGACGGCTTCGCCTGCCCCTTCGGCTCAGCCCTCGGGTCAGGCCACGTGTTCCCCAACGCGTGAGAAGGTTGCCGGAATGACCGCCGTGAAGTGCGTCATGCCGGCGCCCAGCCTTGGGAACAACCTGGTCGGAGATCCGGCCGAGCTGTCGATCGAGATCCTGCTGCCATCCGACTATCCGACCCCCGGGCGCAGATACCCTTCCATCTACGTCCTGGCCGGCATGAGCGATGACGCCTCGTACATGGTTTGCCAGTTGGGGCATGGCCTGAAGGTGGCGCCCGCCCCGGAAGCCGAGGCGCAGTTCGCACCCTTGCTGGACCTGCGAAACTGGCTAGCCGGAAAGTCGGCCGCCGACCGCAGGGCATTGTTCGTGAGGGAGGGAACGGGCTCGTTCGACGTTGCGTACGGCGCGGCGTTCGTGCCGGACCCCACTTCGCCGATCTTTACGAAGCTTCCCTACGAATCCCAGGGCGGCAAGCTCGTGTTGGACCAGGCCACCTGGAAGCTCTGGGAGCCGGCTTCGGCGGTATTGCCGAGAAGCTGTCCACCTACGGGTGAACCTCAAGCGGCTCCGGGCGATCGACATCGACTACGGCATCTATGACGAGTACGACTGGATCCCCGAGGGCTGCCGCTTCTTCGTTAGCGCGGCATCGAAGGCCGGCCTGAAAGTGACCGAGATAACCTTCGAAGGAGACCACCAGGGCTCGCTGGACTCGCGTATGGCCGACTTCATGATTCCCTTCTTCACGGCAAACCTGGTCCGCTAGCGAGTCCTACCCCTCAACCCCACGATACCGATACAGCTCCGGCGGTCGATACTCCACGTCCGTGTTGCGCTCGCCCGTGGCCTCCAACTGTCCGGAGGCGAGCATTCGTCGCCGGAAGGAGTCCTTGTTCGTCCGCCGGCCGGAGATGACCTCGTGGATCTGCTGGAGTTCGCGCAGGCTGAAGACTTCGGGCAGAAGCTCAAATCCGATTGGGGCGTAGTCGAGCTTGCCGCGCAGTCGCTTCACTGCCAGGCCGAGTATCTCGGCGTGATCGAAGGCCAGCGGCATCTCCATGCCGTCCGCATCCAAAGCCTGAACGGGTCCACCGCGCTCTCCGGACCATGGGATCGCCAAACGAGCCTGGCGTGCCGATTCGCCGCCGGGTACGACGGCCCCAGCCAATCGGTCGCCCGGCACGAGTGCGTAATAGGACACGGTAATGACCCGAGTTCGCGGATCTCGCTCCACGGCCCCGAACGTGTAGAGCTGCTCCAGAAAGACGCCGCGCAACCCGGCTTTCTCCCGCAAGACCCGCGCCGCTGCGGCATCCAGGCTCTCATCCAGTCGGACGAAGCCGCCGGGCAAAGCCCATTTGCCAAGTTCCGGATGGCGCTCCCGACGAACGAGCAGGGCACGCAGAGCGTCTGCGGTGGCCGTTAGCAGAACGACGTCAACGGTGAGCGAAGGGTGCGGAAACTCGGCCGCGTCATAGTCGGCCAGGAATTCGGCCTCGCTGGAGGAAGGACTCGCGCCCGCCTCGGCGTCCTTTGGAGCCTGCCCAGCCTCAGCCTCGCGGTTCTTATGCCCCTTGCCCTTCTTGGCCACGCGTCGTACCTCCCGGTGGAGAATGTATGCGAGCGACATACAAGTCAACCGGCCATGTGCGGAGAGCGGCCGGCGCCTCCCGCAGATGGTCGGTATTGTCCGGGCCGCCTGCCGTCTCTAGACTGCGTGAGCGCACGCCCAATCGTGCGCCGAGGTCAGTGTGAAGCGAGGCGATTTGCGATGAGGCGCCGGGGGTCGGTGGATGGCAGTTTCGTCGCGGGTCCCGGCCTTCTGGCGTCGGACTCGACATGGACCGACAAACCGGCGGCCGAGCCTTCGTCGATCGCGGTTTCGATGGCGACCGATGTGGGCCGGGTCCGGCACAACAACGAGGACTTCGTCCAGGCAGAGCGAGTCGTCCGCGACGGTCGCCGCTACTCGCTCTGGGTCGTGGCCGACGGAGTGGGCGGCGGGCCACAGGGCGAACGTGCCAGCCGTGCGGCCGTCGAGGCGGTCGTGGCCTACATAACCCACGAGGAGTGGGACGACCCGGCCACTGCCCTGGCGCAAGCCTTTGCTCTGGCCAATCGCGACGTCTATGCGATCACCGGCCGTGGCGCCGCGGCTTCAACGATGGTCGCGGCTCTGGTGACCGAGCCGGACGGCCTCGTCACTATTGCCAACGTCGGCGATTCGCGCGCATACCTGGTCGCGGGAGGCGAAGCCAAACCAGTGACGGACGACCACTCCCTGGTTGGTGAGCGTCTGGCCGCGGGCCAGATAACCGCCCTCGAAGCACGCGTCGCGCCGGATAGGAACGTGCTTACTCGCAGTGTCGGGTCGGAAGTGGAAGTCGCCATCGACCTCTTCGGACCTCGTCCACTCGGCCGCGACGAGCGGCTGATCCTGTGCACGGACGGGATCCACGGGATGATCGACGACGAAGCCATCGGCCGGATCGCGGGAGGCTGCCGTCTTGCCGACTCTGCCGCGGCGCTGGTCGCTGCTGCCGTGGAGGCGGGCGGGCGAGACAACGCAACCGCCCTCGTGGGCGGACACTCGCCCGGAGAGCCTCTGCCGGCGAACGGATCGACAGGAGCGAGCAGCCCCGATATCCGCCGGCCGAGCGTCTCCAGACTTGCGATCCTGGTCGCCGCCGGGCTGATCGTTGCCGCAATCCTGCTATTCGTGCTGGCGCTGGCGGCCCGCGCCGGCTGATGGTTCGGCGCCGTCCGCCTAGTTCACCTGCCGAATATCACCGTCCGGGCATTGCCCCTGTGGGTAGGATGTGCGGATGAGAATTGTCGCGCGCCTCCGCTCCCTCGCTCGACCCTTGTTTCTGGCCGGAGGGCTGCTGCTTCTGACAGCGCCTGGTCTGATGGCTGCGTGGGTGCCCGCTCTGTCGGGCCAGATCGATGATCGGGCGGGCGTCCTGGGCTCGGGTCAGGCCGACGTCCAGCGGGCATTCGATGAACTGAAGTCCGGCCACCGCGTCACGATGTGGTTCGTCACTATGACGACGACGGACGGCCAGTCCATTGGGGATATGGCCGAGACTGCCTTCACGGCGAACGACCTTGGGCCCGGCAACATGGTCCTCATCGTGGCTGTTGCGGATCGCACCTGGGGCTACTGGGATCAGGCAACCGGCATCTCGACGAGCGCGATCGACGGCCTGCTCAACACCAATGCCGGGCCTCGCTTCGCGGTCGGCGACTACGCCGGCGGTGTCATCGACTTTGTGACCGCCCTCGGCCAGCGCATGTCTGGCTCGACGGCGACCGCGCAGAAGACCGTTCAGGCGACGGCGGGCGGCGGCGGTTCGACGGCGGGCGGCGGCTCAATCGACAACTCCGGACTGGCCTCGGTGCTCTGGATCACGATCGGGGCGATCGTCATCTTGAGCGGCCTGATTCTGTTGATGCTCGGGTTACGATCGCGGCACCGGGAGCATCTCAGCGTCGAAGAGCGCAACAAGCAGACCGGCGACCTTGCCCGCAAATCCAACACACTCCTGGTGGACACAGACAGCGCAGTTCACGAAGCCCAGCAAGAGGTCGGCTTCGCAGAGGCCGAGTTCGACGAGAGCGATGTCAAGCCCTACAGCGACGCCGTTGCCGCGGCCCAGGTTGAGTTGAAGGCAGCCTTCGCGATTCGCCAACAGCTGGATGACTCGATCCCGGAGGACCAGCCCACCAAAGAGAAGATGTACGGGCAGATCATCGCCCACTGCCAGACTGCGGGCGCCATGATGGATGAGCAGGCAAAGCGGCTGGCGGGGCTTCGCGACCTCGAGAAGAACGCGCCGGAGACGCTCGCCGCTCTGCCCAAGACCATCGAGGCCCTTCAATCGAGGCTGCCTTCGGTCAAGAAAGCCCTGGACGCTTTGTCGGCCTACCCGCCGGCGAGCTGGGCCTCGGTCAAGGGCAACGCAGAGGAGGCAGACAAGCAGGGCCACTTCGCGGAGACTCAGATCGTGAAGGGCCAGGCAGCGCTGGCCCTTACGTCACCGGACAAGGCCGCGGCCGCCCGGGCGGCCCGT
>DASVJA010000105.1:0-2980 GCA_036386115.1 Candidatus Limnocylindrales bacterium
CCACGCTCACCGAGATTGCCAATCCCTCCTTTTCTCAAGGTTGTCTCCACATCCTCAGCCTCGTTGCGGCCGTGGCCGGAAAACCACGGAAACACGTGGCCAGGAAAGTGCGGAACCGTTTGGGTCAGAAAGGTGCGGAAATACGTTGCCGTCTACACTCACGCTCACCGGGCGTGGTACCGGTCTCGGCGATCTCCTCCCGCTACATGCACGCCCTATGCGACCAGGCCCGCTTTGCCAGCGGCCAGGGCGAGCCACCTGAACCCGTCGTCACCGGCAATCCGACCGCCGACAACCTCGTCGTCCAACCCCATGACATGGAGACCTACGATGCCCTCTTCGACCCCGATCCCGACGACCCCAACCTTCTGAGCTGGCCACCACGCTGTCCCTCGCCGAGGTCATGCGCGCCCTCGGCCTCGACCACGCGGCTTCGATTCTGGAGCCCGCCATGGCCAAAGCCATCGCCAACAACGACTCGCCCACAACCCTGCTCGACCAACTCATGCGCGAACAACTGCGCGTGCAGTCCGAGCACGGAGCTCAGATGGCTCTCGTCCACCGCACCGCCACCCTCGACTTCGTCAAGGATCGCTCAAACGTCGTCTTTGTCGGTCCCTCGGGCGTCGGCAAAACACATCTCGCCAGCGCCATTGGCCAACTCACCTGTCTGGATATGTGGGGGCGTTTGCCTGTAGGTGACGTAAGATTTACTATAGATTTACTGTCGGACATTGCGCGCGATGGCATTCGATGAAGGAAAAATGGCAATTGTTTCGCTTCGCCTACGCTTCACCATCCGTGGCTCGTTCTTCGTGATCAAGGGCGAGCATTGAGCGTCCGGCGTAAAATCCGCCTCATGCGTCGAACGGCGACCAGAACAGCGTTGATCGCGCCGGTGGTGTTGCTCGCGGCTTGTCACAACAAGGGCATGTCGACATCGCCGGATGGCGGCACGGGAAGCGGAACCGGCGGCACGGGCGGACGGGGGAGCGGCGGCGCCGCGACGGGACGCGACGGTGCGGGTTCGAGCGGCGCGCGGGGCGGCGCGGTCGGAACGGGAGGCGGCACGTCCGGCGTAGGAGGGATCACTTCCGGCTTGGGCGGCGCCTCGGCCGGCTCGGGTGGCGCCACGGCCGGCTCGGGCGGCGGCGGTTCCGGTGGCCGCGGTTCAGGCGGCGGTGGCTCGAGTGGCGCTGCGGGTGGGGCGTCAGGCTCCGGTGGTTCGAGCGGCAGCGGCGGAGCGCTCGCCAGCGGCCACCCGGTCACGGAGTTTCCCGCCGGCGACATCGTCACCCCCGGCGGCATCACGGTCGGGTCCGATCACAACCTCTGGTTCACCGGCTACGCCAGCAACAACATCGGCCGCATGACTGTGACCGGCGCCGTCACCTCGTTCCCGATCCCCACCGTGGGGGGCGGGCCGACGGACATCGCGGCCGGCGCCGACGGCAATCTCTGGTTCACTGAAGCGGACGGCGACAAGATCGGGCGCATCACCCCGACTGGGACCGTCACCGAATTCCCCATCCCCACCGCGGGCAGTAACCCCGGGGCGATAACCGCCGGCCCCGACGGCAACCTCTGGTTCGTCGAGAGCATGAGCAACAAGGTCGGCCGCATCACGCCGATCGGAACGTTCACCGAGTTCCCGATCCCCACGCCCAAGTGCGGCCTCGCCGACATCACGGTGGGCCCCGACGGCGCGCTCTGGTTCTCGGAGGCCTACGTCCAAAAGCTCGGGCGGATCACCACCGCCGGCACCATCACCGAGCTGCAGCTCCCCGCGCCCGGGGCGTGGGCTCTGACCACCGGCTCCGACGGGGCCCTCTGGTACGCGAGCAACGACGCGCCCACGGTCATCGGACGGGTCACCCCGGCCGGCCAGATCTCCACCTTCCCGGTCTCGAGCGCCACCCAGCCCCTACTCGACATCACGCTGGGACCCGACGGCAACGTCTGGTTCACCAACAACATCCCGGACCTCATCGGTCGTGTCACCCCCGCGGGCGTCGTGACCGAGTTCTCGTCCCTGCCGAACCCCGGTCCACCCACGATTCCGCCAAGCACGCTGAGCGCGCCGGCCGGAATCGTCGCCGGCCCGGACGGAAACCTGTGGTTCAGCTGCGACGCCAGCAACACGATCAATCGGATCGCGCCTTGAGGATTCTTGGCGCATAGATGACGGCGGCCAGGACAGCAACTCCGAGCATGAACGCACCTCACTCAGGGATCCGCAATCCTGCGGGCGGACAGTAGAATGTGCTCGAGATCCCGGCGCTCATCCGGTTCCAGCCGTCCGGCAACGTCCGCAAGGACCGATGCAAGGCGCTCGACCTCACTCATCCGCGGCACTGCGAAGCTTTTGTTGTAGCCGGTTCGCCAGGATCTGAGAAGCAGGCGCGCCCGATTCTGAACGCCGATGTCCGCTGTCCGATAGCCCTCGAGAAGAAGCAACACGGCAGTCCACTTTCCCGTGTGGCTCGCCAGAGAAAGTGCATGGCAGCGTGAGTGAGATGAAAGCGTCTTCTCGGCAATGGTTTGGCGGAGGCCAGAACCTTGGCCGTGGCGCAAATCCCGGTTCGATCGCCACAGAAGACGACCCTTTCGCCCGCCACGCCCGAAGCGGGAAGACCTGTGAGTAGCGCCAACCATGCCCAGACAAAGCCCCACCTCATGGGGCAAATCCTTGGAAGACCTTCCAACAGTTGCGCACCACCTGGGCAACGCGCGTTTCTGGCTCCCAATGGATGGTGGCGCTGGCAGCCGGTGCGTCGAATCCGGCGCAATTGATAAGCGCCAAAGCTGCGCCCAGATTCTCTTTGAAGGTAGGTTCAATCTCGGCCTCCGGCAAGCCGCTGAAGTAATGACATCATCAACCGGCTCGTCTCTTCCGGGATCCAGCCCCTTGCCGTGATCGTAGGCGGGCCTGGCCTCGAGCCCCATGAGAACGCCGCCCCCAAGAACATTCGGGAACTGT
>DASVJA010000106.1:0-14283 GCA_036386115.1 Candidatus Limnocylindrales bacterium
GGGTTCGCGCGGTGATCCTGGGCCAGGACCCCTACTACCGGCCCGGCCAGGCGAGTGGTCTGGCGTTTTCGGTCCGTGCCGGAGTCGACCGGCCGCGGTCGCTGATCAATATCATCGCCGAGCTCGAGAAGGACCTGGGGCATGCCGTTCCGGCCGAGGCTACGCTGGAGCCGTGGGCGCGCAACGGCGTGCTGCTTCTCAACACCGCCCTGACCGTCCGCGAGGGCCTGCCGAACAGCCACCGCCGCCAGTGGAAGACCTTCACCGCCGCGATCATTGCCATGCTGGCCGAACGACCCGTCCCGCTCGCGTTCCTGCTCTGGGGCGAGCACGCCAAAGTCGCCGGTCAGAAGATCGACCGCAGCCGCCACATCGTCGTCAAGTCGGCCCATCCGTCGCCGCTGTCCGCCAAGGGGTTTGTGGATAGCCACCCATTCCGCAAGACTAATGCCGAGCTGGTGAAGCGGGGTCTGGCGCCGATTGACTGGGAGTTGGGGTGAGTGTCTGAGGCGATCGACCGGCTGGCGGCCCTCGAGCGGACCGACGCCGATCGGGTGCTGCTATCGCAGGCGCTTCTGACGCTCGACTCGAACGATGGGTTGGCGGCGAAGCTGGCCGCCGAGACGAGGGTCGGCGAGGTCGTGGAGCAGTTCATCGGGCGACTTTCGCGCGCGTACACCGCACTTGCCGACATCGAAGGCCGGACCGTTCTCGACATTGCCTGCGGCTCGAATTCGAGCAGGTCGCCCATCACCGGCCTTCGAACCCCGGCCTTCGAACCGTGGATGTGCCGGCTTCTCGCCGCGCTAGGCGCGCGCCCCGTCGGCCTCGACATCGGCGACCTCGAGCGCGAGCGTTTCGAGCATCACGTCGTCGACCTGGGTGTTGCCGGCGCCATGGACTTCCTGCCAACCGCCTCCTTCGACGCCATCCACGAGAGCCGCCTATTCGGCTCGCCCGAGTTTCGTTCCATGTACGGCGGCGATGCCGACCGCGTGCGCGCGGAGATCACGCGCCAGGAGGCACGGTTGCTGAAGGCGGGGGGAGTGCTGGTGCATCGGGATGCTTAGGGCGGGCGCCCCGGATTCGATCCGGACATGGGCTCGGCAGTCGGTCCGAACACTAACCTCTAGATCGCAGTCTTATGTAATAGCGCGAAGGGCACTAGTTTGAGCGACAGCGACCTGCAGATGATTGCGTTCCTATTCCTCGTTTGCTTCCCGGTTTGTGTCTGGCTTTGGTCGATTGTGCTTGTTGGCGGTAGGGCGGTCCGTGACTTGTCCGCCATGCCATGGGAGGTCCGGCTCAGCGCACGCGTCGCTGGCGCGGATTCGGCTTCGGCTTCGGCTTCGAACTCTTCGCCTTTGAACACTCCCGTGGCGCTCCTGATGCTTGGGATCGTCTACTGCTTTGTCCCTCTGATACTTGTCGGACCATATGGATATATCAGCTCGGGCGCGGCAATCTTGTTTCTCGCGCTCCAGATGCTGTGGCTCCTTCGAGCTCGTCGTGCGGTTCAACGGATCGACCAGAGCTAGGGTCTGTGCCGTTCCTGGTGTGAGCCAGAGCGCTCGGCCCCGTTTCGTGTCAATACCTTGTCAATACCCCCCAGGGGTATACAACTCGCCCGAAAAGGTGTATGAATCACTCAGCAGAAGGCCTGTCAAGTCTTGACAGGCCCTTACTCGTGTTCGGGTGGTATGCGGTGGCCCGGTGAGGCGCCTCGGAGGCCTGGACACGCGGGCGGTAGAAAACGAGCGAACGCCACGGGCGCGCCATGCGTCTGTAGGGCAGGAGAACGTATTTGGCATCTGGGGTAGCCGCAGAAGTCAAGGCCAAGCTGTCGATCGTCGACGTCGTCGGCGAGGCGGTGCAGCTGCGCAAGGCCGGCACGGTCATGAAGGGGCTCTGTCCGTTCCACGGAGAGAAGACCCCCAGCTTTGTCGTGACTCCGGCGCGCGAGACCTGGCATTGCTTCGGCTGCGGCGAGGGCGGGGACATCTTCAGCTTCGTGATGCGGCGTGAGGGGCTGACGTTCCCGGAGGCGCTCAAGCGGCTGGCGGCGAAGGCCGGGATCGAGATCGACGAGCGGACGACTCGAGAAGACGCCCGCAAGGCCAAGCTGCGCGAGGTTCTGGAGCAGGCGATAGCGTTCTATCACGTCGTCCTGATGCAGAGCAAGACCGGCGCGCCGGCGCTCGAATACCTGCACAAGCGCGGCTTCACGGACGAGACGATCGAGAAGTACCAGCTCGGCTGGGCGCCCGACGGCTGGGATCAGATGATCAAGATGCTGCAGAGTCGCCGCCAGGTTGATGTCGCGGATCTTGCCGAAGTCGGGCTGACAAGCTCGCGGCCGAACAGTCGCGGCGCTTACGACAAGTTCCGGAGCCGGGTCATCTTCCCGATCCGCGACGCCTCGGGCGCGGCCGTCGGCATCGGCGGGCGAATCCTGCCGGGGACTCAGCTGGCCGCGGACGGGAATGCGCCGAAGTACCTCAACTCTCCGGCGACCGTGCTGTTTGACAAGAGCCGAACCCTGTATCTGATCGAGCGGGCGCGCGGCGAGATGCGCAAGCAGGACGAGGCCGTCCTGGTCGAGGGATATACGGACGCGTTGATGGCGCATCAGGCCGGTTTCGAGAACGTGGTGGCGAGCCTCGGCACCGCGCTGACGCCGTCTCAGGTCGCCGTGATTGCCCGCTATGCCCGCGAAATCGTCCTGGCTTACGACGTCGACCCGGCCGGCCAGCATGCCGGTTCTATCGGTGGCGCGGAGTTGTTCCGGCTGATCGGGGCGTTGGCCGCAGAAGAGACCGGCGTCGAGATCACGCGCGTCCGCGTGGCGCGCCTGCCCGAGGGCAAGGATCCGGACGAGGTTGTCCGCGAGACGCCCGATCTCTGGCGGGAGGCCATCCGTACCGCCCAGCCGATCATCGAGTTCCTCATCGACTATTACGCCACCGCCTACGACGTCCGGAAGCCGGACGGCAAGCGCAAGGCCGTCGCGGCGCTGATGCCTCTATTGCGCGAAGTTCGGGATCCAGTCGTTCGCGATGGATACCTGCAGGCGCTGGCGCATCGGACCGGGGTAGAGGAGCGGGTTCTGCTCGAGGCGCTTCGGGCGCCGGACCCGGTGGCGGGAGGCTTCGGCCACGGTGGCCGGGATGCCACGACTGCCGCATCGGGCCGTTTCAGCGCCGACGCGATCATTTCGGCGCCGGATTCCATCGACACAAAGTCGGAGCTGAAGTCCGTCTCGCTGGACGAGCGGAAGTTGCTGCGGCTCCTGCTGATGGTTCCGGAACAGCAGGAACGCGTGGCGGACACGCTCAAGGCCCAGAACCTTCAGCTCCCCAGTACGCCGGCTCGTGAACTATTGGCCGCGATGATGGCGGACCGCGAGAAGGACAGGAAAGCCGGCGGCACCGGCCGTTTCGAACGGATGCGTTTCCTGGAGGCGCTCGAGCCGGAGCTTCATGGCCTGGCCGTGGCGCTCTTCGCGGAGCGCGGCCCGGATCCGAACGATCTGGCCGCGGATCGCGTCCGTATTGGAGTCGATCAATGTCTGCTCGCCCTCGAAGCGGACAGGCTCAAGGAACAAATGGAGTACGTGTCAATCGAAATCATCGAAGCCGAAGCCGCCGGCGACACCGAAGCCATGGCTCGGCTTCTAGAAACCAACCGAAGTCTCTATGAGGCTCAGAAGTCCCTCGGCCGGCGCCGACAGGACACGAGCATCCTCGCATCCGCTGGAGGACACCGATGACAGATCCACTCGATAAGGCACTGGTTGAGGTTGCCCTATCCGGCGGCGGCCGACGCAAGTCGGACATAGAGGAAGCCAAGCTGGCCGGCATTCGGCCCCGACGTGACGAAGAGTCGCTCGAAGACGACGACTCGGACGATGAGGAGATCATTGTTCCGGCCGACGCCGACGACGACTCGGTAGACGTTATCGAAGTCGTCGAGGACGCGGTCCTCGGTGGCCCGCGCGCAGCCGGCGAGGCTCCGCCCGCCAAGCTCGACGCGGCCGCAGTAGACGAGCCGACGCCCGAGGAGCTCGAAGCCCTTTCGGCCGACATGATCGGGATCGACGACCCGGTCCGGATGTACCTGAAGGAGATCGGCAAGGTCGCCCTGCTGACCGCCGAGGAAGAGGTCGTCCTGGCCAAGGCCATCGAGCTCGGCGAGCAGATGGTCGAGGAGCCGTGGAAGGGCATCATTTCCCTCCACGAGTGGACTCACCACGACACGGAAAAGAAGACCCGCACGATCAAGCCGCAGTACCGGCTGCCCTTCGGCCCGGACGCGGCGCGCATGGCTGCGGACGCCATTTCGTCCGAGGACGCGGCGGACCTGCTGGTCCCGAGCGCGGACTTCCACCTCATCAAGGCCGGCAAGGACGCCACCACGGATGGCACCAAGGAGCTTCTAAAGGAAGCCCGCCATCTGGTCCAGGCCTACAACGACTCGCTCACGGCCGAGGCGTTTCTGACGCTGATGGACTGGGCGTATCTGGCGGTTCACAACGGCGACCTCGACTCGCGCGACAACGTGGGTCTGCGAGCCATCTACGACTGGACCCGCGATGCGGTCGCGTATCCGGCTCTCCAGCGCTGGATCGAGAGCGGCCACGATGCCGAGCTGCTCAAGCGGCTCGGTCTCGACCCGGAAGTTCCGCTCAACACGAAGCTGGCTCACCGCAAGGGCGAGCTGGTTCGGATCGGGCGCGACGCGCGCGAACAGTTGACTTCGGCCAACCTTCGACTCGTCGTCTCGATTGCCAAGAAGTACATCGGGCGCGGCATGAGCTTCCTGGACCTGATTCAGGAAGGAAATATCGGCCTGATCCGCGCAGTCGAAAAGTTCGACTACGAGAAGGGCTACAAGTTCTCCACCTACGCGACGTGGTGGATCCGGCAGGCCATTACGCGAGCAATCGCGGACCAGGCCCGAACGATCCGCATCCCGGTCCACATGGTGGAGACGATCAACCGCCTCATCCGCGTGTCGCGAACTCTGCTCCAGGAGCTGGGCCGCGAGCCGACGGTCGAGGAGATCGCCGAAGCGATGTCCAAGGGCCAGGAGCAGGTGGTCACTCCGGAAAAGGTCCGCGAGATCATCAAGGTCTCCCAGGAGCCGGTTTCCCTCGAGACGCCGATCGGCGAGGAAGAGGATTCCCACCTGGGCGATTTCATCGAGGATCGCGGTGCTTTGGCTCCGGCCGAGGCCGCTTCCCACCAGCTTCTCAAGGAGCAGGTGGAGGCGGTGCTCGACTCGCTGACCGGCCGCGAGCGCCGCGTGCTGCAGCTGCGGTTTGGGCTGGAGGACGGCCGCGCCCGCACTCTCGAGGAAGTGGGCAAGGAGTTCAACGTCACCCGCGAACGCATCCGCCAGATCGAGGCGAAGGCACTGCGCAAGCTGCGCCACCCGAGCCGATCGCGGAAGCTGAAGGACTATCTGGAATAGGTTGGTTCCGTGAGGCCCCGTCCGCTGGTGAAGCGGGCCGGGCCTCACGGTTTGGGGAGTGGAGCCGGGTAGTGGAGCCGGGGAGTGGACCCGGGGAGTGGACCCGGGGAGTGGCGCCGGGGAGTGGAGCCGGGGAGTGGAGCCGCCGCGATATCCGCAGGCTGCGCGTCTGGAGATGCATATCTGACGGATTGGCACGCCGTCCGGCTGGTTTCGGGCGGGAATCCTGCGTCGGGAGGCGCCTGGATCGGGTCTCGGGCCATTTGCAGGTCGTTTATGCCATCGTGGGCGGGCAGAAGCGACATCGGCGAGCGTCTGGTTGGGCCGGCGTGCTGGATGTGCACCTCTGCGCGCGCACACCGCCGGCTCGGCCGGCCCGGCACGCCGGCACGCCGCCAACACACCGCCGGCACACCGCCGGCTCGGCCGGCCCGACATACCCCCGGCCCACGGCCGGCACACGCCGCGACCAGCCGGGCATACCCGCGCCAACCCCGGGCCAGACGGCTCAGGCGACTTCCGGTAAGCGGCGGTTTAGGCCTGCCCCGTAGCATGACCGCGTGGGTACCAAGGAGCGACCAGTCGATATTGGAAGCACGCGAGCGCGCCGGATCGGAATCGAACTGGGCAACGAGTTGCGCAATGCTCGAATGCAGCACGCCATCAGCCAGGCAGAAGTCGGTAAGGCGGTTCGCATTTCGCGGTCTCAGGTGGGCCGCATCGAGCGCGCCGAGGTTCCGAGCCTCTCGCTCCTCGTTATGGCACGCCTTCTTGCGGTCGTCGGTTTGGAGTTGAGTGCGCGGGCGTATCCGGTCGGGCCGCCTATCAGGGACGCGGCCCATCGGGCGTTGCTGGACCGATTCCGAGCGGTGGTGGCTCCGTCCGTTGCCTGGCGGTTCGAGGTGCCGGTCGGGCGCGCGGGGGATCCGAGGGCTTGGGACGCCGTGATGTTGGTCGGTCGCGCTCGCGTCGCGGTTGAGGCCGAGACCAGGCCCAGGGATGTCCAGGCGCTGCAGCGGCGGCTTGCCTCGAAGCGGCGCGATGACCCGGAGGTAACCGGAGTTGTCCTTCTGCTGGCGGATACGAGGCACAATCGGGCGCTGGTCAAGGAGCACGGCGAGGCGCTGCGCGCCGAATTCCCGACGCCGCCGGCATTTCTCAAGGCGGCGCTGGCACAGGGCCGAGATCCAGGAGCAAGCGGAGTCGTTCTGGCCTGAGGTCCATTCGCCCCATCGTCCGCGCCGGGAGAACCCGCGCGGTACGCTTCGCGGGTTCATGCGGGATCGGAGGACAAGATGACCATCGGAGAAGCAGGGCCACTCGTGTCGGGTGAATGGTTGGCCGCCTGGATCGGGGAGCCCGGCCTGCACGTCATCCACGTCTCCGCGGACCGGAAGGCGTACGACGAGGGGCACGTGCCCGGCGCCCTGTTCAGCGACCTCCACGTGGATATGGCCAAGACTGGCACGCGGCCGGAGACGGGCACGGCCAAGCGGGTCTACCTCGTCCCCACGCGTGAGGAAACGGCCGAGTCGCTGGCTCGGTGGGGCGTCAAGTCGGGCGAGCACATCGTCTTCTACGATGACAGCCAGGGTCGGCAGGGTATCCGCGGCTACTGGCTTCTGCGCCTGTATCGGTTTCCGAAGACGCAGCTCCACGTCCTGGATGGCGGACTCCCGGTCTGGACTAAGGAAGGTCGAGCACTGACGACGGTTGAGCCGAAGCTAGATGCCACAGATCCGGCGGCTGCTCTGGCTCTGCTCGGCGACCGCGACGACTCCCTGATCGCAACCGCGGACGAAGTCCTGGCCTGGAACCGCGAGTCTTCGGCCCCAAACGGCGCGACTCGGCTGCTTGACGTCCGGCGCATTGACGAATTCCTGGGCCGGGATGTCGTCGCCCTGCGAGGCGGGCACATCCCCGGCGCCAGGCATCGGGTATTCACAGATTTCGTTGCGGTGGACGGGCGGCTGCGCCCGGCGGCCGACATCCTCTCGGTCCTGCAGGCTAGCGGCGTCGATCCGGCGGAGCTCCGCGCGACTTACTGCCAGGGTGGAGTTCGGGCGGCCCTGGCCTGGTTCGCGCTATCGGAAGTCGCCGGGCTGCAGCAGGTCCGCAACTACGCCGAGTCCTGGGAGGAGTGGGGGAACAGGCCGGACCTCCCGATCGATTAGTGGAACGCGCGCCCGGCCGGCGCGGATCACATATAGGTATCCACGACCGAGCGAATGCGCATCGCGTCATGCGTTCGCTCGAGATCCCAGCCTTCGGGCAGCTCGAAGCCTACCTGGATCTCTCGCCCGGCCGGCAGGTCGAAGTAGTTGTCGTCGAAGATCACGTCCGCACCATCCAGCGACAGCTCCAGCCAACGGGCCAGGGTGTCTGACCGGAGAACGGCGATGGCCAGACGACTGCCCGGCCGGCTTAAGTCCGCCGAGACCGACCAAGCGAGGTTGGGCCGCCCAAGCGTCAGCTGCTTATCCGGCGCGAAGGTCGTCACCGAACGCGAGGTCGGCTGAGTGGCCTCGCCGGCCGGCCACATCTCGGCGACCAGCAAGGTGTTCCGGCGCGAGTCGAGTTGGGTCAGCGCGGCCGCCGCGTCCACAATGCATACAGGCGTAGTGCTCACCGGCGCAGCCTCAATCGGCTCGCGTCCCGAGGCGACAGCGGCTCCGTCGAGTCGCTCGAGCGACCAGCGAACTTCGCCCAGGCAGGGCTCCGCTCTGTCGTTGGTCACGGCCAGGGAAATCGAATCTCCCTCAACCTCGGCGGTCAGGAGGATTGGGTCGAAGAACCGTCGGGTCGCGTAATGCAGCGCCTTCCAGCGGCCGTAGTAGTCGATGCCGGCCCAGGATGAGACCGGCCAGCAATCGTTGAGCTGCCAGTAGAGCGCTCCGCCGCATCGCGCCCGATCTCGCCGCCAGTGCTCGACGCCGACCCGCATCGCCTCGGCATGGAGGACCTGGCTCAGGTAGACCAGCGAGGTGAAGTCCTTCGGCAGCCGAAACTGGAGGGCCATGTAGTAGAGGATGCGTGCGTTACCGGCGGGGCAGCGCTGATGGTGGTCCAGCAGCGGTGAGCCAAGGTTCCAATCGGCCGGATCCGGGGCGAAGCCGGCGATCGTCGCGAGCGCCGGTAGTGACTCGAAGCCGAACTCGCTGATGAATCGGTACGTCTCGTGGCCGTAGGCGGAGAACGGCGCCAGGGCGTGCCAGACCTTCCACTCGTGCTCGTCGCCGCGGCTGCCACCGATAGGCTCCTGGAGCGGCCGACCGGACGACGGCGAGCTCGGCCAGTACGGCGTTGCCGGATCGCCGGCCGCGACCCAGGCCGGCAGCGTCGTCGAGAAGAACTCCAGGTAGGCCTCGCGCAGGTCTTCATTCTCGGGTCGAGTCCAGCCCCAACTCGTCCAGCCGCGCTCCATCTCGTTGTTGCCGCACCAGAGCGCCAGGCAGGCTCGATGCCGGAGGCGTCGGACCTGTTCACGGACTTCGACCTTCACATTGGCCACGAATTCAGGGTCCGTCAGCGGGTAGACGCTGCACGAGAACATGAAGTCCTGCCACACGAGAATGCCGTAGCGGTCGCAGAGGTCGTAGAAGGCCTCGGTCTCGTAGTAGCCGCCGCCCCAGACCCGGATCATGTTGTGGTTCGCTGCCGCCGCGGCGCCCAGCAGCATCTCGACCTGCGCCGGGGTCACGCGCGCCGGGAAGGAGTCGGCGGGGATCCAGTTGGAGCCTTTGGCGAAGATAGGCACGCCGTTCACGACGAAGGTGAATGACTCGCCCCACTCGTCCGGGTCGCGCCGAAGCTCGAGCGTCCGGAGGCCGAGCTTGTACGAGCGGGCGTCGAGCCTTCGATCTCCTGCCTCAAGCTCGACTTCGACTCCATAGAGTGGCTGCCGGCCGAGTCCGTTCGGCCACCAGAGCTCCGCCTCGGCGATTTCGATCGAGAGGCCGACTGTCCACGTTCCTGCGGGGACGGCGGCGCTTGACGTTTCGACCCGGCCGTCGGGACGCCGGACGCGCATCGTCGCGGTGAGGGCTGTGGTTGCGGCGCCGGAAGCGCCGGCCTCGGACTGGACCGAGACTTCGCCCAGGATCTTCGCCGAGGTCTTGCCGACGGTATGGCCGACGCGCACGTCCTCGATCCGTGCGATCGAATGGCCTTCGATACGGACTTCCTGCCAGATGCCAACGTTCGGAAGCCATGGCCCCCAGTCCCAGCCGAAGTGGTAAGGCGCCTTGCGCAGATACGGTCCGCCGGGAAGAGTCTCGGCGGGCCGGTCTAGCGGCCGGATTGAGTCGAGTTCCGCGGCGCGGCGAACGGCGGACCGAAAGACGACGGCTATCTCGTTGTCGCCCGGCCGCAGGCGATCCGTCACGTCCCAGCGCCAGGTTCTGAACATGTTGTCCACGTTGCCGAGGGTCTCGCGGTTGAGGCTGACCTCGGCCAGCGTGTCGAGGCCGTCGAAGACAAGCTCGACTCGACTTTCGGCCGCGACGGCCGCCTCCAAACGGAAGGTGCGCCGATATTCCCAGTCACGCTCGGCGACCCACTGAACGCGCAATTCCTCGTCTGCGAAGAAAGGGTCCGTGATCCGCCCGGCGGCCATCAGGTCTGTGTGGACACCGCCCGGAACCTGCGCGGCCAGCCACTCGTCCGAGCCGACTTCACGGAACTGCCAGGAGCCGCTGAGGGATTGACCGGCCACGTATCCTCCGGGCGAGTTGCGCCCGCCATCGCTTGCGAAGTTGCCGGGCCACGTTCGGGCCGCCGTCCCGCCACATCCTGTTGACGCCGTGCTATTCTGTCGCCCGGCGCCGCGATGGTGCCACCGATCGTGAGTTCTCGCCTGCGGCGCAGACTCGGCGATCATCGCTCCGGCGTAGCTCAGTCGGTAGAGCGGGCGGCTGTTAACCGCCATGTCGTAGGTTCGAGTCCTACCGCCGGAGCCACTCATTTGAGTGGTTTCATGCCTATCCGGTCGAGGGGGCATCCTCATGCGGGCCTCTGACTTATGAGCTTCCGACTGTCTCGTCCCAGGTCACATGTTCGTCCGGCTGAGAGTGTGGCTCCGGCATGGGGGTGGCCGCGTGCGCTTGAGCCGGTGGCGACTCTGGCCAGCGAAAAGACGTCGCTGTTGCGGCCGGTCAGCGTGTCGTAGCTGGCCACACGGCGGCGGAAAGAGGGACGACCCAACGAAAGTGCCCCGATTCCCGTCTTCATCGCGGGTATGCTGACCTAAGGTCGTTCTCGCGCCGATGGCAAGAGTGGGAGCATGAGAGATCGTTTGGGGCGGCACCCAGTGATCAGCGAGTTGCTGGATGGTTGGGGGGAGGGATCGTATGGCGGGCAGGGGTCAGCGAATATCGTGGCTGAAGGCCCTGGTGTTTCTCGTGGTACCCATGTTGGCCCTCCAGGGCTGCCAGGCGGACGAGCATTTCCCTCCACCGCCGCCGCCACTGCGCCCCACGATCGTAGGCGTCATCGCTAGTCACACATTCGACGCGACGGGCTATCACACCTTGCTGACGGACGGTCGTACGATCAATGAACTCCAGAATGGGAAGTACAAGCTCATGGCGACCATTGCGCCCGGCTACCTCTTCCTCGCCAGCGAAGCAGATGGTGGCTTCTCCATCGGTCTGGAGCCGATTGGGAGTGGTTGCTGGGAGGCCTACCCGTATCCGAGCGAGTCCCGGATCGTCTGGGATATGGGCGACTCCGTCCGCTTCATGACGGGGCTTGACTTGCAGAAGGCTCCGAGCTTCTCGGCGGAGGTAGCGCCCCATGATGTCGACGGCCATCTGGCTTGGACGACGGTGTCTGCCCCCAGACTCCCCGTATCGCCGGAGTCGTTCTGCGTGAACGAGCACGGCCAGGTGATGTCCGCCACGTTGTATCCCGTTTCGAGTCCGCACTGAGCCGGAAGAAGCGCCACGTCTTGGGCGCTCCGGTAAGTAGAGCAAGGCGCCCCGCCGAGGGATTAGCTCGACGAGGCGCCCGATTGCGGCGGCAGAGTCTCTGTGTCGGCCCGGGGGAGGAAGGAAGAACCCAGGCCGCGTACTTACCCCTGCCGCTTGGCGTGCTCGATGACTTCGGAGATGTATCCGTGCGCCAGGCAGACGACCGTATCGGCGCCGCCGTAGTAGACCGTCAGACGGCCGGTCGGCCTGTCCAGCAGGGCCGCACAGGGGAAGACCACGTTCGGTACGTCGCCGACCTGCTCGTAGGTAACCTGCGGGGAGATCAGGTAGTCGCGGCCACGGGCGATGACCTTCCAGGGCTCATCGAGATCCAGTAGCGCTGCCCCCATCGAGTAGACGAAGCCGTTGCATGACGTCAGAACGCCGTGGTAGATGAGCAGCCAGCCCTCTGGTGTCTCGATCGGCGTTGGGCCGGCCCCGATCTTGGTGGACTCCCAGGTCCAGGGGCGCGGCGCCATCACGTGGCGGTGCCGGCCCCAATGGACCAGGTCCGGGCTCTCGGAGAGGTAGATATCGCCGAAGGGCGTGTGGCCGGTGTCGCTCGGGCGGGACAGCATCAGGTACTGGCCGCCGATCTTGCGCGGGAAGAGGACGCCGTTGCGGTTGTACGGCAGGAACGCGTTGTCGAGCTGGGTGAATGTCTCGAAGTCGTGGGTATACCCGACGCCGATCGTGGGGCCGTGATAGCCGGCGCACCAGGTGACAACGTAGCGGTCCTCCAGCCAGGTGACCCGCGGATCGTAGGCGTGGACGAACGGCTTCTGTATCTCGCGGACGCGGTCGTCTTCAGCCTTCCAGCGAATCGTGTCGGTTTCGATCTGCCAGTCGATGCCGTCGATGCTGCGGCCGGCGTGGAGGTTCATTAGGCGCGAGGTGTCGTCGACGCGGAAGACTCCGGCGAAGCCGTCGCCGAACGGGACGACGGCCGAGTTGAAGATGCTGTTGGAGCGTTCGATCAGATCGCGTCTGATGATCGGGTTGCGGCTTGAACGCCACAGGGCCGCCGTGGATCCGGCGGGCCGCTCCTCCCACGGGATGTTAGGGAGGGCGTCCGACGGGCCCGTGACCAAGGCGGACGCGGCTGGATCGCTACTCATTGAACTGCCTCCGCTCAGGCCGGTTCCGCGGCCGGCAAGGGGCCCGGAATGGCGTTGATGAAACCCTTGGCGGTGCTGGGTCGCTGCGCCGCAACCGGCGACTCAACGCCCAGTGTGGCCACAGTCTGCCGCTCTATGAGTTGCGGGCGCACCAGCGTGGAGGTGACGCTCTCCTCGTCGAACTCGATCCGGTGCAAGAGCAAGGTGACGGCCAGGCGGCCCATGCCGGCTTTGTCCACAGCCATCGTCGTCAGCGCCGGCGAGATGAAGCTGGCCAGGTCGATGTCGTCGAAGCCAATCACCGAGACCTGATCCGGAACGGAAATGCCGGCCTCGCGGGCGAACTGAATGAACGTTATGGCTACCAGGTCGTTGGCGCAGAAGATCGCAGAGACTTCCGGGTTGGTGCGGAGGTATTTGGTCGCGTCGGCTGCGGCTGCCTCGTGCTCGAAGTACGGGGCATCTATGTAGTGCGGCTTCAGCCCTGCCTCCGCGATGGCTTGTTCGTAGCCGAGGCGTCGCTGCAGAATGCTCGGGAAGGCCTTCGGGTCCGTGCCAAGGATGGCGATCTCGCGATGGCCGTGTTCGATGAAGTCACGGACGGCAGTGCGCGCTCCCGAGATGTTGTCGGTCTCTACCGAGTCAAAGCCACCGTCGTCCGAGTAGCCGTCCACGAGGACGGCTGGTGGGGCCCCCTCCAGCATCATGCTGGTTTCCCGGGTGAAATGGGCTCCCACAAAGATGAGCCCGTCGGAGGAGTCGTCATTGACCCCGCGCGGGACTTCGATTGGATAGTTGAACTGATCCACAGGCATGATCGCCAGCATCAGACGTGTGTGACGCCGCCGACAGCTCTCCTCGATGCCACCGAGGACCGGTCCGTAGAAGCGGTTGGCGTCAGGGGCGTTGCCGTGAAGAGTGCGGATCACAAGGGTGATCGTCAGAGGCTTGTGGTGGTGGCGTGAGTCGTTTGAAATGGGTCTGTACCCGAGACTTCGCGACACCTCCATGACTCTCGCGCGAGTGGCCTCTGAGACGCCGGGCTTACCCCGCAGCGCTAGTGACACGGCGGCCGGAGAGAGTCCGGCGGCGACGGCCACATCGGCGAGAGTAGCTTCTTTGCGCCCTGCACCCCTGGGCATAAGCCTGCTCCCTAAGCTACTAAAAAGGTGAACTTACGTTATCAGCCAACGAAACTCCGGGTCAACTGCTCAAGTCGCTGTTTACCGGGTGCTAGAACCGCATTCCGACCGAACGAACATGCTTGGCGCCCGAATGATGCCTTCTCGAAACCAAAACAGCAACTGGCCAACACGTTGTTACTAAAACAATGCATCAATATTTCACGTTGACACCGTAATGACCGCGGTCTAGTGTCACCAGCGCCGATGCTTGGCGTCCCCCGTCACAGGGGATGCCGACCAGTTTGGTGCTGTTGGTCTATCCATGCGGAAGCTTCCGGCGCGCCTGATCTTCTGGTCCGTATCGCGCCGCTGAGTCGTTCCTCATGGGGAAGGAGGAAAGGGATGAAGGTAGGGACAACAAAGATCGTGGCCGTGCTCGCAATCGCGAGCATCGTCGCCACCGCATGCGGGAGCTCGGATGCGAGTCCGTCGGCCGCGGGGTCGCAGGCCCCCGGCACGTCGGCCGCTCCGGCCGCTTCCGCGACCGGTCTGCCGGCGACCGACGCCACCGTTTACCCGCGCGAGCAGACTCTCTACACG
>DASVJA010000107.1:0-22021 GCA_036386115.1 Candidatus Limnocylindrales bacterium
CAGTGCTCGCTCCACATCACGCTGAAGACGGCGAGTTCCGTGTGATTCGGGTCGCGGCCGAGCTTCTGGCGGATGACGTCCAACTCCTGGTCTGTGACGCCGAGCTGGCGGTGGAGGGCGATCGGCTCCTCCGGAGCCGTCGCCTTAGCAGTTCCGGCGTACGCCGGAACTGTGGTGGCCTTGTGCTCGGCCGTGCCGTCCGTTCGCCTAGGATCGGTCATCGCCCGGCCTCCCACTTCTTTGCGTTTTCGACCAATGAGAGGACGACCTGCATGCCGCCGTCGGTGCCGAGGACTCCTTCGGCCATGCGCTCCGGGTGCGGCATCAAACCGGCCACGTTGCCGGCCTTGTTACAGACACCGGCGATTGCGCGCAGCGAGCCGTTCGGGTTGGCGTATTCGTCCGGATCGGTCGCCGGGGCGCCGTCTTCGCGAACGTATCGGAACAGGACCTGGCCATCGCGCTCGAGTTCGTCCAGCGTGGTTTCGTCGGCGTAGTAGCAACCTTCGCCATGCGCAACCGGAACGCGCATCGCGGCGCCGGTCGCGGAGCTGGTGAAGGGCGAGTCCAGGCGCTCGGGCTTGATGTTGATTAGCCGGCCGGCGAACCGCAGCGAACGGTTGCGGAGCAACGCGCCCGGAACCAGCCCGGCCTCGGCCAGGACCTGGAAGCCGTTGCAGATACCCAGAACCAGGCCGCCCTGCGCTGCGAATTCCTTGATGCCGCCCATGACGGGCGAGAAGCGGGCGATGACGCCCGCCCGAATGTAGTCGCCGTAGGCGAAGCCGCCCGGCAGGATGACGGCGGAAACACCGCCCAGATCCGGCGACTCGTGCCAGAGCGTGACCGCTTCAACGCCTGCCACCCTCAGGGCGTTGAGAGAATCCACGTCTGAGTTCGAGCCGGGGAAAGTGACGACTCCGATCTTCACTGCGCCGGCACCAGGAGTTCGAGCGCGTACGACTCGATCAGGGGGTTGCTGAGAAGTTCCTTGGCCAGGCCGTCGACAACGGCTCGCGCCTCGGCCTCTGTTGCGGCCGTGACGGTCAACTCGACGCGCCGGCCGACACGAACCTTGCTTACGTTGGTGACGTGTAGATGCGGCAGGCTCAGCTCGACGGCTCGGCCCTGGGGGTCGAGGATGCCTTGCTTCGGCAGCACGTTGACGGCAAACCGGAAGTCACTCATCGGGCGATCAAATCCTCCTGAAGGTAGCGCTCGAAGCTGGCCCCGGTCACACGCTCAAACGCTGCGGCGTACCGCGAGCGAGTGTCGGCGACGATCTCGGCCGGTAGCTCCGGCCCGGGGTATGTCTTGTCCCACGGCTGGGTCTCCAGCCAGTCTCGGATCGGTTGCTTGTCGAAGCTCGCCTGGGCCCTGCCCGGCTCGTACGAAGCCGCGTCCCAGAAGCGGCTCGAGTCCGGCGTCATCACTTCATCAATGAGGATTAGTTCGCCGGTATCAAGCGTTGTGCCGAGCTCATACTTGGTGTCCGCCAGGATGATGCCGGCCTTCTCGGCAATCGCGGAGCCCCGTCCGTAGAGCGCCAGAGCGATATCGCGAACCTGCTCGGAAAGCGGCCCGCCGACGAACTCGACCATCGCGTCGAAGCCGATGTTTTCGTCATGCCCGACTTCCGCCTTGGTGGACGGCGTGAAGATCGGCTCCGGGAGCCGGTCGCTCTCGCGCAGACCGGCCGGCAATTCGATGCCGCAGATGGCACCGGAGCGCTTGTAATCCTTCCAACCGGAACCGGAAACGTAGCCGCGGACGATCACCTCGACCGGCAGGACGTTGGCCCGGCGGCAGAGCATCATCCGGCCACGCAGCTCGCGGGCCGCAGCCTCATCGGCATAGCCGGCCGGCAGATCGGCCGGGCTCGTTCCCAGGAGATGGTTCGCGATGATGTCCGCGGTCTGATCAAACCAGAAGCGCGAGATGCCGGTCAGGACGCGGCCCTTGTCCGGGATGGGCGTGGGCAGAACCACGTCGAAGGCGGAGAGGCGGTCGCTCGCGACCAGGAGGAGCCGCTCGCCGATTTCGAAGAGGTCGCGGACCTTGCCGCTACGGACGAAGCCGGCGGCGCTGATCGTAGGACCGGCGGCGCGTGGGTCAGCGGGCACTGGTGGCCTCCTTTTCAGCGGGGACGAGCTGATCGAGACGGGCGATTGCGGTGGCTACGTTGCGCAGGAAGTGGCTCTCGTCGAAACACGCAGCGAGCGCCTCGGGGGAGATGCGCGCGGTTACATCCGGGTCGGCGGCCAGCATCTCACGCATCTGGCTTCGTTCGTCGGCTGCCCGCAATGCGTTGCGCTGGACCACGGCGTACGCCTCCTCGCGGCTCATCCCCGCTTCCTCAACGAGCGCCAGCAGCACGCGACTGCTGCAGTGGAGCCCCAGCCCGCGCTCGATGTTCTCGCGCATCCGCTCCGGCCGGACAACGAGGCGCTCGACGAGGCCACGCGTCTTCACAAGCATGTAATCCAGAAGGATCGTGGCGTCTGGGAGGAGCACGCGCTCGGCAGAGGAGTGGCTGATATCCCGCTCGTGCCAGAGGGGCTGGTTCTCCATGGCCGTTACCGCGTAGCCGCGCAGGAGCCGGGCCATGCCGGCGATCCGTTCGGAGAGGATCGGATTGCGCTTATGGGGCATGGCGCTGGAGCCCTTCTGGCCGGCCCGGAACGGCTCCATCAGCTCGCCGATCTCGGTGTGCTGGAGATTGCGAACTTCGGTCGCGATGCGCTCGAGGGAGCCGCCGATGATGGCGATCGTGGTGATCAGCGCCGCGTGGCGGTCGCGCTGGACGATCTGCGTGGAGATTGGGTCGCGGTGAAGACCCAGGTCCGCCAGCACTTCCTCTTCCAGGTCCGGCTCCAGGTGGCTGTACGTCCCAACCGGACCGGAAATCTTGCCGGTCGATGAATCGTCCACGGCGGCGGCAAGCCGGGTCCGGTCGCGCGCGATTTCGAATGCCCAGCCGGCGATCTTCATGCCCATAGTCGTCGGCTCCGCGTGGACCGAGTGAGTGCGGCCCATCATCACGGTGTTGGCTTCGAGGCGGGCGCGGGCGACAAGGGCCCCAACGAGCGAATCGCAGTCGGCGATCAGGAGCCGGCCGGCGGCCTGGAGCTGAAGCCCCAGCCCGGTGTCCACCACGTCGCTGCTGGTGAGGCCGAGGTGCAGGTAGCGGCCGTGCTCCCCCACAGTCTCCGCAACCTGGCTGACGAAGGCGATGACGTCGTGGTCCGTCGTCTTCTCGATTTCATCGATGCGATCGACATCGATCCTGGCGCGCGCCTCGATTACCCGAACGGCCTCGGCCGGGACCATGCCGCGCGAGACTTCCGCGCGGGCAACGGCAATCTCGACCCGAAGCATGCCTTCGAAGCGAGCCTGATCCGTCCAGATGGCGCCCATCTCGGGGAGCGTGTAGCGAGGAATCACTTGGCGCTTCCCTCCGTCCAAGCCTTCTCGGAGACGGGATCGAGCGAGCCGGCGGCCTGTGGAGTGGCCGCCGCTTTCGGGAGCTTAACCGCGATATCGTGGCGTCGCTGCATCCCGTCCCACGTGATTCTCTTCGCGGCCTTCTCCGCAGTGGCTCGGGCGACCGGGACGCCTGCCCCAAGCCCAACCACCGCCAGAACGCGGCCGCCGTTGGTGCAGTACACGTTGTCCGTGCCCAGGATTGTGCCGGCATGGAAGACCGTTGCTCCCTCCCGGGCCGCCTCTTCCAGACCGGTGATCTTGTCGCCCTTGCGCGGCGTCTCCGGGTAGTTGGCCGCCGCCAGAACAATGGCCACGGCTGCGTCGCCAGTGGTGGGGAGCATCTTGCCGTGCAGGCCGAGTTCTGCGGCCGCTCCGGCAAGATCCCCTTGAGCCGCCCCGTAGAGAAGCGGCCCGAGCGGCACCGCGAGGCGCGGCAGCAGGACCTGGATCTCCGGGTCGCCGAAACGGGCGTTGCATTCAATAAGTACCGGGCCCTCCGGCGTGAGCATCAGCCCGGCGTAGAGGGCGCCGCGGAAAGGCGCTCCGCGCCTGGCAAGTTCGGCCAGGATGGGCAGATGGATTACGTCCACCAGAGTTGCGCAGAGGCTCTCGGGCAGATCCGGAACGGGACTGTAGGCGCCCATGCCGCCGGTGTTGGGGCCCTTGTCGTCGTCCAGGAGACGTTTGTGGTCGCGAGCCGGCGGAAGTGCCAGCGCGCCGTGGTCGTCGCAAATGGCGATAAGACTCGCCTCGGCGCCGATGAGGCGCTCCTCGATGACTACCACCGATCCGGCTGGCTCGTCCTTGACGGCGGCGAATAGCGCCCTCAGGGCCAACTCCGCAGCGGCGAAGTCGTCGCAGACAGTGACTCCCTTGCCGGCCATCAAGCCGTCCGCCTTAATCACGACGCCGTTCGAGCCGCGACCCTCAGCGAGCTCGCGCGCGTACGCGAGTGCCGGCTCCAGGGCCACGAAGTCGCGACCGCGAGCCATCCTCACACCGGCAGCCTCGGCCACGTCGCGGCAGAACGCCTTGCTCCACTCGATGCGAGCGGCGGCTCGAGTGGGCCCAAACGTGGGCACGCCGGCATCCTCCAGCGCGTCGACGACCCCGGCCTCGAGAACGGCCTCCGGACCGACTACCACCAGATCCACATCTTCACGGGTCGCCAGAGTAACGACGGCGGCCGGGTCCAGCGCCGAAATGCCGGGGAAGCAATGCGCCTTGGGCTCGCGCCCGATCGCGTCACTCCCCGGGGCCACGAACACCGCCTCGACTGCGGCCTCGCGGGCAAGACTCCAGACGAGGGCGTGTTCGCGACCGCCGCCGCCCAGAACGAGCAGGCGGGCCGGGCCGCGCTTCGCGTCCAACTCGCTCCGCTCGGCCTTGGGACTCATTTGCCGGCCGGGCCCGGTGCCGTCATCGGGTTGCGCAGAGGTCGCGGCATCCGCTCGATGGTTTGATGCCGCTCCGGCCCAACCGAGACGAAGCAGATCGGGGCGCCGGAAAGGCGCTCCACCGCATCGACGTAGCGGCGGGCATTCTCCGGCAAATCGGCCATGGATCGGCACTCGTGGATCGGTTCGGTCCAACCCGGGAAGCGCTCGTAGATCGGCTTCGCCCGCGCCAGGACGTCGGCATCGGACGGCCACCAATCGACGCGCTCGCCGTCGACCTCGTAAGCCATGCAGATCAGGACTTCATCGAGACCGGAAAGAATGTCGATCTTGTTGAGCATGATGGAGCTGACGCTGTTGACCGCGACGGCATACCGAAGCGGCACGGCGTCGAACCACCCAACCCGGCGACGTCGCCCGGTGGTAGTCCCGAACTCGCGCCCGCGATCGATGATCCCCTCGCCGATCTCATCTTCGAGTTCCGTCGGGAACGGTCCCGCCCCGACGCGCGTGGCGTAGGCCTTCATCACGCCCAGGACTTCATCGACCTGTAGCGGCCCGATGCCGCCACCTGTGCAGGCTCCGCCAGCGATCGGGTTGGATGAGGTCACGAACGGATAGCTGCCGTGATCCAGGTCCAGGAGCGTTCCCTGTGCACCTTCGAACAGGAGGTGCTCGCCGCGAGCCAGCATTTCCTGGACAAGTTGGGTGGTGTCCGCAAGGTGCGGCTTGAGGCGCGTGCCCCAGCTGGTGGCGAGCTCAACGAGTTCATCGAGATCGAAACCGCCGACATGATGCTGGCGCTGAAGCGTCGCGTTCTTCTCCGGCAGAATGCGCTGGAGCTTGCTCCAGAGGGCCGGCCCGTCCAGCAAGTCTTCCATTCGGATGCCGATGCGCCAGGCTCGATCCGCGTAGGCAGGCCCGATACCGCGCCGGGTCGTTCCGACAGCCGCCTTTGCCAGCCGGGCCTCCATGGCTCCGTCTAGAGCGATGTGGTACGGCATGATCACGTGGGCGTGCTTACTAACTCGGACGCGGTCGACCTCGATGCCGCGGCTCGCGAGCATGTCCAACTCGGATATCAGCGTGGCCGGATTGACGACGACACCGTTGCCGATGATCGGCGCGATGTGCGGATAGAGCACGCCGGACGGGACGAGGTGAAGCTTGAACACCTCTTCGCCGAGCATAATCGTGTGGCCGGCGTTGTCGCCGCCTTGATATCTGACAACGGCCTTGACATGCTCCGCGAGCGCGTCGGTCGTCTTGCCCTTGCCTTCGTCGCCCCACTGAAGGCCGACGATCACTGTGGCGGGCATCTAGTTCTCCCTCCAGGACAGCCTTTGGGCTGCACCGTGCTCGCCCCGGCGGAAGCCCACGCAGGAACCCCGGGAAACTAAAAAGCCCTCGGCCGGCTGGCCGGGGACCTGGGTAGACTGCCCCTCCGTCGGAGCCGCAACTCCTCTTGGAGCGAAGGTGGTGGTTCGTCTCACGGGGCGAACTGCACGCCTTCCTGGGGCAACGTGGCCTCCTTGGCATTGTTGTCTCTGGAACCCGCGGCTGGGGACCTTGGGCGGTTCAAAGTATAGCAGGCGCGGGGGCCGGTTCGAAGGCGGGTGGAAGAAGTGCCGCGTGGCGGGCGCGCCTGCTCAGTGCCGGCTCCGGCGCCCTCGCCGTCCCAGCGAACAACTCGGCATATTCCAATGGGAGAAACACGATACGGACTACTTATGCCAGTAGCTACTCTTGACCGACACGCGGTCGCCGGACTGCGAGTTTGCCGAGCGTGAACGTGCTCGCGAGAGACGTTTCCAGCCATGGATCCCGGGCTCGGCGTCGCCCACAGCTCGTTCCGTGCTTTGGGGATTTGAATCTGCCTGGAAGTTACAGCCTCCAGCCCCAACCGTGCGCGCCGGCTCACCAAAATCGGAGTCGGCATCGAAGCCGGCCGGGGTCGTGTCGGCGCCGGGGCCGGGCCGAACCGGCGGTGCCTACGGCGCGGTCGGGTGCTCCCGGTCGAATTTAAGCGTGGCGGCTTTGGCCACGGCTTCCGGTCCGCGTAGGCGCCACTCGGCGGCGATGGCGGCAGTCGCGGTCGCACCGACACGGCACGCGCCCGCGGCAAGCATTGATAGCATCGCGTCAAGGGTGCGGACGCCGCCGGCAGCCTTGACGCCGACGTTGTCGCCCACGACACGCCGCATCAGGGCAATCTCGCCCGCCTCTGCGCCGCGCGGCGAGTAACCGGTGCCGTTCTTGACGAATGCTGCGCGTGCCTCGACGGCAATCTTGCAGCCTTCCTCGACCTCCTCGGGCGTGAGATAGGCGGTCTCGAGGATCACCTTGACCGGTACCGGGGAGACGGCATAGATGAGACTGGACAACTCGTCGCGCACGTAACCGAAATCGCCGCCACGAAGGGCGCCGATGTTGATGACGACATCGAGTTCAACCGCGCCCTGGTCCACCGCGATAATCGCTTCGCGTTCCTTGATGGACGACATGTGCGCGCCGTGGGGGAAGCCGATGACGGTCGTCGGGCCAACAAGCGACTTGCGCAGTCGTCCAACGACCAACGGCAGATCGGCCGGCCGGCAGCAGATTGTCGCGGTTTCCCATTCGATGGCGACATCGCAACCGGCCTCGATATCCGCCTTCGTGAACTCGGGCTTGAGGAGCGAATGGTCGATGACGCCCATCAGGGATTTCTCGTCCAGCGTCGCCAGATCGAGAGGCGCTCGATTGGCGAGCCGTGACTTGATTGCGGGCTTCATTGCCATGCTTCTCCTTAGGGCTCCGATGCGGCGATGCGAAATCTCGGCGATCAATCCAACCGGGGCCACTGAGGCCAGCATAGCGCGGCGGCGGCGGCGGCGCGGCCGAACGTCCGACCAGGCGCCACGGCAGCTCCAGTTGATCCGAAGTTGAGCCGCAGTTGAGCCGCAGTTGAGCCGCCGCGCGTATGGTTCTGGAACCGCCGCCACGCATGGCGCCGCTAGAGAAAGGCGCCGCAAGAGGAGATCAGGACCATGAACAAGGTCCTTCTTACAGGCCGGCTGACTCGCGATCCGGAGTTGCGATCGCTGGCCAGCGGATCCAGCGTAGCCACGTTTGCTGTGGCCACGAACGAGTACCGGGGCAACGGCAAGGAGCGCGCCGAATACCACAACGTGGTCGTTTGGGACCGCCTGGCGGCCGTGTGCGGTCAGTATCTCGGCAAGGGCCAGCAGGTCGCCATCGAGGGCCGGCTGCAGACCCGCCAATGGGACGACGATCGCGGCGCGCGGCACTGGAAGACTGAGGTCGTGGCGATCTCCGTCGAGATGCTGTCGGGTCGTCGCAAGCGCGACTACGAGGCGGATTCCATCGCGGCCCAGGCCGATGGTGAGTCTCCGGCAGACGAGTCGGCGATCTCTCCAAACGAGGCGGCAGAAGTCGGCGTCATGACCGCGGCCGATGCCGCAGAAGACGAAGTTGCTTCAACAGATGACGAGCAGGTGCTCGTCCTGGCGTAACTCAATCCCCCCGGGGCGCTCGCGGTCTCCCCCTTCGCGGCGCCCCGGTTCAAACTCGCCGGTCGGCGATCGCTAGCTGTTCGGGCTGACGTCGGCCGACGGGCTGGCGCCGGCCGACGGGCTGACGCCCGAGGCCGTCCCGGGGGCGCCATAGATCTCCGCCGAATCACTCAACGTGGTGTCATCAGTCCAGCCGCCGCAATAGAGCACGCGACCGTCGGAGAGCACCGCCGTGGCTGCGTCACCCCTCGGGACCGACATGGAGACGTCCGAAGTGAAGGTGTCTGTTGCCGGATCGAACACTTCGGTCGAAGACAACGGCGAACCATTCCAGCCGCCAACCACCAGGACGGTCCCGTTCTGCAGCACAACAGCCGACGCCAGCTCTCGATAGGACGTCATCGCGTCGGTCTTGGTGAACTCCTCGGTCGTCGGGTCGTAAATCTCCGCCGAGTCGATCGACCTGCTGTTGGCGTTTTCACCACCGAGAACCAGAAAGCGGCCATCGGGTAGAACAACACCGGTCGCGTATCGCCGCGCAACCGAAAGCGATCCCGTCGCTGTGAACTCGCCTGTCTTGGGATCGTAGATCTCGGCACTGGCAAGGGGCTTGTCGTTGTTGTCTCCGCCGGCGACGATCACTCGCCCATCGCTCAACAGCCCAGCGGCATGCTCACCGCGGCCACCGGCCATAGATCCGGTCTTCGTGAAGACTCCCTTGATGGGGTCGTAGATTTCAGCCGTGGCCAGACGAGTGCCCTTGTTGTAGCCGCCGGCAATCAGAACCCGGCCGTCGGCCAGCAGGGTCACCGAGTCTTCGATGCGAGACTCATGCATCGAACCGGTCGCGGTGAACTTGGATGTCTTCGGGTCGTAGATCTCGGCGGTCCGCACCCGGCCTTCGCCGTCGCTGCCTCCCGACACGAGCACTCGCCCATCCGCCAGCAGAGTTGCGTCATGGGCGGCGCGCGGCGCAGCCATCGAGCCCGTGGGGGTAAAGGTCTTCTCTGTCGGGTCGTAGATCTCAGCCGAAGAAGTGGCGGTCAGGGTCGTGCCGCTCATGGACGCCCAGCCGCCGACAATCAGAACGCGGCCGTCCTTGAGGGTCGTCGCCGTCGCGTGGGCACGCATATGGGTCATCGTGCCGGCCAGGGCGAACTCCGGCGCGGGCGTAATCTCCGGCGTTGGCGTTGCGGTTGGGGCCACGTGGGCGGAAACCGTGGCCGTGGGCTTGGCAGCTCCATTGGAGCCGCTCGAGACGACGAACGCCGCCACGCCGACCAGACCTGCCACAACGACTGCTACCAACGCCACGACGGCGACGATGGGCAGAATCGACCGCTTCTTTGGGGGCGTTGGGGCGTATCCATAGGGCGACTGGCCGAGCCAGGGCTGATTCTGGTTCTGCCCCTGGACGGCCCAGCCGGGGGGCGAGGCAGGCGGGGTCTGATTCTCGTACGGGGCACCGTATTGGCCGGCGACGGGGGCGCCGTAGCCCACCGGGCCGGGGGTCTGGTTGGGAGCCGCGTACTGGTCGGCACCGTATTGGCCGGCGACGGGGGCGCCGTACTGCGTTGGGGAAGCAGGTGGCACGTACGGAGGAGGCACCTGTCCCTGCGCCGGTTGCCCGTAGCCCGCGCCGGGCTGCATGGGGAACTGCGTAGATGAAAGCGGCGCGGCCACCCCCTGGTTCGACTGCTTGTGCTTGCAGACTCCGCAGACCAGCTGGCCCTCGATCGGCAGAATCGCCCCGCACGCTTCGCAATATGCAAACGCAGAACTCATACCCATACCTCCTCATGGTCGCGACGTCACACGCGATCCCGGCCGTGGCAGCGGGCCGATGACCGCATGGGCTTCCCCAGCGCAGACCCTATCAGGGCCGGATTCTATGTTGTCGAGAGATTCTCGGTTAGATCTCCCCGCAATTGCTTGCCTCCGGACAGTTCCGGCGCGGTGTAACCGCCGCTACTGGCCGCCCGCCGCACCCGAAGGGCCACCCTTCGGCAACTCCGCGACAAACCGCGCGATCACCCTGGCCAGGCGCGGCCCCGCCAACTCGGCGGCAGCAAGAACCTCGGCGTGGCTGAGTTGGGCGCCCGTCAGACCGGCGCCCGGATTCGTGATCAATGAGATGCCGCATACCTTGACGCCGGCCCAACGCGCGACCACAGCCTCGAGCGCGGTGGACATGCCCACAGCATCTGCGCCGAGAGTGCCGAGCATCCTCACTTCGGCCGGGGTTTCGTAGCTGGGGCCGAGGAGGCAGGCGTAGACGCCGTCCGCCAGCTCGACTCGTTCTGCCTGAGCGGCCCGATGGAGGCACAGCCTCAGACCCGCGTCGTAAACGTCGGTCATGTCCGGGAAACGTGGGCCGATCGCCGGCGCATTCGGCCCGATCAAGGGCGAGCGGCCGGTCAGGTTCAGGTGGTCCGCGATGGCCATCAATGTGCCAACAATCGGGCGAAACGGTTGAAGGTCAGGCCGATGCGGGCGCCGAATCGGGGCCGGGCATTCACGCGCCGGGCGAGCGGCTCAGCTTGCTGGACGCGCTGCCGACGGTCGGGCGGCCGGTCACCTGGACCTGCTCGGCGGATCCGTCGACGTCCTCGGCGAAGTGGCAGGCCACCTGGTGATCTCCGTCCAGAGCCCGAAGGACCGGCTGCTCCGCCACGCAACGCTCCGGATTACCGAGCCGCTCGCGCAGCCAGCAGCGGGTGTGGAAGCGGCATCCCGATGGCGGGTTGGCAGGATTAGGCACGTCGCCGGTCAGGATGATTCGGCGGCGCCGGCCCTCGATCACCGGATCCGGGATAGGTACGGCGGAGAGAAGAGCGACGGAATAGGGATGGAGTGGCCGCTCATACAGTTCGCGGCTACGGACCAGTTCAACGATTCCGCCGAGGTACATCACCGCAATCCAATCGCTCACGTGCCGGACAACGGCCAGGTCGTGGGCGATGAACAGGTAGGTCAGGTGGAACTCGTCCTGGAGCTTCTCGAGCAAGTTGATGATCTGGGCCTGGATCGACACATCCAGGGCGCTGACCGGCTCGTCGGCGACGATGAGATCGGGGTTCAGAGCGAGGGCCCGAGCGACACCGATGCGCTGCCTCTGGCCACCGCTGAACTCATGCGGGTAGCGATTCAGGAAGTTGGGGTTGAGACCCACGACATCCAGCAACTCGGCCACCCGCTCGCGACGCTCGGCTCGAGTGCCGATGTCGTGGATGGTGAGCGGCTCGCCCACTATGCCGCCGACAGTCATGCGCGGGTTCAGGCTGGCGTACGGATCCTGAAAGATCATCTGCATCCTGCGCCGCATCCGGCGGAGTGGCTCTCCCTCCAGCTTGGTCAGTTCCACTCCATCGAAGTTGACGGAACCGCCTGTAGGCCGATAGAGACGCAGGATGGCGCGGCCGGTAGTCGACTTGCCGCAACCGGACTCCCCCACCAGCCCCAACGTCTCGCCGCGCCGAATCTCCAGTGAGACCCCGTCGACCGCCCGGACGTCGCCGACGTGCCTCTCCAGGATGATCCCAGACGTGATCGGGAACCACATCTTCAGGTCTGTCACGGAGAGCAGCGGAGCGCCGGCGGCGGACGCGCCGGATGTCAGAATCATCTCGTCACTCACAGATCACCACCCAGTGCGGTCGCGGCCGCATCGGCGCGAGCCCGTCCCGCGGCCTCGACCGCGGAGATGTACCCGCTCGCCGGAACTCCGGCCTTCGCTTCCTCGTCGGTGGCGGGGTTCCAGCAGGCGACAAGATGCGTTCCCAGGGCCACGCCGGTGGCAACTTCGCTGGAACCGGGCAGCGCCAGCGGCGGATTCTCGGTCAGACACCGCTCGATGGCCCAGGCGCATCGGGGCGCATATGGACACCCGGGCGGCAGCTTGGTCAGGTCGGGCGGCAGCCCTTCGATCGGCAGCAGTTCGCGCGACCCACCCTCATCCAACCGCGGAATGGACCGCAGCAGGCCGACCGTGTACGGGTGACGCGGATGAGCGAACAACTCCTCGGTTGTGGCCGTCTCCACGATCTGGCCCGCATACATGACCTGGATCCGCTTGGTCATGCCGGCCACAACGCCGAGGTCGTGGGTAATCAGCATCACGGCCGCGCCGGTATCCCGGGCAACCCGCTGGATCAAATCCAGGATCTGGGCCTGGATGGTGACGTCCAGGGCGGTAGTAGGTTCGTCGGCGATGAGCAACTTCGGACCCATGATCAAGGCCATGGCGATCATCACGCGCTGGCGCATGCCACCCGAGAACTGGTGCGGGTAATTGCGCAGCCGCGATTTCGCGTTCGGCAGCCCGACCAGTTCAAGCGTGTCGATGGCGCGCTTTTCGGCCTCCTGATGGCTGACCTTCTCGTGAGCATGAACGACCTCAGTTAGCTGCTCGCCGATCGTGGTGACCGGGTTGAGCGAGGTCATGGGGTCCTGGAAGATCATCGCCACCTGCCGGCCCCGCAGATCGCGCATGGCTTCGTCCTTGAGGTGGAGCAGGTCCATGCCGTCAAACGTGACGCTGCCGCCGGTCACGCGCCCGGCGGGCTTGGCGAGCAACCGCAGGATCGCCAGCGAGGTCACGCTCTTGCCGCAGCCGGACTCGCCAACGATACCCAGCAGTTCGTGCGCTTCTACATCGAAGCTGACCCCGTTCACGGCGTGAACCCGCCCGGACGAGGACGAGAACTCAACCTGCAAATCCCGAACCTGAAGCAGAGGTCCGTCTTTCACCGGCACCGCCGTGCCGCCGGCCGGGTCGCCGGGCTCGATGTCGTAGATGCGGCTCATCGCTTCAACCTCGGATCCAGGGCTTCTCGCAGGCCGTCGCCCAGCAGGTTGAACCCAAGGACGGCCAGGATGATGGCGATACCGGGGAAGAGGGCCGTGTAAGCGGCGCCGCTGGTGAGATAGCGCTGGGTGTCGGTCAGCATGGTCCCCCACTCCGGCGTGGCGGGATCCTGCGGCCCAAAGCCGAGGTAGCCCAGGCCGGCCGCGTCGACGATCGCCGTGGCGAGCGCGAGCGTTGCCTGCACGATCACGGGCGTCAGGGCGTTCGGCATGACATGGTGAAGGAGTATCCGCCGCCTGGTCGCCCCCACAGATCTGGCTGCCAGGACGAAATCGTTCTCTTTGAGGGCTAGGATGCTCGACCGCACGAGCCGGGCAAAGATCGGGACGTTTTCGATGGCGATCGCGAAGGCAATCGTGTTCAAGCCGGGGCCCAGGAATAGCACGATGGTGATCGTGAGCAGGAGACCGGGCAACGAGAGCATCACATCGACGGCGCGCATCATCCAGAAATCCACCCAGCCGCCGACGAAGCCGCTGACCGCGCCGAAGCTGAGGCCGAGGCTCAGACCGATGGTGACCGAGAGGATCGAGACCCAGAGCGAGGAGCGCGCGCCCCACATGATTCGCGACAGGATGTCCCGGCCCTGGAGGTCCGTGCCGAGGAGATGAACCAGGCTGGGCGGGCGGAACCGCTGCAGGATCGTTCCCGACGTGGGGTCGTAGGGCGAGATCAACGGCGCAAAGACGGCCACAAAGATGAGGCCCAGAACAAGGAAAAGGCCGACGAGCGCGGCCGGGTTGCGGACCAGCCGGCGAGTGGCGTCACGCCAGAGGCTGGTGCCCTTGATGGGCGCCTCGAGTTGTTGTCTAAGGGCGGTGCCGGCCATCAGCTGTACCTGATCCGCGGGTTGAGGTAGGCATAGCCGACATCGACGATCAGGTTCACCATCACGAAGATCGTGGCCAGGATCAGTGCCCCGCTCTGGATCACTACGAAGTCCTTGTCCACGGCCGCCTGGAAGAGCCAGTTCCCTACGCCGCCCCAGGAGAAGATCTGCTCCGTCAGGACCGCGCCGCCCAGCAGCAGGCCCGTCTGCAGACCGATCACCGTAGAGATCGGCAGCATGGCGTTGCGGAGAACGTGGCGATCGTCGATGCGCCTGCTCGTCAGACCCTTGGCACGGGCCGTGCGGACGTAGTCCTCGGACAGAACCTCGAGCACAGCGGATCTGGTGATGCGCGCCACAACGGCCAGCGGGATGGTGCCGAGAGCGACGGCAGGCAAGATGAGATGGCGGACAACATCCACGAACTTGGCGGGGTCATGGTCTATCACCAGCGATTCCCAGAGCAGGAAGTTGGTGCCCGCCCCGTCGTAGCTGTACAGGCCCAGATCGTACCGACCGGCCGTCGGCAGCCAATGCAGCCAGACGCCGAACAGGTACTGGAGCAGCAGGCCCAGGAAGAAGATCGGAATGCTGATGCCTATCAACGACGCGACCGTCGCGAAGTTGTCGAACAGCGAGTACTGGCGCTTGGCCGCCGCGACGCCGAGCGGGATCCCGACGCCGATTGCGATCACCATGGCCGAGACGGCCAATTCCACAGTTGCCGGGAAGCGGGTAAGGAACTCGGTCGCGACCGATACCTTGCTCGTGGCCGACACACCGAAGTTGCCGTGGAACACGCCCCACATGTATTCGAAGTACTGCTGGTATAGCGGCCTGTCCAACCCGAGCCCGTGCCGACATCGCTCCAGATTTGCCGGCGTGGAGTGCTCGCCCAGGATCGCCCCGCACGGGTCTCCCGGCAGCATGTGCAGGAAGACGACCATGACGAGAGATAGCCCGAGAAGTATTGGAATGAGCAGAAGGAGTCTGCGGACGATGAACTTCAGCACTGGCGGCTACTACCTGACGAGGGCCGGTTAGCACGGCGCGTCCCCGGGTTCCCCCGGGGACGCGCCTGAGATTACTCGACTATAGACGCGATCGGAGGCCGCTCAGGACTTCCAAACCGAGTTGTAGTACTCAGTCTGCGTCGGGCTAGGCACGAAGCCGTGAATGTTCTTGGTCATTCCGAGCGAAGAGCCTGCCCAAACGAGGGGCACGTCTGCGACGTCGGCGTTGATCAGCTTCATTACGTCTTTCCAGGCCTGGGTTCGCTTGGCCGTGTCCGGCTCCGCGATTGCCTTGGCCATTCCGGACGAGACGGCCGGATTGTCCTCGGCGGCCTCGCAGTTGTGAGGCGTTGTCGGGGTGACGTCACCGCACTTTGCCAGCGAAGTCGAGTAGAAGATGCCGGGGCCGTCGGCCGGATCGGCGTAGTCGTAGATCCAGCCGATGAAGGCCAGACCGAACTTGCCGTTGGCCTCGTCGCCCGTATAGCCGCCCTTCCAGGCCTTGTGCTGGGGGTTGACCGTGAAACCGACCGCCTCAAGCATCGTTCGAATGGCTTCGAACTCACCCTTGGGGTCAAGCATGTACGGGCGGGAAACGCTGTCCGGATACCAGAAGTCGATGCTGCAGGGCGCCTTGCAGCTCGAGGCTGCGAGGGCATCCTTGGCCTTCTGAAGGTCGAACCCGCTAATCGTGGCGTTGGCTTCGTAGGCGGGCATGCTCGGCAGAAGATCCGAGTCGGCCGCCTGGCCGGCGCCGTTGGGGAAGAAGGTGTCGATGAGCGCCTTCCGGTCGACAGCATACGAAACCGCCTTGCGGACGTTGATGTCATCGAACGGCTTGATGTTCTGGTTCATGTTGAGCCGGCCGATCGACAGCCCGGAGCGAGTAACCAACTGCAGGTTGGAGTCGCTGCTGACGTCGCCCAGCTGGTTGGCGTCGACGAAGTCGATGGTGTCGACGGTGCCGGACTTCAGCGCGGTCAGGCGCTGGGCCGAGTCCGCGATGGGCTTGAAGATGACCTTGTCGAGATGCGCCGCGTTGGCGCTGTCCCAGTAGCCGGGGTTCTTGACGATGGTGAAGTGATCACCGGGCACGAAGTCGCTGAACATGAACGGGCCTGTGCCGGTGGGCGCCTTCTGCCAGTAGTCGTTGCTCGTGTCCTTGGAGCCCAGATCGGCGTTGTGCGCCTTGAGAGCCGTGGGGCTCTGCATCGAGAACGGAGCCAGCGTCATGGCCGTCAGGAAGTCCGCCTTGGGGGTGGACAGGGTCATGCTGAATGTCGCGTCATCGATCTTCGTGATCGACTTGATCAGCGATGCGTCGCCATAACCACCGAAGACGGTGATGTCGTAGTAGTCCTCACCCTGGAGAACCTCAGGCAGGTTCTTCCAGCGGTTGACGTTGTAGACGGCCGCATCGGCGTTGAAATCGGTTCCATCGGTGAACTTCACACCGGTCTGGAGGTGGAACGTGTACGTCAGCCCATCGGCGCTGGCGTCCCAGCTCTTCGCAAGTCCGGGGACCAGCGTAGATGCCGAGCCCGGCGCCAGCTTGACGAGCGTCTCATAGATCTGCTGCGCAATTCGGATCGACTCGCCGTCCTGCATCAGGATGGCATCCAACGTTGTCGGATCCGATGCCGAGCCGAATACCCACGTCCCGCCGTTGGTGATCGCAGCCGACGCCGCCGGGGCCGAACCGGCCGGGCCGGTAGCGGCAGGTGCCGTCGTGGCCGCGCTGCTTCCGCAGGCCGAGATCACCAGCGCGGCGATCGTGACGAGAGCTCCCAAACGAAGTCTCATCTACCTCTCCTTCACTCCCTGTTGGGGGTCCGCTTGGCTGCGTTCCTCCCGGTGACAACCGCGCCGATCCACGGCGGCGCCGAATGGCCCCATCCACCGCAGACAGCGGTTTCACGTTTCCCTAGCTGCGTAGATGGCGCGCTAGGGACGCACCATCGGATGAGCCGGCTCAGATATACCATAACCGGGCGTTAACACCGTATCGCAATATCGTGGCCGGGCGGCGATTTCCGAGGTGTGCGAGTACGTGGGCGCGATCCAGGCGTGAGACCGGATCGCGCTTCCTGGGACGCGGCGCAGCGGGCGCGATAGCCACCGGAGAGTGCGACGGCCCCGCCGGCGACGGCCTCTGTCGCCTCACCCGGGCCGGTACAACTCGTGGCGGTCCAGGCCGGTAGCGGCCGCAACCAGGCGCGCGGCCTCCGAGCGCTTCGTGCCCGCAGCGACGAGCCGGGCCACTTCCTCGCGGGCATCGGCCAGCGACGGCGGCTCCTCCCCGGCGAGCTGACGCGCGGCGTCGGCGTCCGACGTGGCCTCCAGGACGATCACGAACTCGCCTCGCAACATTATCTGCCCGGTACCGGCCGCAGCCGCCAGTTCTCCCAGCGGGCCCCGGACAACTTCCTCATGCATCTTGGTCAACTCGCGGCAGATCGCCGCGCGGCGCTGCTCGCCGGCCGCGACCGCCAGGTCGGTCAGCGTGGCCGGAACCCGCGACGGCGCTTCATAGATCACAGAAGCTCGATCGTCGGCCGCGATCCTGGCGAGACGGAGCTTCCGCTCCTTGCCGCTGCGGGGCAAGAAACCCTCGAACGTCCAGTGCGCGACGGACAGCCCGCTGGCGACGAGCGCCGCCAGGACAGCCGATGCGCCAGGGATCGGGACGATGACGCCGCCCTCGGCCGCCCAGGCCGACGCAAGTTCAGTGCCGGGATCGCTGACCAGCGGGGTGCCTGCGTCCGTGACGAGAGCCAGATCCCGCCCGGAGCGAAGGTGCTCCAGCAGCTCCGCCTCGCGGCCGCGGCTGCTCTGGGAGTGGTAACTAACCAACTGCGTGGAAATCTCGTACCGGGCAAAGAGTCGCCGGGTCATCCGCGTATCTTCGGCCGCAACAAGCGGCACGGTCTTGAGCGTTTCCACGGCCCGAAACGAGATGTCGCCGAGATTGCCTATCGGCGTCGCGACGATGAAGAGCCGGCCGTGCTCCCCGCCACCGGCAGCTGCACTGCCGGGAGCCGGGCTCGCGCTGCGCGGAGCGGTGTCATTCGGTGCGGCGTCACTCCCCGGCGCGCCCGGGCCACTCCGAGCTCCCCCACTCCCGCGGTTCACGCCTTCGCCGACCCGGGCCGGCGACGCGGATAGAGGTAATCCACGCCCGTCGTCCGCGGCCCGAGCTTGGCCACGGGCGGAACCTGTCGTTTGAATTCAGAGATAGCCACGAGGCGCTTGACGCGGGCAATTGCCGCCTCGGCAAAGCCCATCGCAACCAATTCCTCGTCGGTGCGGCGCTTGTCGATCATCCAGAAGAGCAGCCGATCCAGTTCTGGATACGTGAATCCGGCCTCGGCCTCGTCCGTCTGGCCCGGCCAGAGGTCGGCTGAAGGCGCCTTGCGAATGATCGTTTCGGGCACTCCGACGGCGGCGGAAACCTGCCGGACCTGGCTCTTGTACAGATCGCCGATCGGGTTGAAGGCGCAGGCAGAGTCTCCGAAAAGAGTCGTGTATCCAATGAGAGACTCGGTCTTGTTGCCGGTCCCAACGACCAGACCCGACCAGGTGACCGATCGGTCGTAAAGGGCCGACATCCTGGCTCGGGCCATGAAGTTCCCTCTGCGAAGCGGGGCGGCGTCGAGCGCCTCAGCTCCACCGCTGCCTGCGACTCCGTCGCGCCCAAAGTAGCCGTCCACGATCGGGCTGATGTCCACCATGTCGCGGACGCATCCCAACTGCTCCACCACGAGTCGAGCGTCATCCTCGGACGCCGGCGACGACGTGCGATACGGCATCATCACGCACAGCAGGTTTTCCGGCCCGATCGCCTCGGCGGTCAGAAACGCAACCAGGGCCGAGTCGATACCACCGGAGAGCCCAAGCAGGGCTCGGCCAAACCCGGCCTGATTGAGTTGGTTTCGAATGAAGCCGACCATCACCCTTCGGGCGACGTCGGTGTCGATCGCCAGCTCGAGCGGCAGCTCAAAGAGCGGCTCGGGCGCCCCGACACCATCCGCGGTCATCGACCGCCATCCTCCGGGGTCACCGGGCGTTCGCTTGCCAGGTCGATCTGCATTTCGGTTCGCTCAGCCATGATCCGGCGCAGTTCACGCAGGTGAAGCTCGGGCCGCTCATCCCGCAGCAACGGCAGGCCAACGCGCTCGCGCCGGACATCGCCCAGCTCGATATCCACGAAATGGAGACCCTCCTCGAAAAGCGGCGCCGTGAACAGCGCTTCACCGCTCGGCGCGATCACCTCCGAGCCGCCCCAAAAGCTGATCGTTTCGTCCATCCCGACGCGGTTGCAGAAGACCACAAAACTCGTCGTCAGCTGGGCGTAGGTCCGCATCAGGGTCCGCCATGACGCAGCCGTCCCGAGCCCGACCTCATGAACGGCCGCCAGATCGCGGCCCGGCGATGACGACACGTTGATCAGGATCTGCGCCCCATCCAGGGCCAGCGTTTCCGGCACCGCCAGGTGCCAGAAGTCCTCGCAAACGGCTATCCCGAGCCTCGCACCCAACCGCGAGTCGACGGCCCGCAACTTATCGCCCGCGGCGAAGAACCGTCGCTCGTCGAAGAGGCCGTAGGTCGGCAGAAAGAGCTTGCGGTGGATGAAGCGGACCTCGCCGTTCTCCAGCAGCGCGGCGCTGATGAAGAGGCGATGATCCGGGGCTTCCTCGACAAATGAGACGACGGCGGACATGCCCATGGTCTTGGCCGCGAGACCGGCCAGCCGCGGGTCGTCCGCGCGCATCGCGACTTCAGACGCGAGGTCCTGCAACTGGTATCCGGTCAGACCCAACTCGGGAAAGACCACCAACGCCGCACCACCCGACCTGGCCTCCGCCAGAATCTCGTGGTGGTGGATCAGGTTGGCCTCGAGAAACCCGAGGCGCGGCGAGATCTGAGCAAGGGCAAGGCGAAGCGGCTGCATCGCTGAAGTCTAGCCCGAGCGCTCGGCCCGGGTGGGAATGCCGCTCACCCGCCTTACTTGTTCAACCAGACCGAGCCGAATCCCTCCGAATGGACGCCGGACCCGACGAAGCCCATCACGTACTTGCGGGCGGCGGCAGGAAGCTTGACATCCATCAACGGCACCGTTGGCATGTCGGCGGCGAGGAGATCCTGGGACTTCTTCCAGGAAGTCTCCGCGCTCTTGTCATCCGCCTGCCGAGCGGTGTTCATGAACGTGTCAAGGGCGTCGTTCTTGTAGTCGTACATAGTCAAAGGTAGACCGCCCGCGTAGTGGAACGGAGCGTAGAGGAAGTCGTCCGGCCCAGCCCATCGGCATGACTCAGACTGCAACCACATCTGCAACTTCCCGGCGGCCGCGTCCGCGAGATACGTGGCGTACGCCTCGCTCTTGAGATTAATCACAAAGCCGGCCGCCTCCAGGTTCACAGCCATGGCCTGGGCCAATCCCTTGGGATCCGGGAAGAGCGAGACCGGTGCGCCGGTCGGATAGTAGAAATCCAGGGCCAGGCCGCTGCTCGGCACGCCCGCGCCGGCGAGATAACCTCGCGAGGCACTGAGGTTGTGGGTTGGCAGATACTCGCGCTTGTAGTACTGACTCCCCGCCGGCATCCAGCTGTCGGCCACTACGGCCTCACCGGAGTAGAAACCGCTTATGTAGGACGGCTTGTCGATCGCTGCCGCAATGGCGAACCGGACGCCCTTGTTTGAGAGGAGGTTCGGTTGCCCGTTAACCGTGTCGAAGTTGTTCATGCCGATCTGGGTGAAGTTGGAGCCGCCTCCCCTGTCCAGAACCATGAGGTTGGAGTCCTTGCTGACTATACCGACAGACGCAGCCTCCAACGTCTCGATAACGTCCACTGAGCCGGACTGGAGCGCCTTGAGTTTGGCCGCCGCATCGGAGAACGGCTTGAAGATAAGTGTGTCCAGGTGAGCAGAAGTGATCGGATTCCAGTACTGGGGGTTCCTCACGAGAGTGACATGATCCCCGGCTTTCCATTCACTGAACATGAACGGCCCGGTGCCGACCATAGCCTTGCCCTGACCCTTGCTCCCGAGAGCGTAGGCATTGGCGGTCAGCTTGGAGTTGTTGCCGTCGTTGGCCGCGATCGCCGTTGGACTCTGGATCCCGAACGCGACAACCGTCTGGCTGATCAGGAAGTTGCTCTGAGCCTGCTGCAGGTGGAAGACGACCGTCGTGTCGTCCGGCGTATCGATCTGGACCAGATTGGACGAGGCCCCGAATGCCCCAAAGACCAGCGAGTAGTACGAATCGGCTTTTTGGAGATCGCCTGCCGGGAAATTCCGCCAGCGCTCGTAGTTGAACTTAACAGCCTTGGCATTGAAGTCAGTCCCATCGTGGAACTTAATCCCGGGGCGAAGCTTGAAGGTATAGGTCTTGCCGTCGGCGCTCACGCTGGGTAGTGAAGCGGCCAGAACTGGGACGATCTGGCTCATCGAACCCGGCGCCAGACCTACCAGCCCTTCGACCACCTGGCCCGCGACGTAAAGAGAAGATGAGTCGCTGGTGAGCGATGGATCGGCGTACTGGATGTCTCGGTCGAGGGCGACGGTCAGGGTTCCGCCGCTGTTTGGGCCGGCCGGCGCCGTCGTGCCCGACTCGCCACAGGCCGCCACTATCAGGGCCGTAATGGCCAGAACGGTAGCCCAACGCTTCACGTGTTCATCCTTCCTGATCGCTGCTGCACCCAGGCCCGGACTCGGCACACCGATGTCCGGCGACGGGCTCCCCTCCGGGAAAAGGCACCGTTGCGAGGTACAACCATAGCCCGAAATGGGCGATCGGCGCTTGTAGCGCCGATCGCAGCCGCTTGTACTCGCTCAATTTACGCGGACCCGCCGAGGCCCTTCCTAGCTTCCGGCGACGGCCGTTTCGATGACGGACTGTGATGCGGCCACTTCCT
>DASVJA010000108.1:0-19703 GCA_036386115.1 Candidatus Limnocylindrales bacterium
TCGCCTTCGTACATGAGAAGCCGCACACCCAGATCACCGAGCCCGGCCAGCTCCACGAGCACCTGCTCGCGGATGGCGTCCAGGGCCAGGCGTGCCTCAAGCTCGGCGACCTCGGCCGCGCGAACACGCTCCTGGCAGGCCCGCAACCGGTCCCGCGCGTGCATGGCCGCTGCTTCGGCCTCGGTCAGGCGGTTGCGTGCGGCAGCGGCGGCGGCCAGCATATCCACGAGCTCCGCCCTGATGGCGGCTTCACGCAGAGCGGCAGCAGCCAGCTCCTCGCCCAGACCTTCGCGCTCGGCGCCGATCTGCTGCTCGCGCTTGGCGAGTTCGCCGGTCTGGCGCTCCAGGCTGGAGATGCGTTCCTGATCCAGGTTCGCCGCCGCGGACGCACGCGCGCGCCGAGTCTCCGCATCGCGTCGAACCGCCTCCAGGGCCGCTTCCTCGCCGGCAAGTTGATCGCGCCGAGCGCGCATCGATGCCGCCCGCGCTTCCCATTCCCGGAGGGCGTTGGCGTGTTCCTCGGCCGGGGTTCCGGGAGCCGCCGCACCGTCCCTGGCCGCGGCACCGCCGGCAGCGGCTGCCTCCGCCGCCAGGGTGACCTGCCGGACGGACTCCTTGAGTCTGTCTCGGTCGGCCTCAAGCCGCGTTGCCTGAGCCGATCGCCATGCGGCCTCACGAGCGATCGTCTCCAGGGCACGCGTAGCTCGTCGCTCGCCCTCCTCTGCATCGCGACGAGCAGAACCTGCACGCCGCTCGGTCTCACGCGCGGCTTCCAGGGCGGCTCTGGCAACGCCGGCTTCCTTGCTTGTCTCGGCGGCTTGCGCAGCGGCCTTCGTGGCGTCTTCCTGCAGCTTTGCCACTTCCTCGGCCAGGCGCTCAACCTCGGCCCGTCGCTCCAGTAGAGACTCCGCCCGGCCCATGCTGACGACGCCGAAGGACGTAATGACGGCTCCGTCACGCGTGACAACAACCCAACCGACTGGCAGCTTGGGCTGCACGGCCAGGGCCGCATTCAGATCCGGTACCCAGACGGAGCGGACCAGCAACCGCGTCGCAACTCCGGCCGGGTCCACTCTGATTGCCTCGACCAGACGGCCCCCACCCTCGCCGGCGGCGGCATTGGCTACCGCCTCGCCCGCATCGGCCCCACGGTCGCGCGCCTCGCGCCCTGCGGCCGGCTTGCGGCCCTCCTCCGCGGTCTCCAGGACCAGCACGCCGCGCTGGCCGTCGAGGCCGAGAGCCGCCTCGCGGCCCACGACATAGCCACGCATCGTTTCGCCCAGCGCCGCTTCCACGGCCACACGGAAACCGGCCTCCACTTCCAACCCATCGGAGAGGGCTTTGCCACCCAGCTTGCGGGCGGCCTTGGAGATGCCGCGCGTCTCGTCCTCCGAGAGCCGGGCCTGAAGCGCATCCAGACGGCCACGCAGGCCGGCGACGCGGCTGGCCGTGGAGGCCGCCTTCTCGGCCACGGTCTGGCGCGCGCCTTCGCGCCGATCCAGTTCCGCCCGCGCAACTTCGCGCGCGGCGACGGCGGCCTTTTCGTCCTCGATAGCCTTGGCCAGGGCGGCTCGGGGGCCGGCGCAGGCCTTCTCCGAGTCGCCGAGGCGGCGCGCCACGTCGTCCGACTGGGCTCGCTCATCGGTTGCCTGTCGCTCTGCATCGGCAAGCCGGCGGCGGGCCGTCTCGAGTTCCGCGGAACGGGCGGACTCGACGCGGCGGAGCGCCGCCAGGGCCTCGCCCTGAGCCTGCTGCGCAGCGCGCATGGAGGAGAGTTCTTCAAGTGCCTCTGAGAGGTTGCGCTCGGCTTCGGCCACGGCAGCAGCCAGGGCGAGGTCGCGGGCCGGGACCGGGGCGGCCTGCTCGCGACGCTGGACCTCCAGGTCCTTCTCTGCGACGGCCAGCTCCTGCTCGAGCCTCTGGCGGTCACGCTGGGCGCCGGCAACGTCGCTGACCGCTCTGGCGTCGCGCAACTGGAGTTCGGTCAAGGCGGCTCTGGCAGCCTCGTGTGCACCACGGCGCTCCGACTCGGTCTGAGAACCGGAGGCAAGTTCCCGAGCGATTGCGGCGGCTGCTTCCTCCGACTCTCGTAAGGCGGCGAGGGCCGCATCGATTTGCGTTCGCCCGGCGGCCAACTGATCGCCGGCCCCATTTTCGCGGGCGGAAGCCTCATGCCAGCGCGAGCGAGCCAGAGTGATGATCGCCCGTCCGTATTCTCGGCCGGCGGTCTGGCGCGACATCTGCTGCTCGGCCTGAGCGCCCAAGCGGCGCGCTTGCGGCCTCAACTCCGCCAGAACATCCTCAACGCGGGCGAGGTTCGCTTCGGCCTCGACGAGCTGATCCTCGGCCTTGGCCTTGCGCCGTTCGTGGCGCCGGACACCGGCAACTTCCTCGAAGAGCGGCCGGCGTTCTTCCGGACGCAGAGCCAGGGCTTGATCGACCATGCCCTGGCCGATGAAAAGGAAGGCGTTATCCGCCAGGTGCGCGGCGTCGAGCAGGTCGACAAGGTCCTTGAGCCGAACCCGCTGCTTGTTCAGGAGGTAGTCGTTCTCGCCGGAGCGGAAGAGGCGCCGGCCGAGCTCCACCGTCTCGAAATCGATCGGCAGCAGCCGGTCCGAATTACCGAAGACGAGCGTGACGTCCGCCATACCCAGAGCGGAGCGCTTCTCCGAGCCGGCGAAGATCACGTCCTCCGACTTCCGGAGGCGCAGGGCCCGTCCTTGTTCACCGAGGGCCCAACGTAACGCGTCGGCGAGGTTGCTCTTGCCCGAGCCGTTCGGCCCGACGACGGCGCTGATCCCCGGCCCGAACTCGACCAGGGTCCTTTCGCCGAACGACTTGAAACCCTGGAGGCGCAGGGCGAGAAGTCTGGCTGGTGCTGTCATTTACTACCAGTTGTGGCGGTCGTGGCAGCTGTGGTGACGCGGGCGCTGGAGGCTCGGCTAGTCATTGGTTCCGCCCTCCGGCTTGATGTCAATCGGATCCAGATCGAATTCCGTCCAGGGTTCGCCGGCGGAGGAGTTGTCCGACCGGCGCCAGTTGGCCTGCTCGACTTCGCCCTCGGCGCCGGCGAACTCGGCCAGTTCCGGCTCCAACGGACCGTCCTTGGTTACCTCGGAGTCGTGGCGCAGCAACTCGAGCGCGTGGGCCGCGGCTGCAGTTTCGGCGACTCGGCGTGAGTGACCGCCACCGCTGCCGAGAACCCGCCCGGCGACAACCACTTCCACATGGAAGACCTTGTCGTGATCCGGGCCGATGGCATCGACCAGCCTGTATTGCGGCCGCTCGCCGGTGAGCCGCTGCGTGTACTCCTGAAGCCTGCTCTTTGGGCTCTTCAAAGCACCGAGCGGACGATCGCTCGTCAACTCGGGCGCGGCAAGGGCAGTCACAAACCCGCTCACGACGCCATACCCCAGATCGAGATAGATGGCGCCGACAAGAGCCTCGAATGCGGATGCCAGAAGGGCGGGCCGCTTTCGGCCGCCTCGCTGCGATTCGCCTTCGCCGAGAAACAGGTACTCGCCGAGTTCCAGCCGGGCGGCCAGGCGGGCCAGACCGGCGGTGCTGACGATCGACGCCCGCCGAGCGGACAGAACGCCCTCGTCGTCGTCTGGATGGCGACGGTAGAGGGCGTCCGAAATGGCCAGGCTCACGACGGAGTCGCCCAGGAATTCAAGGCGCTCGTTATGACCTGCGGCCAGATCCCGATGCTCGTGCAGATAGCTGCTATGTATCAGCGCCTGCTGAAGCAGGTCGAGGTCGCGGACCGGGAGCCCCAGCCGCTCGACTAGAGCGGCCGCGGGGCGCATCAGTCTTCTTGCAGACTAGGACGCGTGCTCGTCGATGTAGTCAGATGCGTCCTGCACCGTGCGGATCTTCTCGGCGTCTTCGTCGGAGATCTCGGTACCGAACTCTTCCTCGAGGCTCATGATCAGCTCGACGAGATCCAGCGAATCGGCGTTGAGGTCATCAACGAACGAGGCTTCCGGCTTGACTTCTTCTTCGTCAACGCCGAGCTGCTCGACGACAATCTTCTTGAGTCGCTCGTAGGTAGTGGCCACTTACGCCCTCCTCGGGGAGTTCCTTGGGACTGAAATTGATGGTTACTGCGGCCCCGGATCCGGGGCGCGGTGCGCACCGGCTTCGGAGTCGCGAGCAATCTTCCCGAGTACACCGTTTACGAGGCGCCGGGCCGGTTCGCCACTGTATGTGCGAGCCAGCTCGACCCACTCGGAGATCGCCACCCGGGACGGCGTGCCGGAGTGTAGCACCTCGCCGATGCCGCTACGCAGCAGAGTCCTGTCCATTCGTGCGAGCTGCACGACCGGATACTGCGGGGCGACGCGCTCGATGAGGGCATCGATCTTGTCACGGTCATCGAGCACCGAGTTGACGAGGGCGCGCGAGAACTCGGCCGTCTTGTCGTCTGCACCGCCCTCGGCCAGGTGTCGCTCCAGGATCGTATCCGCCGTCCGCTGCCCGAATTCGGCCTCAAACAGGGCTGCCAGGGCCAGCCGGCGGCCCAGCCGGTGAGAGCTGACTTCGTCCATCGCGGCGCGGCCGCCGCGCGGGCTGAGGCTCGCGTCGTCCGCGGCCTCGGTCATGAACCCAAACCCCCTACCCCATCGATGACGACCGTCACCTCGCCGAGCTCCAGGCCGAGTAGCCGTTCCACTGTGGCACCGACGGCCTGCCGAACCTGTTCCGCGAGCGGCGGCAGCGAGTGTCCCGGGCGGGCCACGATCCAGACCCGAAGCCAGACCTTGCCTTCGCCGACGCGAGCGCGCACGGGCGAACCGGAAAGCCAGGGCAGCGGCCCGCCGCGGCTGACCCTGAGGACGCCTGGGACCTCCAGCGCCGCAACTCGAACCATTTCCACGATGACCGAATGGCTGACGGTCAACGGCTCCGACTCCGGTCGATGAGCGGGCGGCAATTCCTGCGAAGAGTTCATCGGTCGGTTACGCCTCCACTCCGGGTCGGCGAGATTGGCCCTTGAAGGCCTCGGCGATGAAATCGGGGATACGAGCCCGGGCGGCAGTGGCGCCGGCGTCAAGCGCGAACTCGATCATTCGGCGTTTGGCGGAGCCGTGGGTGATCAAAACCATGCCCTTGACGCCCAGGAGCGGCGAGGCCCCCATCTTCTCGTAGTCGAAGGTGGTCCGGATCCGTCCGATAGACGGGCGCATGAGCAGGTAGGCAATCTTGCCCCGGATGCTGCCCCGAAACTCACGCTCCCACAGGCCAAAGATGAAGCCGGCCAACCCCTCGAAGAACTTCATGGTGACGTTTCCGACCATGGCATCGCAGACCGCGACATCGGCCATGTGCTTGACCAGATCGCGACCTTCGACGTTGCCGACGAAGTGGAGCCGGCCATCCTTATCCAGCATTTCCGTGGCTTCTCGAACGGCCGCGTCTCCCTTGCCCTTCTCCTCGCCGATCGAGAGCAGCGCGATCCGCGGCTTCTCCACGCCCAGGACACGCTCGGCATAGAGCGAGCCCATATGGGCGAACTGGTAGAGGTTGTTGCCGCTCGAGTCCATGTTGGCGCCGATGTCCAGCAGAACAAAGGGGCCGGTCTCGGTGATCATCTGGACGGCCAGAGCCGGCCGATCTACGCCCGGCAATCGACCCAGCTTCAGGACGGCGGCGGCCATCCCCGCGCCGGAGTGGCCGGCGGTAACGAGAGCGTCGCCCCGGCCCTGCTTCAGGAGGTCCATGGCGACCATGATCGACGAGTCCTTCTTGGCCTTCAGAGCGAGGGCCGGAGACTCATCCATCTCCACGACTTGACTGGCCGGGACGATTTCCACGTTGGCCGGGATAGAGCCGCCGGCCGCTTCCCGAATCCGTTCCGGGATGCCGACGAGCAGCACCGAATCAGTGGGATGGGCCTTCGCCCAGGCCAGAGTCCCGGTTACCACCTCCAGCGGCGCGTGATCGCCACCCATGGCGTCGACAATTATGCGAACGGCGCCATCGTCAACCGTGCGAACTGTGGTCAGGTCCACCAGTTCAGGCCGACTGCTGGGGCTTTTCCTGCTTGATCTCCACCGTGGGCCGGCCGGCGTAGTAGCCGCAAACCGGGCAGGCATTGTGAATCTGCTTCGGCTGCTGGCAATGCGAGCACGCCTCAAGATTCGGCAGTGTCAGCGCGTGATGGGCACGACGGTCACCCTGTCGTGCGTGGGAGACTCTCCTCTTCGGAACACCCATTGAACTGGTTACTCCTTATGCTCCGGCGTTGGGCCAGATGGCTGGGCCGGGAAGGCGCCGGGGCGGTAGACGATCCGTGACGGGGTACGCTGAATCATACCCCGCGGACAGGGCCGGGCGGGAGTTTACCGGTTCCGAGGCCTCCTGTCATCGTTGAGACACACGAAACGCTTCCGAGACCTACTCCCGATCCTGGTTGAGCAGCCCTCGCAGCCCCTCCAAACGCGGATCTATCTCCTGATCCGGGTGGTCGTGGGGGCCGCTGCCCAACTCCTGGCCGCAAACGATGCAAAGGCCCGGGCAGTCTTCGCGACAGAGCGGTGCGATCGGCTCAGAGACCAGAATCCCGTCTCGAACCTCCTGCTCCAAGTCCAGCTCGTGGTGATCCGTAAGGCGAAGTTGCTCGGGATCGTCCGACTCGACCGGCTGGCCTGTACCGAAGTCGATCGTCGGCAGCGCCTCTTCGTCGATGTCGATGAATACCGGCAACTCGATATCTCGAAGGCATCGGCTGCAGACCTGAGCGATCGCCGTGGAGAGGCGGCCGTTCACCATGAGCCCGCGATTGGTCCGCGTCAGGCGCAGCGTGCCCGTAAGGTCGCGGATTTGCGTCAGCTCATCACCGAAATCAAGCGGCGGCGCCGAGATGACCAGATGTCTCATGGACCCGGGCGCCTCGGCCAGCAGGCCGGACACGTTGAAGATCAGGGAGTCAGCGGCGGACGGGCTGCCCTGCGTCCGATTCGTCATATTCCTCGAACTCTCCCTCCTGGCCATCATCCGAGTCCATCACGGCTGCCGCTGCTGCGGACGCGGCGGCTGCGGCTTCCGCGCGCCTGTCGTCCAGCAACTCCAGACCGTGCTTGATGGTCTTGAGAGTCCGCATCACTTCGGTCTCAAGCCTTACCAGAACCTCCGACGCGTAATCGTCGGCACCGCGCCGGATCTCGTCGGCCTCTGTCTGAGCCTGGCGGATGATCTCGTGGCTGAGTTCCTCCGCCTGACGGGTCAGCTCGCGTTCCTCGATGAGGTACGTCGCCTGTTCCTGGGCGCGGGCCAGAATCTGCTCCGCTTCCTCGCGGGCCTGCTCCAACAGCCGCTCGGTCTCGTTGGTGACGCGCCGGGCGGACTTGACCTCCTCAGGGATGGTGACGCGCAGCTGGTCTATGTATTCCAGGGCGTCGGCCTGATCGATTATCACGCTCTCGGTGAACGGGAGTTTTCTTCCGTTCGCCACGAGCGCCTCCAGACGCTCGATTAGCACGATGATGTCTATCGGTCGGGCCCTCCTTGGGCAGGTAGCAAGGGCTGCCGGGTACCTCGATTATAGACCGCGGCCTCGGGCCGCCAGATGCCTGGAAACGCTTGGTGGAACCATCTGGCTCACATCGCCCCCGAAAGCGGCAATCTCCTTGACCAGGCTGGAACTCAGGTAGCTGTGCTCCAGAGCCGTCATGAAGAAGACCGTGTCCACTTCCGGAGCCAGCTTTCGGTTGGTGTGAGCCATCTGCAATTCGGATTCGAAGTCCGATATGGCCCTTAGGCCACGCACCACAAACGTGGCGCCGCGCTTCCGGCAGAAATCGACCGTCAGGCCGTCGAACGATTCGACCTCTATTCGCACGGCGACTTCCGCCGGGCAGGCTTCTGCGATGGCCTCGTGGATGACCTGGAGGCGCTCTTCCGTTGCGAAGATCGGCGCCGCCTTGTGGGGATTCACCAGAACCCCGAAGACGACCTTGTCGAAGACGGCGGCGGCACGCCAGGCGACATCGAGATGGCCGTAGGTGATCGGGTCGAAGGAACCCGGGTACACGGCGATTCTCAATTGACATCCTCCTGCCGCTCGGCCCGTGTCCCATCCCCGGTGACGTCCGGAGCGGCTCCCAGACGATAGAACGTCAGGGCCGTCTCGCCGAAGCGGCGTGTCCTAACGGATGCTAGCAGTCCCACGCTCGCAGGTGGAGCCGTCCGCCAGAAATGCTTGGCCACTACCCAGCAGTCCTCGTTGAGCAGGGCCGGCCCGGCGGCACCAAGGCGCTCCATGGCGGTATCCATCAGCCCAGTCTCCGCGTATGGCGGGTCCACGATAACGACGTCGAACGGACCATCCTTGACGGCCCGATCGCGCAGATAGGACAAGACATCGGCGCGTGTGACGCGGCCGCGGGCGGCAAGCCGGGTGAAGGCCAGGTTCGCGACGATGACGTCGGCCGCCTGCGGGTCCTTTTCCACGAACGTCGCCACGGCCGCGCCGCGCGACAGCATCTCTATACCCGCGGCCCCCGAACCGGCAAACAGATCCAATACGTTGGCCCCGTCCAGATCCGGTTCCAGGATCGCAAAGAGAGTCTGCTTGACTCGATCCGCCAGCGGCCTGGTGCCCTCTCCCGGAGCCTTCAGTCGCAACCCCCTGGCCGAACCGGCGATTACGCGGCCGGCCTCACTCATTTCTGTCTGCCTCCGGGTTTGTCGGCCGCAGCTACGGCACCATCCTCATCCTCCGCCAGAACCTCGCCCGCTCCCACGCGCGCAAGCCAGCCGACACTCAGTTCGGCGGCCAGTGCCTCGTTGCCCGGCCGGAGGGCGCCGGCATTATCGACCAGACGCTCGGCGACTGCCCGAGCCTGCTCCGCTCGCTCACGATCGCGCTTGTCCTTCAGCGATGCGATGCGGAGCGTCGGCAGGCCGCTCTGATGCAACCCAAGCAGCTCGCCCTCGCGGCGCAGCTCCAGGTCCATCTCCGCCAATTCGAAGCCGTCCGTGAGCGACTGCAGCGCCGTCAGTCGGGCTCTAGCCGTCTCGTCCATCGAATCGGAGACGAGGATGCAGTAGGACTGGACCTCGCCCCGCCCGACGCGTCCGCGAAGCTGATGGAGCTGGGCCAGGCCGAACCGATCCGCGTCGAGGATGAGCATGACCGTGGCCTCCGGCACGTCCACGCCCACTTCCAGAACCGTCGTGCCGACAAGAACGTCGATCTCGCCGCGCCGAAAGCGACCCATCGTTTCGTCGCGCTCCGCGGCCTTCATCTGGCCGTGAACGACGCCGACTCGGATTACCGGATCTACCGGCAGGCCCAGTCGCAAGGCCGCCAGAGCAAGTTGATCCGGCAGCGCGGCCCCCACTTCGGCCGCGGAACGCGCCGCCGATTCCTCATCCTCCTCCACCAGCGGAACGACGACGAAGGCCCGATGGCCGGCCCGAACTTCGTTCACGATGAGCGGGTAGGCACCACGGGCAGGATCGTCCGGCGCGCCGGCTAGTTCCGTTGTGCGCCGGATTCCGGTCTTGATCCTGAGTCGGCCGGCCGGCATAGCCTTCAGGTCAGATACGTCGAGATCCGCCAGGAGAATCTGGCCGAGCGTCCTGGGAATGGGCGTTGCCGTCATCAGCAACTGGTGCGGCGAGCGGCCCTTGGCCCCGAGAGCTTCACGCTGGGCGACGCCGAACCGGTGTTGCTCGTCCACGACCGCCAGGGCCAGATCGTCGAACATGACGGCTTCCTGGACGAGGGCATGCGTTCCCACCACGATCCGACCGCTAGTCAGGCCGAGCATGTCCTGCCCGGCCGCCGGCGCGGCCAGCAAGTCCAGCGCTTTCCGTCGTTCTGCCGCCGGCAGACTGCCCGTGAGCAGCGTGACGCCGTGCCCGAGCGGTTCCAGCAGACGGCGAAGGGCCACAGCGTGCTGGCGGGCCAGCAGGTCCGTGGGGGCGAGCAGAGCACCCTGGCGACCCGCGTCGGCAACGAACGCCAGAGCCAGCGCGGCCACGGCGGTCTTGCCGGAGCCCACGTCTCCCTGGAGCATTCGCATCATAGGTTTCTGCTGGCCCATGTCCGCCGCGATTGCGCGGACGGCATCGATCTGGTCGTCGGTGAGATGGGCCGGCTCCGCGTCCGCCGAGCGGGCCCTGATCTGCCGGGTCAGCGCCGTCTCCACGACATCGATGGCCGCCTCGATCCGCTCCCGCGGAACTTGCACCGGCTCGCCCAGGGCGAGCTGCCGGGACCTGGCCCGGGCCACCATCCCAATCTGCAGCGCCAGCAACTCGTCGTATCCGAGGCGCTGCAGGGCCGCGTCGCGGGCCGGGAAGGTACTCGGGTAGTGGGCATTCTCCAGGGCCGCGGCTATCGGCATCGGGGCCGTGGAAATGGTCTGATCGGGATCCGCCTCAACCGCGGCCGCCGCCACTGCCGACGCCGGCAGATACTCCGGGTAGGTGGCGCCGACCACGTCGAGGGCATCGCGGATCGCTCGACGCAGGGTCGGCGCAGTGAGACCGGCCGTCAGCCGATACACGGGCACGATCCGACCGGCATGAAGCAAGGCCGTTCCGTCGTCCGGCTGGAACTCCGGGTTATCGAATGTCGTGGTGAAGCCGCGATGCCTGATCTTGCCGCTGATGATGATCCAGGTGCCCTCGCGGAGCCGGTTCGCGATGAAGCGGCGCCCGAACCACGTTGCCTCAACGTCGCCGGTGTCGTCGCCCAGATAGGCGACGGTCCGCTCTATGTTTCGCCGGAAGGTCTTCTCGGTCTTTATGGCGCGGACCTGGAGGCGGGCGCTCGCGGGCTCGCCGTCCTTGACTCGGTCCAGGTCGCGAGCCGTGCTCAGCTCACGCAGGTCGTCGTAGCGGCGCGGCAGGTGGAAGAGAAGATCCCTGACTGTGCGGATACCGAGCCGTGGGCCGACGCGCTTCAGGACCGTGGCGCCCGCCAGGCCGCTCGCCCCAATCGGGGTGTCCGGTCCAATTGGTCCGGCGACGACACCGACCGTTCGCGAACTCCCCCGACCGGCCACTACCCTACTCGGCCGCAATCAGGTATCGGTAGTGGGGCTGCCCACCGTGGATGGTCTCGACTTCAAGGCTTGGACGCCATTCGGCAATGCGTCGACCGACCGACTCGGCTTCGGCCAGCTCCACCGCGTCGCCGTAATAGAGCGTGATCAACTCGAACCCGGGCTCCAGGGCTTCCAGCGCAGCCAGGACCGCCTTCATTCGATCGCCGTTGACGGCCAACAATCCGTCGTCCGGATCCAAAACGATCGTCTGTCCCGACTTCACCTTTCGGCCGCCGATGGTCGCGTCACGGACCGCCTCGGTCACCTGGAGCGTCTGAATGGCCCGACCGGCCAGCGTCATCACCTCGGCGTTGACCGTCGCGTCACGACCCGGGTCCATCGCCAGGAGAGCGGCGAAACCCTCGGCGGCGTTTCTCGTGGGCACGATCCGGACGCGTCGGTGCGACAGCTCGGCAGCCTGTCGAGCCGCGAGTATCACGTTGGGGTTGTTGGGAAGCAGGAGGATATCCGCCGCCGCAATCCTTTCGACCGCGTCGAGAAGCTCGCCGGTGGACGGATTGTTGCTCTGGCCTCCGTGAACGACCGCTGCGACGCCGAATGACTCGAAGATACGCGCCAGGCCGTCTCCTGCGGCAACGGCCACTACCGCCAGCGAGGCAAGCGCAGTGGCGCCGGCCGGGCCTGCCCCGCTTGGCCCGGACGAGCCGTTTGTGCCACCCGTCGCGGCCACCACATGGTCCTCCGCGCCGTACGTGTCCAACTCCACATGCGGCCGACCCTCATGGCGAGCGGCCCTGGCCCGTGCCTCCACCGGCTTCCCGACAACATCGGCCGCGCGCTTCTCTCGCACCTCGCTGGACTGGGCATCCAGATTCTCCACAGTAATCCGCGTCAACGCACCCATCGACAATCCGAGCGCGATCACTTCGTCCGGCCGTTCGTTGTGAACGTGGACCTTCACCGCCCGAGAGTCACCGGCAACCAAGACAGACTCGCCCATGGTCTCCAGCGCATTGCGCAGCCTATCCACATCCAGCGGCGCCTCTCTGGCCTGGAGAAGGAACATCGTTTCGTATCCGAACCCCTCGTCCGCATGCACGACAAGCGTCGACAGGCGAGCCGGAGCCGGCTCCTCGGTCCGAGGAACGACCGGCGTTCGGGCCACCAGGTACTGGAGAGCGCCCTGCATGATCCGGTAGAGGCCTTCGCCGCCGGCGTCGACAACTCCGGCATCGCGCAGAATCGGCAGCATGGAGGGGGTTCTGGCGACGGCTTGCCGGGCGCCCTCGACGGCCGCGGTCAGAACATCTTCGAGGTCGCCGCCATCCTCGGCGGCGACAGAGGCGGCGGCTGCCGACTCGCGGATCACCGTCAGGATCGTGCCCTCGACCGGCTTCACGACGGCCTTGTAGGCGGTGGCGGTTCCCTGCGTCAAGGCGTGTGCGAGATCAGGGCCGTTGAAGTGGTGTTTCCCGCCCAACCCCTCGGCCATGCCGCGGAAGATCTGCGAGGCAATTACGCCGGAGTTGCCGCGGGCGCCCATCAGGGCGCCAAAGCTGATGGCCTGGGCAATCCTGTCGGCCGAGGGATCGTGGACTGCCTCGGCTTCTGCCAGGGCCGCCCTAACAGTGGCCAGCATGTTGCTGCCGGTATCTCCGTCCGGAACGGGAAAGACGTTGAGGGCGTTGATCTCGTCTGCGTGCGTTGCCAGGTTCTCCACTGCGGCGCGATAGGCGGCCAACAACCCGGCTCCGTCGCCGGTCCGGCGCGTCATCGATAGACTCGCGTTGTCATTTAGTCTTGCGTTTCCTCGAGGCCGTCTCCCCAGCGGCCGCAATGGGGCTGTGTTGATGGTCCGGTGCCGGTTCCGGTCTCTCGATCGCCGTCGGCTGATATCTCAGGCCATCCACGTGGATTGCCAGCCCCACCACTTCCGCGCCGATGTAGTGCGCGAGTGAGTACCGCACGGCGGAGTCCACCTGGCGCGCGACTTCTGCGACCGGCACGCCAAAGGCCACCGTGATGAAGACGTCCAGATGAAGGCCGCCGGTCGTGGTCAAGCGGATGCCGGGGCGGGCCATTCCGACCCATCGCATCACCCGGCGCCCAAATGAAGGGTCGCTGAAACCGGTCACGCCGTAGCTGCTCTGGACGGCGGTCCTGACAATGTCGACAATGGCGCGGCTGGTGACGATTGACTTACCGGCCATATGACGCTCCGGCATGCGCTACCACAACCTCCTGCCTGAGCGGTGGGAACGGTGTGCTATCATACCGCCCCGGTCGGTCCCGGACGGGACTACTGTTTCCTGAACGTATTCGTGAGGACCTATGGCTCGCTCCTGTGCCGTCTGCGGAAAAGTCTCGATGGACGGATTCAACGCGCAGTCGTCCGGGATGAACAAGGTCCGGGCGCATCGTCGCTTCAAGCCGAACCTGCAGCAGACCACCCTTCAGGTCGCAGGCAAGGCCGTCAAGACCCTGATCTGCACCCGCTGCCAGCGGACTCTTGCGCGCGAAAACCAGTAACCCGTAGCCGGCATCGGCCGGCAATTGAAACTCAATCGGCGTCGAGCTCTGGGCTCGGCGCCGTTTTGTTTGTGCGGGGTGCGTGAGGGTGTGGGGCGTGCGGGGGCGCGGGGACGCCCCGCCCCGATAACTGGGCAAATTCAAATGGGGGGAGCACGACCGCGACAATTCGGCCGCGAAACCCGCCTGTTGTGCCACGGAATCGTCGCATCAGGCTTCCGGCGAGCGTGAGACCGGCCATTGGACACGCAACGCAACCACGTCCGAGGGCCTCAACGCTCAGATTGTTCCGCTCGTGCTTTGTGGGTTGCAATCTGCCCAGTTAGTGCGGCGGCGCCACATCGCCGACATAGGCCACGCTCAGCGCGTGTTCACCGGCGAAGCGCCGGGAAGCTCCACGCCTTGCCATCGAGCCCAACTTCCATCCCGGGGCAATTGGGCCAGATAGCGGAGCTTCTGGGCCAGGACCCCGCCGGCGCCGGACCACTCAGCCGGCCGGGCGGCTGCCCTAGGTTGCCTGTCGCGGCGCGATCCCCAACTCCGCGCTATCAAGCCAGATCGTGAACGGCCCGTCGTTCACTAGCTCAACTTGCATGTCCGCCCCAAAGCGGCCGCGCTCCACGGGCACCACGGTCGCCAGAGCATCGCAGAAGGCACGGTACATGCGCTCCCCCACTTCCGGTCCCGCGGCGCCGATGAACGACGGCCGCCGCCCCCGCCGCGCATCGGCGAAGAGAGTGAACTGACTCACCACGAGAGCGGAACCGCCAACCTCCGAGACCGACAGATTCGTCAGCCCGGCTGCGTCGGCGAAGATCCGAAGACCCGCCACCTTGGCCGCAAGTGCTCGGCCGACCGACTCATCGTCCTCCGGCGCAACACCGAGCAGAATCATCAACCCCGGGCCGATGATCCCGACAGACCGGCCTTGGACCCTGACTTCCGCCCGGGATACCCGCTGCAGAAGGGCACGCACGGCGCGCCGCCTAGCGGCTGACCAGACCGGCCGCGGCCCGCCAGAGACCGCCGAGAATGGCTATCCACGGCAGCAGATACAGCCCATTTTGTGAGCCGCCGAACAAGCTATGCGCGTTCATGCCGTAAGCCACTACCGCCCCGACGATCGCCACGGCCAGGCCCTGGAGAACAAGCGTCCAGCGAATGCGCCGGTGAAGCCGTCGCAGGGCACCGATGTCGCCCTCACCTTCGGCTTCTACGCCGGCCTCGATCTCCTCGTCCTCGAGCTTATCGACGAAACGACGTCCCCAAGCCGGAGCATGCATCACGGCGAAGTAGGCGAGCGACGCGTAGATAACGCCGCCGATGATATCCACGACCCAGTGTTCGCCCAGGTAGACGATGGCAAACCAGATGCAGGCGGTGTAGGCCAGCATCAGGAAGCCGGCCTTGCCGAAGGCCTTGCGCGCGAAGAGGAACGCCAGGAACGGATATGCGGCGTGAAGCGATGGGAAGGCGGCGACATCGTTGGAACTGATGCCGTACACGTTCTGGTAAGAGAAGAAGTAGTTGCCGAAGCCGAAGAGGCTCTCCAAACCCTGGAAGCCGGTGTCGCGCAGATGGAGGATCCCAGTTGCGTTGCCGTGAACCTGAGCCCACCAGGGCGGAGCTACCGGCAGCAGCAGGTATGTAACGAAAGCCGCCATCGACAGGACGATGAGAGCGGCGACGTAGTCGTAGTAGACGCGGCGCTGGCGGATCCACAGCAGGAAGCCGACGACCAGCGGCAGCGGGAAATGCAGGAAGTAGAAGATGACCGATAGGGTCGCCAGCGGATCCAGGGCACCGTTCTGCTGCGTCCAGACGGCACCGTGATGGAGACTCTGGATCCAGGTTGTGGGCAGCTGGCCGAGCGGCGCGCTGATGGCCCGCTCGATGGCCACGATGTCATCAACGTGGATCGGCAGGCCGAACTTATCGGCGTAACCGCGCATCAGTTCATAGGCAAAGAAGAGGGCGATGAACGGGATCCAGTCGCGCAGGAAGAGGCGGCCGCGACCCAGGATGATGGCCGCCAGACCAAGGCCCACGACAACGACATCCGGCGTCAGCGAGATTCCGCGCGCGATCATCAGGAAGGAAAGCAGGATCGCATAGGCCACGATGCCGACCAGCAACAGCCGATCGTTGCGCCGGCCTAAGTGGCCGTGGTGCTCGACGGGGGCGATCTCGTCGGTCTTCCCGGCCAGAGGTTCTTCGCTCACTCAGCGTCTCCTGGAGTTGGACTCAGCTTCTTGCCCTCGGCCCGCCGGGCCCGGTGGCCCTGATCGGCGAGTCCCTTGATGAGCTTGATTTCGCGCTCGACATCCTGGCCCTTCTTCCAAAGAGCGGAGCCGACGACCAGGATATCCACACCCAGAGCGCCGCAGTATTCCGCTGTGTCGCGATTTGCGCCGCCATCGACATGGACTTCGCGCTGCGACGGCCTCTCACCCGGCCGATCCCGGAAGACCTGATGGGCCGGATCTATCTTCCGAGCGGCATCGGCCATGAACTTCTGCCCGCCGAAACCGGGTTCCACAGTCATGACCATGATGATGTCGATCAGGTCGCGATACGGGTCCAGCGCCGATAGCGGCGTCGCCGGCTTGATCGCCAAGCCTGCCAGCCGACCGGCCTTCCGGATCTTGAGAAGCGTCGGCTCGATCGGCTCCTCCACCTCGACGTGGAAGGTGATGGAATCGCAGCCGGCGTCGATGAACTGGTCTATGTAGCGGCCTGGCTCGGAGATCATCAGGTGGGCATCGAAGGGCTGTTTGCCGATCTTGCGCAGCCGCTTGATGATGCTCGGCCCAAAGCTGATGTTGGGGACGAAGTGGCCGTCCATGACGTCCAGATGGATCCGGTCCGCCCCGGCTTTGAGCACTTTGCGGGACTCGCTGCTGAGCCTGGAGAGGTCACAGTCGAGAATGCTGGCGCTGACAAGAGCCTTGTGAGGTGCCATCAGCGAGGCTTCATCGAGCCGACGAACCCGGCCAGGCCGGCCGGCAGACTCTCGGCGCTGCGATTGCCCTGCAGCGCAATCTCACTCTGCCGGACGATCTCCGTGCGGCGTTTAGCGACGGCGGGAGCGGACGGCTCACCGGCTTTGTCGGCCGCGAGCTGGCCACACGCGGCCCCGGCATCCTGGCCCCGGTTGGCGCGGATCGTGACTCCGATGCCGCCCTGGCGGACGCGGGCCGCGAATTCCGCTACGCGCTCCGGCGAGCTGGCGACCCAGGGAGTGTGGGCAACCGGATTCATTGGGATCAAATTGACGTGAGCCAGGTCTCCTCGAAGGAGCTTGGCCAGGGCATCGGCATCGACTTCGGCGTCGTTCACGCCGGAAATCATCACGTACTCGTAGCTGACGCGCCGGCCGGTTACGCGGGCATGATCGCGCGCGGCGGCGACAACCTCCGCGACCGGCCAGCGCCGGTTGAGCGGCACGAGCACGTCACGGAGCGGATCGCGGGCGGCATGAAGGCTGATCGCGAGCGTGAACTGGGGACCGAGGGCGGTCAGCCGCCTGATGCCCGGCACGACTCCGGAGGTGGAGACCACAACGTGTCGTGCCCCCAGCCCGAACTTGCGCGGGTCGGCCAGGATCTCCACCGCCTCAAGGACGCGGTTCAGATTGAGAAGGGGCTCGCCCATACCCATGAAGACGATGTTTGTCAGGTTGCGGCCGTCCTTGGCCAGGCGCCGGGCGGCATGCCGGACCTGATCGACGATCTCCGCGGTCTCCAGATCCCGCCCGAACCCGAGTTCGCCGGTGGCGCAGAACGGGCAACCGACCGCACACCCGGCCTGGCTGGAGATACATAGCGTGTGCCGCTCGCGATGCATCGGCCGGCCCTGCGCACCAAAGCCGCGGGCCGGGTAGTGCATGAGCACCGACTCGATCAACGACCCGTCGTAGAGCAAGTGGAGCGTCTTCTCGGTCATGCCGCTATCGCCGACTTTAACCTCGTCCTCAATGATCGTGTCGACGCGAAAGTCTTTGTCTACCCGGGCTCGGAGGGGGGCCGGAAGCGTCAGGATCTCATCGGCGTTCTGAGCGTTGACCCGCCAGATGGCTTCCCTGACCTGTCGAGCGCGATAGGCGGGCTGGCCCTCTGCCGCGAACCACTTCTCGAGATCCTTGTCGTCCATGCCGCTCAGGCCGGGGCGAGAGTCCGTGGCCTTACGCAAATCGCGCCGTGATGGCCGCGGCGAGGCGGTCTGCGGCGCAGGCGTGACGGGATTCGCGCCGGCGTCCTCGTCGGTCGCGTCAGAAGGGATCACAGGCTCGCGATTATCGCATGCTGGGCGTGGAGACGACGCGAGAGGGGTCGGGCGGTGCGTGGACCCAGGCCAAGACTTGGCGTCACAGGTGCTGAGGAGATGCGGGACCTACACGCTGCAGTTGTTTACCGGCTGCGCAGATCCGGGCGGCCTCGGACGTAGTCTTCTGCAGCCATTTCGCGCCCGCCTGCCACCTGCATGACATCCAGCACAAGCCTACCTTTCGACGTTGGGAAGAAGAGGCTCTGCTGCAGCTCAACATCGGGCACAGATTCCGGGCCAACTCCATCGAGGAAGCGCTCGTCGCCTGGACGCGACTCTTCCACGTGGGCCTTCTTGACGATCAATCGTCCACCACCGGTCTTTGCACTCTCAATGAACGCCCCCGGCCACGGCTGATAGGCCCGAACCTGCCGCTCCAACTCCACAGCCGTCCGCGTCACGTCTAGCCGCCCATCCTCGCGCCGCAAGGGCCGGGTCAAAGTCACTCCGTCTGCAGGCTGCGGCCGCGCCACAAGCCGACCCTCCAGCCACTCAGGCAAAGCCCGCCCCAGCAACTCCCCCGCCACCAGAGCAGCCCGATCCTCCAGCGACACGGCCGTGTCGTCCGGCCGCACCTCGAGCGGCGCGGAAGCCACGATCGGACCGGCATCCATTTCTTCGGTCACGACCATCAGAGTCACCGCCGACGAGGTGTCACCGGCCAGGATCGTGGCCGGGATCGGCGCCGCGCCACGCCACCGCGGCAACGCCGAAGGATGCAGATTCAGAAACCCGAGCGGCGGCAGGTCCAGCAAGACACGCGGGATGAGTTGCCCGTAGTCGGCCAGGATGACAAGGTCCGGTGCCAGGGCCGTTAGTTCTGCCACAGCTTCTGGTCGGCGAACTCGCGCCGGCTGCAGAACGGGTAGACCCAGCGAACGTGCCCGGGCGGTTACCGGAGTCGGCGTCACAACCGCTTTCCGTCCGACGGGCCGGTCCGGCGCAGAGACCACGGCAACCACGGAGACGCCGGGCACGGCGATCAGGGCATCGAGAATCGGGACGGCGAACCCACCGCTGCCGAAGAAGACGGCCCGAACCGGAGAATTGCCCCCCGCGGCACTCAACCTACCGCGGCGCGCGCCCGACTCGGTCGCCCCTCGATTTCCTCTTCCTCGTCCTTGCCAACTTCAATCAAGTCGTCCATCGAGTCGAGGTAGTCGATGTAGAGCTTGCCGTCCAGGTGATCCAGCTCGTGCTGGAAGGCCCGGCCGAGCAATCCGGAGCCGGCCACCTTGATCTTCTTGCCGACGCGGTTCTGAGCCACGACCCAGACCTTTTCCTTGCGCGTCACGTAGGCCACGTAGCCCGGGATTGAGAGGCAGCCCTCCAGGTCGCGATCTTCGCCGTCCGACTTCACGATCTTGGGGTTGACCAGCTCGTACAGGTGGTCCTCCACGTCGATGACGCAGACGCGCTTGGCCTCGCCGATCTGAGGCGCGGCCAGCCCGGCACCCGGCGCGGCGCGAACGGTGTGCTTCAGATCGTCCAGCAACTCGTGCAGGTACTTGTTGAAGCTATCGACGGTCTCGCCCTTCAGCCGAAGCCGCGGGTCCCCAAGCAATACGATCGGTCTGACACTCATAGCGCGAGAGTATACCGATGGGCCGATTTTCGGCGTCCGGCCCGAATGGGTGGGGCAACGGGTGGGCCGACCTGAGGGTTACAGCAGAGAATCCGGATCCACGTCTATGGACCAGGGCGCGCCCGGGGGCGGATCCAGCAGGTCCAGCGGCCGCTCGCCGCGTAGGACCACGTTCCAGCGCCAGCGTCCGGCGCGGCGGGCGATGTATGCGGGCGCCGGCCCCAGGACTTCTGCGGTGG
>DASVJA010000109.1:0-41752 GCA_036386115.1 Candidatus Limnocylindrales bacterium
GTCCGCCGCCGGTGGAAACCGCGACTCGCTCAGGATTGCCGGCCTGACGTTGGCCGCAGACCCGAACAACCTGGTCCTGCGGGCATTCGCGGCCACGCGCGAGGCGGTGGCAAAGACGTGGCCCGGCGCCCCCGCCGCTCCCCCGCGTCTTGCGGCGCGCCTCACCAAGCACATACCCGTCGCGGCCGGACTGGGCGGCGGCAGCAGCGATGCAGCGGCCGCGATCGACTCGGCCCTGGCGGCATGGAGCGTAACCATGGAGCCGAAGCAACGCGCGGAGCTTGCCGCATCCATTGGTTCCGACGTCCCGTTCTTCCTGGCGGGTGGCGCCGCTCTCGTGACGGGGCGCGGCGAGTTCGTGGACCCGCTGCCGGACTTTCAGGGCGAGCCACCGGCCGTTCTCCTAGTTACGCCGCATCTGGCGGTTTCCACGGCCGAGGCCTTCAAGGCCTTCGCGAACGGCGCCCGAGCCTCCGACTCGACGCGGGCCGGCCGGATCTCCGAGCGTCTCTCGATCGCGATGAAGGCCGGCATGACCACCCGAGAATTGCTCGGCTGGGCCAAAGAGCTGGCCGAGGCCAACGACCTGTTGACTGCGGCACTCGCAATCGAACCGGGCTTGAAGGAGTTTGGCCTGGCGCTCGAACGACTGCTGGGCCGGCCGATCTGCCAGTCCGGCTCCGGCCCGACGCTCTGGGCGCTCTATGAAAGCGTGGCCGAGGCCCGGAAGGCAGTCCGGTTCGTTCGTCTCGCCGCAACCGATGGTTCGCTGCCCAGGCTTGGCACGCTGGATCCATTCGTGGCGGCCACGACGATAGAAGGGCGTCCCGTTCCGCCCGTGGCTATGCCCGAGGGCGAGACTTCGGGTACGATCCGGCCCCTTGCGGTCCACAATTGGGACGACAAGACTGACAGCAGCGAACCAACCAAGTTGAAGGGAGACTAGTCTCGATGAGTCGCAAGGTGATCGCCAGCCCGGACGCCCCGGCTGCGTTCGGACCGTACAGCCAGGCCATCGAGATCGACGGCTTCGTCTTCTGTTCGGGTTCGCTTGGCGCGGATCCGGCCAGCGGCGACCTTCTCGAGGGCATCGAGAACCAGACAGAGCGCTCTCTCCTGAACATCGAGGCCATCCTGGCGTCGGTCGGGATGACGATGGGCGACGTGGTCAAGTGCACCGTCTTCCTCTCAGACCTCGCCAATTTCAACAAGATGAATGCCGTTTACAAGACACACGTCATCGCGCCGCCGCCGGCTCGTAGCACCGTGCAGGTCGCCGCTCTCCCGCACGACGCATTGGTGGAGATCGAGGCCATCGCGCGGCGGTCCAACTAGTGCCCGGCCCTATGCCGGCCCGGTCCTCTCGAACCGGGCCGCGCAGCCGCCCCGTTCCGTGCTACCGTCCGATCCGATGAGTCAAACCTCCGCAAGCGTTCTACCGGTTGTGCTTGCCGCCGGTCTCGGGACGCGCATGAAGTCCCGCAAGCCCAAGGTCCTGCACGAGTTGTGCGGACGTCCAATGCTCGGCTACGTGCTCGATGCCGCCCAGGAAATCGGAGGCCGCCGTCCGTTGGTCGTGTATTCGGCCGCGACGGAATCGATCAAGGACGTCTTCGCCGACGAGGCCGACTTCGTGCTTCAGGCCGTGCCGCGCGGGACCGCTGATGCCGTCCGGTCGGCCATGGAGGCTGCTCCGGGTGATGTCGGCGAGGTCATCGTCCTTTCGGGCGACGTGCCGTTGGTCCAGGCTTATCTGCTGGCCGAACTGATCGACCTTCGCCGGGCCCGGAACGCTGCGGTGGCGATCGTCGCCGTCCACTCGAACGATCCCGAAGGCCTTGGCCGCATTGTTCGCAGCGAGGACGGCGGGCAGGTTCTCCGGATCGTCGAGGAGAAGGATGGAACGCCGGAAGAGCTTGAGATCGAGGAGATCAACGCCGGCGTATATGCCTTCGACGCCGCCTGGCTGCGGCGCCGGATCGGCGACATCAAGCCGTCACCGGTTTCGGGCGAGTTCTACCTGCCCGCGCTGGTGCTGCTGGCGCGCGAGGACAAGCGGCCGGTTGTCTCGCTGGAAGTCGAGGATGACGGCACGCTGGCCGGCATCAACGACCGCTCTCAGCTGGCGGCGGCCGAGCGGGAACTCCGGATGCTGATCAACGAACGCCACATGGCCGCCGGCGTGACGATGGTTGATCCCGGCCGGACCTACGTGGACGTCACGGTTGAACTTGGTGAGGACGTGGTCCTCGAGCCTGGCGTCGTGCTCAAGGGCAGTACCAGGATCGGGGCCGGGACGAAGGTCGGTGCGGGCAGTCAGATCATCGACACGACCGTCGGCCGCGATTGCGTCATCTGGGCGAGCGTCCTGGAGTCTTCCGAGGTCGAGGATGATGTCCAGATCGGCCCCTTCTCGCACCTGCGGCCCAAATCTTCCATCGGGCGCAAGGCCAAGATCGGCAACTTCGCCGAGGTCAAGGGCAGCCGCCTCGACGCGGGCGTTCAGCAGCACCACTTCAGCTACATCGGCGACGCGGAGGTTGGTGAGCGCACGAACGTCGGTGCGGGCACGATCACCTGCAACTACGACGGCGTGAAGAAGCACAAGACCAGGATCGGAAAGGGCGTCTTCCTGGGCTCGGACACGATGTTGGTCGCGCCCGTGGAGTTGGGCGATGGAGCCCGAACCGGCGCCGGCTCCGTCGTCACCAAGAACGTGCCGGCCGGTATGCTGGCCCTCGGCATCCCCGCCCGTCTGCGCAAACCCAAGTTGGTCGTCACCGGATCTGATGAGGCGTTTGCGGCGGAGGCCCCCAAGCGAGTCGAACCATGAGTGACGTAGTCCTGCAGCTGGTGGTGGTCTTAGTCCTCGTAGCCATCGAGGCGGTCTTCGTGGCCGCCGAGATCGCCCTTGTCACCCTGCGCCACAGCCGGATCGAGCAGATGATTGACGAAGGCCACCGCAACGCGAGGCGAGTCAAGCGGCTCGTTGAGGACCCGGCCCGTTTCCTCGCTGTGGCCCAGATCGGTGTCACATTCGTCGGCTTCCTGGCCTCGGCCTATGCCGCGGTCAACCTGGCGGAGCGTCTGGCGACCGTCATCGACGGGTTGTCTATTTTCAAGGGTTACTCGGGCGGGTTGGCCGTCCTGATCGTTACGATGCTGCTCGCCGCCTTCACCATCGTCTTTGGGGAGTTGGTCCCCAAGACCTTTGCCCTGGCTTATCCGGACCGCGTTGCCCTCGTCCTCGCCGGTCCGCTGGACGTGGTCGGAAAGGTATTTGCGCCGCTCGTGAAGCTTCTCACCGGGACGACGCGGCTGATTGCCGGCGGTTTCGGAGCAGGAGTGGCACGCCAGGCCCAAATCAACACCGAGGAACTCAAGCTCATCGTCGAGCGGGGAGGGGAGACCGGCGTTCTGGAGGCCGAGGAAGAGCAGATGATCAGTGCCGTCATCGAGCTCGGCGAGCGACGTGTCCACGAGGTCATGGTCCCGCGCACTGAGATGTGCGCTCTCTCCGTTACCACGACCATTGACGAAGCCATCGATACCTTCATTCGGGAAGGCCATAGCCGCATTCCGGTATACAAGAAGGCAATCGACGAAATAGTCGGCGTGCTCTACGCCAAGGATTTGCTGCCGTTCCTGAAGGGTGGCGGACCGAAGCCGGATCTGCGCAAGCTTCTTCGTGCGCCACTCTTTGTGCCCGAGTCCATTCTGATCGACGACCTTCTCCACAAGCTCCAGGGTCGCAAAGTCCACCTGGCCATTGTTCTGGACGAATACGGTGGTACCGCCGGCATGGTCACGATCGAGGACCTGCTCGAGGAGATCGTCGGCGACATTCAGGATGAGTACGACGTGGAGGAGCCGCTCATCGTCCGCATCTCGGATGATGAGGCTCGCATCGACGGGCGGGCATCGGTCGATGATCTGGGCGAGCTGTTCAACGTGGACCTCGGGTCGCTTGAGGATTCGGAGGAGTACGACACGGTCGGCGGCTTGATCTACCACCGCGTTGGTGGGGTGCCGAGGCCGGGCGACAAGGTAGAAGTCCCGGAGCATGGGCTGACCTTGACCGTCGAGACTACCGACGGGCGCCGGGTTGGCAAGGTCTACGCGGTCCGGCAGCATCATCACGACGACGCCGATGACGAAGGCAAGTCCGGCGAATCGAGCAAGAACACGGCACGGTAGGGAAGGAATCACGACCGTGCGCTGGATGAAATGCCATCAGACCGCCATTTCGTTGATCGCCGTGGTCGCCTTCGCTTGGGCGTCGATCTGGGTGGTGTACGACCACCGCAGCCCGGTCAGCCAGTTCTTGCGCGGGATCGGTACGACTCGAGTCGAAGGCTGGAGCCTCGATGACCTGGACGCCGTATGTCTCCGCCTGGAACCGGCAACGACCCCGCCGTCGACGACCGCGTCGGTCGCGATCGATGTCGCCAATAAGGTCTATACCGGCGGCTACATTCGAGAGGTCTTGCTCGTCTCGATGCACGATACGTGCACCGGAGCCGTCGCCAAGCTGGCCTGGGTCGTCTCGATGTCATGGCAGGGCTTGCCGGATATTCCGGCAACCAGCGGCCCCGGGCCGCGTGCGATCGTCATGGTGGATGCGATCTCGGGCCGGATGATCACGAGCCACTCGCTGGGATAGCTCTGCTCTCTGCGATTGTCCGGCTAGGCCTGGATGACGCTCACGATGATTCCCCGCAGCGCGTCCAGGGCTTCGGCATCGATGACGCCGGCGGCATCCAGTTCGGCCAGAGCCATGTCCCGGTAGGAGCGGGCCTGGTCGCGGGTGTAGTCTCGGCCGCCTATTTTCTCCAGCATGGCAACGGCCTCGGCGACCTGAGCGTCCGTGGGTTCGGCCGTGTGCCAGATGGCCGTCAGGGCGGCTCGGTCGGCTTCGTCGGCATGTTCGAAGGCATATATCACCGGCAGCGTCATTTTGTGCCGGGCCACGTCGGTTGGCTCCTTGCCCGTGGCGGCTTGTTCGCCCCAGATACCCAGGAGGTCGTCGTTGAGCTGGAAGGCGAGGCCCAAAGCCCAACCAAAGTCCCTATAGCGAGTTATCACGGCCTCGTCGTCCGTGGCGAGGACGGCGCCGGCTTCGACAGACGCGGAGATGAGGGCTGCCGTCTTGCCGCCGATCATCTTGAAGTACAGATCCACCGACATCGGCTCGGCCTGCTCGCTGGCCCAGATGTCCAGGTATTGGCCCTCGCACAAGGCCTGGCAGGTGTTGTCGTGGAGGCGCATCAGGCGCAGGACCTTGGTGTCCGAGTAGCCCAGATCCGTCAGTCGATGGAGCGCCTTGCGGCTCAGCGTGAACAGCATGTCTCCGGCGTTGATCGCCTGCGGAACGCCGTGCCGAACCCAGAGGGTGGGGCGGTGACGACGCTCCGTGTCCCCGTCCTCGATGTCGTCGTGGACCAGACTGAAGTTGTGGCCCAGCTCCACGGCCGCCGCGCCGGGCAGCGCGTCGCGGTAATCGCCCCTGACTGAGGCGTAAGTGAGAAGCCCCAGGAGTGGCCGCATTCGCTTGCCGGACGAGCCGCTGCCGTCAAGGCCCATGTGGTAGCGGCACATTTCGTATAGGCCGGCTGTCGGTGCGTCGGTCCCGGTCACGAGCCGGAGGATCTCCTGCTCGGTATCGAGGACCATTTCGGGTAGGTTGAGGGTCATCTTCACGAGCGAATCATACCAACCCGTCCGTTGGCTCTTGTTGCACGGTCATCGAGTACCGCACCGCGCAGCCGGCCGCCGCCCGACGCCGCCTCAGACGGGCGTGATGAACGCCGATCCGGGATGGCCCGAGTCGTCATCTTCCGGGTGCATCGAGCCGCCCTCTCGCATCTTGGCGGATGCTTCATCGATTTGAATGTCGGTCAGTTCGACTAGGCGCAGGTCGTCATCGGTGGCCGTGGCGTAGTCCACCGGCGCCGTTCGGCCCGGCCAGTATCGGGAAGTCATGGCCTCGAAGACGCGGCGTTTCTCCACCAGATCCTCGACCCGGCTGCCGCTCCCGTAGGCGACGACGCTCCGGTAGTTGGCGGTATGGCCCGAGGCGAGCTTGGAGGCGACAAGTTCCACCAGCGTTGTGACGACCACGGCCACGGAGCGCCCATCGCGCAGCAGCTTGAGAGTGGCGTTGGCCGCCGAGCCGTGGATATAGACGTGGCCCGCTTCGTAGTGGTAGAGGAACGGGATCAGGCGCGGCTGGCCTTCATCCACACAGGCGACGTGGGCGACCAGCCCGGCGCGCAGGAACTCCTCGATTCGCTCGGGGACGGCACGGTCCGCGTGGCGGCGAATCCGAGTTCGATCAGTGCGAGGTCCGGGGGTGGGGCTCTGGGCCGGAGCCGCGTCGTGCTCGTTCATGCCGGGAGGATAGCCGAGGTCGTCGCCGCCGGCTGCGAAGAACACCGGCAGTTCACGCGCTGGTCCGGCATGGCTATGATCGCCAGCATGACCACCGAGACGCGCCCGGCCCGCATTCTCGTCCTCTACCAGACGACGACCGGCAATACCAGGCTGATGGCAGACCTCGTCGTCGAGGGGGCCATGAGCGTCCCGGACACGGAGGTCCGGCTGCGGAGCGTCAACGAAGCCACGGCCGATGACCTTGTCTGGTGCGATGGGCTTGCGGCCGGCTCGCCGACCTGTACGGGCACGATCTCGTGGGAGATGAAGCGGTTCTGGGACGAAACCGCCATACCGATCTGGCCGAAGATCGAGGGAAAGATCGGGGCGGCCTTCGCGTCATCGGGTGGGACGAACGGCGGCGGCGAAAACACGTGTGTCCAGTTGCTCCTTGTGATGATGAACTTTGGGTTGCTCACGTTTGGGATCCCGGATTACGTTGGCCCGGGGCGGACGCTCCATTACGGCGCGGTTTGTGCGGGCCGGCCGCGTGACGAGGCAGATGCCGAGGCTTGCCGCCGTCTGGGCCGGCGGCTCACGGAATGGGTCCAGTCGCTGCTCCTCGGCCGCCCAGAGCTTGGGCCGAAGGCCGCAAACTACGACCGCCGGATCTAGGCCCGGCCGCCCGGCCCGGCAAGTGGTAGCGTGAGGTCATGCCCGCCCCGCGCCTCTATGTCACCGACGCGATAGTCCTGTCCCGCTTCGACTATGGCGAGGCGGACCGCATCATGACCCTGTTTACGCCGGAACACGGCAAGTTCAAGGCGATCGCCAAGGGTGTACGCCGGACGACGAGCCGCCTTGGGGGCGCGCTGGAGCCGCTGGCGGAGTTGCGTGTCGCCCTGGCTCGCGGCCGGACATTCGACGTCGTGACTCAGGTGGAGGTCATCCATGCCTGGTTGCGTTTGCGCGACTCGCTCGAGTCGGCGGCGACGGCCTGGTACCTCGCGGAGCTGGCCGACAAGGCGATAGAGGAGCGGCACCAGACGGAAGGGCTGTACGCCTTACTGCGGCGCTCCTACGAGCTCCTGGACGCCGGCATGAATGCCGGCAGAGTCGCCCGCTGGTACGAGGTGCGGCTCGCGGACGAGTTGGGCGTCCGGCCCGAAGTGGACCGCTGCGTAGAGTGCGACCGGGTTCTCGAGGCAGACGAGAAGTTCCGGTGGGTCCCGCCGCTCGGAGGCGTCCTTTGCTATCGCTGCCCCGGACCGCCCGACGATAGAACGTCACTCTCCGTGGAGGCGCTGAAGATGCTGAAAGCGTACCAACGCATGGATGTTGAGGCGCTGGCGGCGCTGCGGCTACCGCCGGACGTGGAGCGTGAGGTCGAGGGCGCGATGCGCGATTTCTTGCACTTTTCGTTGGACCGTGACGCTCGATCTCTTGCTTTTCTGGACGAGGTGCGCCGCCGGAGGCGAGAGCCGCTCATGCCGCTGACCTAGGCCGGCCAACCGGCCGCCATCACTCGGCCAGTACCGGCTACGCGATCGCGAAGGTCCAGAGGAGCGAGTTGAACAGCGTTACGTCGTTCTGCTCCGATCCGGGTCTGGTCCACAACTCGACTCGATAACGACCCGTGGCCGTCACGACGATCCCGACGATGCCGTGGCGGGCATGGCCGAGCGACGAGACCCCATCGACGGTCATGATCCGGGCAGGCAGGCCGAAGATTACGCCGGGGTCGCTGTCGATCACGGTGAAGTTGTTGTCGTGCATCGCCTTCCAGACTTCATCCGAGATGTTGCTCAGCGTGGTGCCGGTCGGAATCGTGCGCCAGGTTATGGATACGTTGGAGTCGTCCCAGCCGGAGATCACGGCCCAGCCCTGGATCTGATTTTCAGAGGCGTACCAGCCCTTCGGGTAGTTGATCCTGAAGTGGTACGTGGACGACGCGTAAGTGAGCCACGTCGGTCGTGACTCCAGGGCGGTCGCGATATCTCCTGCGGGCGGCTCCGTTGCGGCGACCTCCGGAGTCGAGCTCGGGCCTGGGCTCGGGCTGGGCGCGAGCGTTGGCATTGCGGCCACATCCTCGACTCGATTGGGGGTGGTCGGTGCGGTCTTTCCGGAGACACGAGGTCCCATGCCCGAACTCGCGCATACGACGACAAGCGCGCTTAGACCGGCCGCCAGCGTCACTCGCCTGGCCAGCCATCGACCTCGCTTGGAAATGAATCCTAAAAGCCCCATGGGCGAATCATCCCACTAGCCGCCGCTCACCCTTCGGGCGCAGTCGTGGGCCAAGTGTAGGCAACCGGCCGATCTGCCGTCTGACCCGGAAGGGCGAGCCCTCAGATGGCGCGACGGCCGGCCCTTCTGGCCAGGGCGACATGTATGCCGGCCTCCAGCTGGGCCAGCGTATACGGCTTGTTGATCAGCAGCGCCGTGTCGATGTGTGATGCGAACAACTCACTGACCAGCTCCGGCGAGTAGCCGCTGGTGAACAGGACGGCAGTCTCGTGGTGATGACGGCGCACGGCCCCGGCCAGGGCCGGGCCGCGCATGCCGGGCAGCATCACGTCGGCCACGAGCAAGTCCAACGGTGCTGTGCGAAGGGCGGCAATCCTCTCGGCCTCATTCCCGTCTGTGGCGACTGTGACCCGGCAGTGAAGCCTCCGAAGCCATGTGGCGGCCAACAGGGCGACGCCGGGATCGTCCTCGACGAGAAGCACGCTGAGATTCCGGGCCAGCGTATGGGGCTGCGTTGATTGTTCCTGTGAGTCCATGGCACACGACCTTACGACTGGTCGAGGTTAGTCCGATTCCTGCGTAACTCGATGGGAAATGCGGCGGATTTCATTGCAATGTCGTGAAGAATGGGGCTGATGGCAACGGGCCGATCCTCGCGGCGGACCCCGACGCGTCGGCGGCGTTGGCGGAGGCGACGGGACACGTGCGCCTGCGTATCTCCGGCATGCGAGAATTGCGCCCCAGGCTTTCGATCGCTCGAGTGTTCGACCGTTCGGCCGCCGATTCGCCCGCCCAATAACCGCATCGCACCAGGCAATTCCAGCGCCTGTGCTCGAGGAGACCGCATTGACCGCCGACAAGCCAGAAGTCCAGGCCGACGACCCGGGGCCATCCGTCGCGAACCTGGAGACGATCGTCTCGCTGAGCAAGCGGCGCGGCTTCATCTTCCCGAGCTCCGAGATATACGGCGGCATCAACGCCGTCTGGGACTACGGGCAGCTCGGCGTGGAGTTGAAGAACAACGTTAAGCGGGCCTGGTGGCGGGCCATGGTTCAGGAGCGGACGGACATCGTGGGGCTGGACGCCAGCATCATCATGGCGCCCCAGGTTTGGGTGACCTCCGGCCATGTGGCCAACTTCACGGACCCGTTGGTGGAGTGCACGACCTGCCGCCGCCGCTATCGCCTCGATGAACTGCCGGGCTGCGAGAATCTGACCAACACGGAGTTGATGGACCCCGAGGTCATCGACCGCCTGGGCCTCAAGTGCCCGGCCGATCAGGGCCCGCTGAGCGCCCCGCGCCGCTTCAACCTGATGTTCAAGACCTACATGGGCCCGGTCGAGGAAGAGGCCGCGCAGGTCTATCTCCGCCCGGAGACGGCTCAGGGCATATACGTCAACTTCAAGAACGTTCGCGAGACCGCCCGCAAGAAGCTGCCGTTCGGCATCGCTCAGATCGGCAAGGCTTTCCGCAACGAGATCAGCCCCGGTAACTTCGTCTTCCGGATGCGCGAGTTCGAGCAGATGGAGATGCAGTATTTCGTGAAGCCGGAGACGGCGGCGGCCGCGTTCAACGATTGGAAGCCGCGCCGGATGGCCTGGTATGTGCGCTACGGCGTCAATCCGGCCCGTCTGCGCTTCCGCCAGCACCGTCCGGACGAACTGGCTCACTACGCGAAAGAAGCCTGGGACGTCGAGTACCGCTTCCCGTTCGGCTGGAAGGAACTCGAGGGCATCCATAACCGCGGCGACTGGGATCTCGGGCGGCACCAGGAGGCCAGCGGCGAGAACCTCGAGTACTTCGACCCGGCGACGGAGGAGAAGTACGTCCCGTGGATCGTCGAGACTTCCGCGGGCGGTGACCGCGCGGCCTTCACCTTCCTGATCGACGCCTACCGTGAGGAGGAAGTCCGCGGCGAGAAGCGCGTGGTACTCGGGTTCAACCCGGAGCTGGCGCCGTACAAGGTGGCCGTCTTGCCGCTGCTCAAGAAGCGCGAAGAGATCGTGGCCAAGTGTCACGCTCTGCGCGAGGACCTGGCCCAGGACATGATGGCCGTCTACGACGACACCGCGGCGATCGGCAAGCTTTACCGGCGCCAGGACGAGATCGGCACGCCCTGGTGCGTCACGATCGACGTCGACTCGCTGGAAGACGGCCAGGCGACCATCCGCGATCGAGACACGATGGAGCAGATCCGAGTCGATCTCTCGCAGGTCAAGCCGTACATCGAGGAACGCCTGGCGAAGGCTCGCATGCGGCCGGAGGCTGTTCCGCAGCCGTGAGTTCGGCGTCGGCGGCCGACAAGGCGCAACCGGCCCCTGCGGCCGGAGCGCGCGACTGGCCGTTCCGGACGAAGCTCGGCCGGTTGCCCCTGCCGCCGAAACGCGTTCGGCTTTGGGGCATGGCGCTGGCCCTTCTCGGTATCGTCCCGATAGATACCGCCGTCCAGAATGGCGGGGCTGACTTCCCCGCGTTCTGGGCCGGTGGTGGAACCGTCGGAACGCTCGACCTGGTGGATCCTGCCCGGCATATCGCCTGGCAGGCGGCTCACGGCGTGCCGATGCTGGACTGGCCGTATCCGCCCGCGGTTGCGTATCTCTATGCGCCTATTGCCCCGCTGCCGATCTGGTCAGGCTTCGTGATCCACGCCGTGGTGATGCTGGGTCTCGTGGCCCTGGCCGGTCTGCTGGCGGCGCGCGCCTTTGATCTCGCCCCGAATGTGGCTCTGCTCCTGGCGTTTGCGTGGGCGCCCTGCACCGCCGGTGCAGTCATGGGCCAGAACGCGCCTCTCGCCGTCGTGCTGGCCCTGTGGGCGATCGATGCCCTGCGGCGTGACCGACCCATCGAGATCGGCCTGGCATGTGGACTGATGATGTACAAACCCACTCTGGCGCTGCCTCTGATCGGGTTGCTGGTGCTGCGCGGCCGTTGGCAGGCCCTCATCGTGACCGGTGCGGTTGTCGCGGCCGGCTATCTGGCGAGTGTGCCGGCCGCGGCGGGGGACTGGGGCTGGCCCATGGCCTGGTGGAACGGTCTGCAGCCGTGGCTGGCCCGCGACTTGGTCGGCAATGCGGACAAGGCGATCAGCGTTCCGGGCTTGATCGGGCGCCTGCCGGGGGTGCCGCCGTGGCTGCCCAATGTCAGCGCGGCGACGATCGTGTTGCTCGCCCTGCGAGGCCTGCGGCGCGCCCCGATCGTTGAGGCCGGGGCCGCAGCTTGTTTGCTGGCTCTGGCCGTGGGGCCGCGTGTATGGGGTTACGAGGCGGGCCTGATGCTGCCGATCATCGTCTGGGTCGCCGCCGGCGGCGTTTCGGAGCCGTGGCGGACGCGGCTCGTCTTCATCACCTTGCCGCTGGGCCTCTTCTGGCTCGTGTCTGAATTCACCCTTGTCAGCGGCGTGGCCGTCGTGGTGATCGTGGCCACGGCGCTCTGGCTCTGGCGCTGGCGTCCGTTCGGACCGGAGCCGCGGTTTGAGCTCCGCGCGCGGACCATCGACCCGGGATCTGCGGCGTGATGACGACAGCCGCTCGGCCGCTGCCTTTGAGGATCGCCCGCCGGCGGTTCTGGCTCTGGTCTATCGGGCTGGCCGCCGCGAGCGCCGTTCTCATCGTTGGTGGGCCCTTCAACGGCTTCGTGGACTTCCCCCAGTTCTGGTATGCCGGCAAACTCGCTGGCTCGCCGGATCTGCTCGATCCGGCTCGACAGACCGTATGGGAGCTGGCCCACGGGTTCAAGCCGTGGCAATTCCTCTATCCGCCGGGAACAGCCTGGCTCTACAGCCCGTTGGGCTACATCCCGATGGCGGCGGCCTTCTGGGTCCATGCCGCAGTCATAGCGCTGGCGGGAGCGACGGCAGGCTACGTTGGCGCGCGGACGTACGGCCTGGAGAGCAAGGTCGGGGTCATCGCGGCGCTCGCTTGGACGCCGATTCTGGCCGCTGCCGCCACGGGCCAAAACGCGCCGCTGGCCATGATGTTTGCCGTGATCGGCATCGACTGTCTCCGCCGCGACAAGCGCGTTCTAGCAGGCCTTGCGGTGGGGGCGATGCTCTACAAACCGACGCTGGCCCTGCCGATGTTCGCTCTGCTGGTCCTGCGCCGGCAGTGGACTTCGCTATTCGTGGCGATGGGAGTGGCGGTCGGCTGGTATCTGCTCGGGGTGGCCGGCAGCGCGGGCGACTGGATGTGGCCGATGCACTGGCTCTCGCTGACGTCGGGCTATTTCGCTCTGGACACCTACCAGAACGTCAACAAGACCGTGGCTCTGCCCGGGCTGATGATGGGCCACGGCGTCCCCTCTCTGATCGCCTACGGTGCGGCGGTGGCTGTGGCCGTCGCCGCGCTGCCGCGCCTGCTCCGCTCGCCGATCGCCGAAGCCGGGGCCGGCGCCTGTCTAGTCGGCATCGTCGTCAGTCCGCACTCGCTTCAGTACGAGGCGGCGATGGTGCTGCCGATGCTCCTCTGGGCGGCCGGCGGAACCGGCTCCGGGCTGGCCGAGCCGTGGCGCACGCGCATTCTCGTCGGGGTTTACGTGTTGGCCGAGATGTACATCATCACGCCGTTTCTCGGCGTCAGCGTGTTTGCTGCGGTCACGTTCGGGGCCACCGCGATCTGGATCACGGGCTGGAAGAGGCAGGACGGGGAGCTCAATTCGCCTGCGGCGTCGGCCGCGCCTGCCGCCCTGGCTGAAGGATAGTCGCGCCGCCCATAGACGCGGCGTTGCCATCGCCTTGCTCGATCACTCGTGCGCTGGTCGGGACTCCTGCCGTTGAGTCTTGTTTCGAATGGTGAGTAGATGGATTATCTACGAGTCGATCGCTCAACAATCCAGGGGGAACACACATGTCGCGAAGAGCTTCATACCTCATTGCTGCCATTGCGGCGATCAGCCTGGTGGCCGGTTGTTCCAGCGGCTCCAGTGGCTCCAGCGCGCCGGCGACCGGCAGCCAGACGCAGGCGGCGGCAAGTCAGCAGGCGGCGGCAAGTCAGCAGCCGGGGTCAAGTGAGCAGGCGGCGGCAAGCCAGCAGATGGGCGGCCAGGCCCCTCAAGCTTGTTCAGTCTTGACCAAGGACCAGATTGGAACCGAGTTCGGGGCGACCTTCGCGGATGGCGCGGTCGACACCACGGTCCCACCGGTCGGTTCCACCGGGGGGAGTACCTGCAAGTTTCAGGCCAACACAGACGCCACCCACCCATGGACAGTCACGGTCTACGTCTTCGGCTTTGCGTCGGACGCCGCGGCGAGTGCCCAGATGACTCAGTACAAGCGCACGACCACGACAACCGGAGCCCTGAATTGGGCAATCGTCGAACTCGCGGGCCCTGGGGACGAAGCCATCTACCACAATCTGATCTCGCTGGGCGACAAGCAGGAAGAGGTGATCGTCCGGAAGGGCAGCACCATCTACTGGCTGCTTGACACCATCGTCACCGGCATTGCGGACGTGACCGCAGCTCGGAACCACCTGGTGGCGCTGGCCACGGTGGCGATCAGTCACTAAGACGGGTTGACGGCTCGGGCTTGCTCGGCCGACGGTCAAGGCGTCGGGCGTCCTGCGCCTCGGAAACTAGTGCGCCGCCGCGGTCTCGCTGACGATCTCGATCGGGGCCGGCAGCTCGCCGCGCAGATACTTGTCGATGTTCTTGGCCGCGTTTTTGCCGTCACCCATGGCCAGGATGACCGTGGCCGCGCCGCGGACGATGTCTCCGCCGGCAAAGACGCCTTCCATCGAGGTCTGCAGGTTTGCGTCGATCTCGATGTAGCCCCACTTGTTGACCTTCAGGTCCGGAGAGGTTGAGGTCAGCAGGGGATTGGACTTGGTGCCGATGGCGACGATGACCATGTCGCACTCGAAGATGAACTCCGAGCCGTGGATTTCGATGGGGCGGCGACGGCCCGACGCATCGGGCTCGCCCAGCTCCATGCGAACGCACTTGAGGCCGGTGACCCAGCCCTTGTCGTCGCCCAGCACCTCGACGGGCGCCACGAGGAAGTCGAACCGAACGCCTTCCTGCTCGGCGTGGTGGACTTCTTCGGCCCGGGCCGGGAGCTCGTCACGCGAGCGGCGGTAGACACAGACGGATTCGGCGGCGCCGAGGCGGCGGGCGGTTCGCACGGAGTCCATCGCCACGTTGCCGCCGCCGACGACCGCGACACGCTTGCCGTGGAGAATCGGCGTGTCCGATTCCGGGTTGTAAGCGCCCATCAAATTGACCCGGGTCAGGTACTCGTTGGCGGAATAGACGCCCTTGAGGTTCTCCCCGGGCACGTTCATGAAGACCGGCAGCCCGGCTCCGACGGCCACGAAGACCGCGTCGAACTGCTCGCGCAGTTCAGGCAGGGTGTATGTCTTGCCGATGATCTGGTTGGGTCGGATCTCGACGCCATCGGCGACCAGCCGGTCCACTTCCTTCTGGACGATGTCCTTAGGAAGGCGGAACTCCGGGATGCCGTAGAGCAGGACGCCGCCGGCGGCGTGGAAGGCCTCGAAGATCGTGACCTTGTGGCCGCGCTTGGTCAACTCGCCCGCGGCGCTGAGGCCGGCCGGGCCGGAGCCAACGATGGCGACGGTCTTGCCTGAAGGCGCAGGCTGTGCGTCGACGAAGGCGTCGCGATTATTGAGGGCCCAGTCGGCGACAAAGCGCTCGAGATTGCCGATGCCCACGGGTGTGCCGGTCTTGGCTCGGAGGCAGACTTGCTCGCACTGGGTTTCTTGGGGGCAGACGCGGCCGGTGACACACGGCAGAGCGTTGTCGCTCAGCAGCGAGTCCGCCGCGCCCTTGATGTTGCCCTCGCTCAGGAGGCGGAGGAAGTTCGGGATGTTGACGGCGACGGGGCAGCCGTCCATGCAGAAGGGCTTGGGACACTGGAGGCAGCGATCGGCCTCCATGATCGCCAGCTGCTCCGTGTAACCGAGGTTGACCTCGGCGAAGTTCCTGGCGCGCGCCATGGCGTCCTGCTCTGGCATGGCACCGCGCTGGATCTTCATCCGCTCCTTCTTGGGGAGCGGTTCGTGGTTTGCGGCAGAGCGGCCGGCCAGGGTATCGATGATCTCGTCCATGTTCCTCGGCTCGGTCATGAGGCTGCCTGCGGATGCTCTTCGGTCCAGCGGGCGAGCGCCGCCTGCTCGGACTCGCGGTAGGTGGTGAGGCGGTCCGCCATCTGCCGGAAGTCGACCTTGTGGCCGTCGAATTCGGGGCCGTCGACGCAGGCGTATTCCGTCTTGCCGTCGATCGAGACGCGGCAGCCGCCGCACATCCCGGTGCCGTCGATCATGATCGAGTTGAGCGAGACGGTCGTCTTGATTGCGAACGGCCGGGTCAACTCCGAGCAGGCCCGCATCATCGGGACCGGCCCGACGGCGTAGACCTCGCCGATGCCGCCGGCTTCGCAGAGTTCCTTGAGCGCTTCGGTCACGAAGCCGTGGCGGCCGTAGCTGCCGTCGTCCGTGCATACGATCACGTCGCCGCAGGCCTTGAGCTCTTCCTCGCAGATGACCCATTCCTTGGATCGCCCGCCGATGACGCTCGTCACCTTCACGCCGTTGGCCGCCAGGGCCTGGGCGATGGGGTAGACCACTGCGGTACCGACGCCGCCGCCGACGCAAACTGCATGGCCCGATTCCAGCAGCTTTGTTGGGTTGCCGAGCGGGCCGGCGATGTCCTGGATCGAGTCGCCGACGTTGAGGCCGGTCAGCTCAAAGGTGGTCTTGCCGACGGCCTGGATCACGAGCGAGATGGTGCCGGATGCCTTGTCCACGTCCGCGATGGTCAGCGGGATGCGTTCGCCGCCGGGGCCACTCCGCACGATGACGAACTGGCCGGGCCGGCGGATCTGCGCGATTCGCGGGGCTTCCACGACGAGCCGGGTGACGTTCGGCGACAACTGCTCTTTGGCGACGATCGGGTGCATTTCTCTCCGCTGAGTACTCGCGTAAACGTTGCGTACGCTACTAATACTTCAACCAGTATAGTGACCGTCCGGCTCCGTGCGGGCTACGCCGATTGCGGCCCATACCACCCTGCCATTGGTCACGTCGCCACCCATTCGGAGGGGTGGTGTCGGAGGGGATTATGCGCGGGTCAGGGGGCGGGGTGGAGGTGGTCATACGCGCTGATGGCCTCAGGGGCTACGGCGTGGTGGCCGGCGCAGCCGGACTGCGGTGCGGATGCGAGTCAGAGCCACCGCAAGTCCTGTAATCTTCTCGGCACCGTGGGCGCTTAGGGGATGCGTGCCCGGACCACCATCAAGGGGAGTGTTTCGCTGGTACTCCTGTCCTCGTTGCATGGCGATTCTTGTACCCGGGACGAGTTTCTGTCCGCAGTGCGGAATGCAATTCGCCGCCCCTGTGCCGCCCCAGGTGTCGGGGACTCAGATGCCGAGCATGCCTCCGGCCGCCATTCAGCCACCGGCCGCGCCTCAGTTCATGCCGCCGCCACCGGCCCAGTTTCAAGGACCGGCTTCGCTGCCATACCAGGCCCCACCGGCAGCTCAGGCCTCTCCATACTCATTCCAGTCGCAACAGCCGTATCAGTACCAGGCTCGTTCCGCCGGAAGTGGCAACTCCGCCGGCACGATGTTCCTGGCTCTCCTGTGGCAGTTCCGATCCTGCGGCTGCGCCCTCGTGCTCACGTTGGGATCCCTGCTGTTCGTGGTCCTTCTGGCAGTGCTGGCGGCGCGGTAGTCGGAAGTTGCGATCGTGGGACCAGCAGGCGACTAAGGCAATCTGTCCCGCCGTCAGCCGGTCGCCTCGAGCAGCTTCATGACTGCTGCCGCGGCTGCCGGGACGGAGGCCTGAACCGCCGGACTCAACCCCTCCGCGAACTCGTCCCTGGCCTCTATCTGGATTGTGACCGTGTCGATCCGGTCCGGCAGGTCGGCGCCGAGCCGGCGGCCCAGTTCCAGGGCGGAGTCGAGCGACACGTCGTGGGCCGAGTCGAGGTGGCCGGCACCGCCGCCCTCAAGGTCGGAGAACGGTCCGGAGCGGACCTCACCTAGTGGCCGGCCGGGGAATTGGGCGGCATCGATGAAGATCGCGGCGTCGTAGCCGGAGACCGTCTCCATCAGCGTGAGGCCACCGACGCCGAGGCGCTCAATGCGCACCGCCGGCATTGTCCGGCCGGCCGCCCGCGCCGCACCGAGCGCCGCCTCAACCTCATCCGCGACGCGCCAGCCCACGCCGTCGTCGCCGAGCACGGGATTGCCCAGGCCGATGACGATGATGCTGGTTTGCGAGGCGCTCGTTGGTTGGTTGGCCGGCATGGTCGGGATTATGAGGCACGCAAAGAAGCCGGCCGATCCGCTGGGGACCGACCGGCTCGAGGGTTCGATATCAGGCGGGGCGGCGCCGCCCGGCCTTTATTCGCCCGGTTCCGGAACCGGCTTGTACCACTCCTCGTGGCCGGGGCGCTGACCCTGCGGGCCTACGTCGGCGCGAGTGTGAACTGGCTTGGAGTTCTTGGACATGGTCAGGCTCTTCTTGGAGCAGACCTCTACGCACACGTTGCAGCCGATGCAGGTGAGATGCTCGATGGCCCAGTAGCCGTTCTCGCGCGAGACGGTGATTGCGGCGGCAGGGCAGCGCCGGGCGCAGAGCATGCAGTAGTTGCACGTCTCCACGTTGTACTCGATGGTCCCGCGCGCGCCGTCGAAGCGCTCCCGGATCTCGTAGGGATAGCGCCGGGTCGCGGGCTTTGAGAAGAGGTTCTTCAGCGCCCGAGGCACCATTGGCAAGGTCAATGGGTTGGCCATCTCAGCGCTCCGTGCAACTGATACAGGGGTCGATGGTGAGGATGATGTTCGGCACATCCGCCAGGTCCGAGCCCTTGACGAGCTTGATCATGGCCGGGATGTTGGCGAAGGTTGGGGTGCGGGCCCGGAACCGCTCCAGGTTCTTTGTTCCGTTGGCCTTGACGTAGTAGAGGACCTCACCGCGCGGCTGCTCGAGCCGCGTGAAGACTTCGCCCTGCGGGTTGCCGCGGGGACGGATCTCGAGGGCCTGATCGTCGCCCTTGGGCATCTTCTCGATGGCCTGCCTGATGATGTCGATCGACTGCTCGATCTCGCGCATCCGGACGACGACTCGCGCCAGGCAGTCGCCGGCGGTCTCGACCATCGGCTCGAACTCGATGCGGTCGTAGTAGTTCTTGCCGGCAAGGCGGGTGTCCACGGCAAGGCCGGAGGCTCGAGCCATCGGGCCGACACAATCCACTGCCGCGGCGTCCTCCATGGAGAGGATGCCGACGCCGCCGAGCCGGTGGTTGATCGAAGGATCGGTTCCGAAGACGTGGGCCGTCTTCTTGAATTCCTTGCCGAGGTCCTGAAGCTGCACCAGGATCGCGGCCAGCTCCGTGTCGCTCATGTCGCGCTTTACGCCGCCGATGCGGTTGACCGAATGGATGATCCGCCCGCCGGTGGTCTTCTCGAAGATGTCGAGGATCTCCTCGCGCATCCGCCAGCAGTGCATGAACAGGTTCTCGAAGCCGAAAGCATCCGCGCCCAGACCCAGCCAGAGCAGGTGGCTCTGAATCCGGGAGATCTCCGCCCAGATCAGGCGCAGCCAGGCGGCCCGCTCGGGGATCTCCACTCCCATGATGCTTTCCAGCGAGACGCAGTAGCCCATGCCGTGCATAAAGCTGCAGATGCCGCAGATGCGCTCCACTACGAAGCCCATCTCTGTGTACTCAACCCGCTCCACCATCATCTCAAGGCCGCGGTGGATGTAGCCGATCGTGGGGATCGCGTCGACGACCTTCTCGTCCTGCAGGATCAGGTCCAGAACCAGCGGCTCCGGCAGTACAGGATGCTGCGGCCCGAACGGAACGACGGTCGTCTTCATGCGTTCTTCTCCGAAGCGGCGGTTGCAGCCGGGCCGGCCGCACCGGCCGCCGGTGCCGTGGTGGCGGCGAGAGCCGCGGCGGCAGTTGCCGCAAGCCTCGCCTTGACCGCCTGGTGCGAGAACGGGATCTTGGTGGCCGTCTGATAAAGCTGACCCTGCAGGTCCAGGTTCAGGCCGGTCACGTTGATGCCGAACAGCTCGCGGATCTCGTTCTCGTAGAGAAACGCCGCGCCGAAGAACTCGGAGATGCTCGGAACCGCGTCGCCGACCGTGATCTGCTCGCGGATCAGCTCGAGGTCGCTGCCCTTGGCGAAGGCCCAGGCGATCTCGAAGACGCCGGGTGCCTCTGCCGCCGGCGTGGTCGGCTCGTCCGGATCTTCTTCGTTGGCCGCGGCGCCGTGCTTTGGCGCCGTCGGCGCCATCACGGTCGTCACATTGATCAGTGCCAGGCGCCAGCCGCCCTTCTGGTACTCGCCGACTTTGGCGAGGAACGTCGCGCTATCCATCAAGCCGTCTTCTTCCGTTTCTCTTCGAGGGCGGCGATGCCCTGCACGACTCCGTCGATGATGCTTTCCGGCCGGGCGGCGCAGCCGGGGACGTAGACGTCCACCGGGACCACCTTGTCGATCCCGCCCTGGATGTTGTAGGCGCGGGCGAAGATGCCGCCGGAGCAGGCACACGCGCCGACCGCGACGACGACCTTGGGATCGGGCATCTGGCGGTACAGGTTCTGAATGATTTCGATGTTCCGCTCGTTGACGGAGCCCGTCACGAGCAGGATGTCGGCGTGCTTGGGGTTGCCCGTGTTGAGCACCCCAAAGCGCTCGACGTCGTAGAGCGGCGTCAGGCAGGCCAGGACCTCGATATCGCAGCCGTTGCAGCTTGAGCCGTCGTAGTGGAGGATCCAGGGCGAGCGACTGAAGTTGGACATCATGTCTACCTGGCTACAAGGAAGAGGACCAGGACGTTGCCTCCGGAGAAGAGGAGCGTCGCGATCCAGGTGGAGCGGAGCACGAGCTGCCACTTGATGCGTGAGGTGGAGTTGTCCACCAGGATTTCGAGGAAATAGGCGACGAGGAAGACCACGACGCCCAGGGCGATGCTCCAGTTGAAGAGCAGAACGACGAAGGTCGCAAGCAGGGCCGACTCGTACCAGTGGGCAAGCTCCACGTAGGCCAGCATTCGGCCGGACATGTCCGTTGTCAGGCCGCTGACCAGTTCCTGGTGCGGGTGATGGGAAGTGGAGATGTCAAAGGGCGACTTCCGCAGCTTGATCGTGGCCACCATCAGGAAAGCCAGGACCACGCCGGGGAGTTCAAGGGCCACCAGGTGGCTGGAGGCCATTACGCCCGCAAAGCTGCTCTGGCCGGTGACTTTGCAGACCGCGGCCATCATCAGGATGAAGAATGGCTCCGAGGCCAGCATGACGATCAGTTCGCGCTCGGCGCCGGCGTTGGAGAAGGGCGAGTTGACCGACCCGGCGGCCAGCACCAGGAAGAGCGCCGAAAGGGCAAAGACGAAGGCGCAGAAGATGATGTCCGTCCCGCTCAGCAGCAGAAGCCCGGTGATGGCCATGAAGGCCACGTGTCCCAGGATCAGCGGCTCAACGACGGGGTTGACCTGACGGGCCTGCTTCTGGAGCAGCTTGCCGAAGTCGTAGAAGGGCTGGAGTAGGGGAGGCCCGACTCGGCCCTGCATTCGGGCGCTGATGATCCGGTCGAATCCGACCAGCAGCCCGCCGAAGATCGGGGCCAGGACTACGAAGAGAATTCCGGCGATCCAGGCAAACATCAGCGGACCACCATTCCAGTTACGACCATTGCGATGAGCACTCCCGCGCAGGTTGCCGTTCCGAGCCGGAAGATGAGCGACCCGTTGATTACGCCGTCCAGGTAGTAGCTACGCAGGCTCACGGTACGGGTGCCGCCCAGAGCGGCGCCCATCACGTGTTGGGCGTTGGTGTTCCGGCCACTGGAGTAGAAGTCGGAGGTGTCATAGCTGCGGTGCGATGCCCAGATCGCGAGAAGCGGCAGGAAAAGGACCGCGGCCAGCAGGACGACCAGCATTGCCGGCTCGATGTTGAGCAGCGTTCGCGGGGCTTGATTGAAGGCGCCGAGCGCCCACGGGCTGATGACCTTGTCCGAGATCGGCATGATCAGGGCCGTGAAGGCGAGGACGCCGATCGCGAGGGCGCTCTCGGTGAACCACTCATAGCGGGTAACGCGGCCCTCGATCGAGCGCTCGTACTCGCCGATGTTCTTCATGGAAAGAACCTTGATCAGCAGCTTGCCCCAGTAGAAGATCGTGAGCGAGCTGCCGAAGGCCATGATCAGGATCATTACGGCGCCCTGACCGCCCGGCACGTTGAGGAAGGCCCGGATGGCCGCCCACTTGGCGATCACGATTCCGAACGGGGCGATGAACATGCCGGCCATGCCGACCAGCGCGAGAACGCTGACCCTGGGTAGGCGGCTCAGGAGAGTGTCGAAGTTCTCCATGTCCTTGGTGTAGAGCCGGTTTTCGATCGTGCCCACCACGAGGAAGAGGAGGCCCTTCGCCAGGGCGTGGAAGATGATGATCATCACGCCGACCCACATCAGTTCCGGTCCGCCCACGCCGGCGCAACCGACGACCAACCCCAGGCTGCCGATCGTTGAATAGGCCAGAACCTTCTTGGTGTTCTGCTCGGTGACTGCCACCAGCGAAACGAAGAGGAATGTCCCCAGGCCGACGAAGGCCACCAGATAGCCGACCGGGGTGGTGGCGATGGCCGGCGAAAGTCGCAGAAGAAGGAAGACGCCCGCCTTGACCATAGTGCTCGAGTGGAGCAGGGCCGAGGTGGGGGAGGGTGCGTACATGGCGCCGAGCAGCCACGAGCTGAACGGCATCTGGGCGCTCTTGGTTATGCCGGCGAGGCAGAGAAGCGCCACGGCGCCGAGCAGCACGCCCGAGGCAGTTCCCTTGGTCAGCTCGGAGAGCTCCAGGCTCTGGCCGTTGGTGGCGAGGATCGCGATCGCGATGCCGAACGCCAGGCCGCCGAGCAGGTTCATGTTGAGGGCTTTGAAGGCGTAGCCGATCGTCTCGTTGGTGCGGGTGTAGCCGATCAGCAGGAACGAGCAGAGGGTGGTGATCTCCCAGAAGAGCAGCATCATCGGCAGGCTGTTCGATGTGACCAGGCCGAACATGCCGGCGAGGAAGACGAACAGGAGCGAGAAGAAGACGTTGCGGCGACCCTTGATCATCGGGCTGGCGCGGTGGTAGTCCCTCATGTAGCCGAGGGCGTTGATGCAGATCAGCGTCCCGATAATCCCGATGATCAGGACCATGATCATGGAGAGGCGGTCGAAGTAGAAGAGGCGCTGGGCGTCGATCTCCGGCATGCGGCCGGTCAGCTCCAGCCAGAGCGCGATGCCGAGCTGGACCAGCGCCATGGCCGGAGCGAGGAAGCGGCGGTTCGCCAGGCCGATCACCACGATGAACGAGGTCATCGCGATTTCGGCTGCCAGTAGCGCGTAGCCCGGCTCAATCCCGTTCGGGAGGCCGAAGAAGATGCCGTCGCCGTTGCCGAAGGTCACGACCGTGACGATCGAGGCGACGATGATGGATGCGCCGCCGAGCAGCACGAGCGGATTGCGAATGGACGCCCGCGTCACGAGCAGCAGGACTGCGCCAAGCAGGAGCGGGAATGCGATCAGGAATGCAACGAGTGAGCTCATGGTCAGTGGGCTCCCGGCAACAGATGATCGACTTCGTAACTCAGGACGTCCGTGGAGACCGGCTTCTCCAGGTAGCGCTGGACCGGCAGCCAGCCGTCGCGGTCCTGCTTTGAACGTTCGCTGCGGGTGAAGTGCTCATCAGCGCGCGTCAGCATGATCAGCGGCAGAGTGGGGAAGTCCTTGGCGAGGGATCGGGCGAGGTCGAAGCCTGCATAGGCTCCGTCCAACATGCCTTCCATCACGACGAGATCCGGGACCTCGCGGTGGATTAGTTCGGTGGCTTCGGCGGTTGTGGAGGCTGAGGCGACGGTATGACCGAGCGCCTGGAGGGCGGCGACGTTGCCGGATACCAGCTGGGTGTCGTCGTCCACGAGGAGGATGTGTGCCATACCCTCACTTTTCGGGTCAGCGCCGTTCCGTGACGTGGGAGCGGCGGGGATTGGTGGGCGCGCCTGCGGGCGTTCGTTTACGTGATTAGTAGCTTATAGGTGGTACGACGGCTGGAGGCCCCGCGCTTTGGCCCTTATGGCCGGGATATTCGGCCCTGCCCGTTTGGGACCACCCACTTTGAGAGGCGATTTGGGCGTCTTGCCTGACAAAAATGGGCTAGGATGCCGCCGTGCACGAGTTTTCCATAGCCGAGGCTCTCGCCGCCCAGGTGATCAAGTACGGTCCGGCCGGCGCCCGGGTCCGCGGCGTGGACATGAAGGTGGGTCCGCTTCGCGGCCTGGAGCCGGAGGCGATGGCGATGTCCTGGCAGGCCGTGACCATCGGAACAGCGCTGGAGGGCGCGGTTCTGACGATCGATCAGCTGCCCTGGACCATCACGTGCTCCGTCTGCGGCCGGAGTTGGGAAAGCCGGGTTCCGTTCGTATCCTGTGAATGCGGCAACGAGACGCCGGCGCCGGTCGGCGGCGACGAGCTGGATATCGTGTCGCTGACGATCGACGAAGAGGACGCTCCATGACCGAAGGCTCTCGGACGGTGAAGCTCCCGCTGGCGGAGCGGGTACTCGAAGCGAACGACGAGATTGCGGGAGTGGTGCGCGCGGAATTGGCGCGCCGGCGGGTTTTTGCGATTGATTTGATCGGTGCGCCGGGGAGTGGCAAGACCGCGCTCCTGGAGGCGACTCTGCGGGCGTTGACCGAGGGCACCGCCGGTTCCGCCGCCGGCCGTCATCGCCCCGCGGTCCTCGTGGGCGACCTGACAACCCGCCGAGACGCCGATCGCCTCTCCCGCTGGTGCGATCGAGTCGTGCAGATCTCTACCGGCGAGGGCTGTCACCTTGAAGCCGGTCAAGTGCGCGGCGCTCTCGAGGACGTGGACATGACCGGCGTGGACCTGCTCTTCATCGAGAACGTGGGCAACCTCATCTGCCCCGTCGGCTTCGACCTGGGTCAGAACGTCAAGGTCGGCCTGTTCAGCCTCACCGAAGGCGACGACAAGGCTGCCAAGCATCCCTACCTCGTGACCGCCGCAGACCTGATCCTGCTGAACAAGGTGGATCTCGCGCCGCATCTCACGTTCGACCGCGGGCTCTTCGAGGAGGACGTGAGGTTGCTCAACCCGAAGGTGCCGATGCTGGGGGTCTCGGCAACGACGGGCGAGGGCATAGGGGAGTGGCTGGAGTGGATCGAGTGGGGAATTGCGCGGACCCAGGGCGGAGCAGTCGCGTAGGTCGACACGATGGCATTCGTCCGTTTGGATGGCCTCCACTGAAGGCATACTGAAGCAGTTCACTGTATGTACGGGTGGGACTCAGTCGCCTGCCCGCATCCATTAGCAGCCCTTATGAGGTCTTGTCCCATGCGATCGCTGTCCGGCGCCATGCGGCTCCGCGTCGCCACCCTCGCCGTCGCGCTGTTCGTTGCCGTTACGGCCGCGGGCTGCTCGGCATCGATCACTATCGGCGCCACCGATGCGCCGACTCAGGTTCCCGGAAACATTACGTTCGGAACCTCGCTGGATTCGAAGACGTGGGTTGTGTCCGGCGCCAGTACGACATTCAAGACGACCGACACGATCGGCTGGGCTGCGCGCCTGACCGACTCGGCCAAGAGCAGCACGCTTACGCTTACGCTCGCCACCGTCGATTCGAGCGGCACTGAGACTGTCGTGGATACCGAAACGGTGAACGTTACCGACCAGACCGACGATATCTTCGGCCACATTCCTGACACTGCACTCGGTGCGCTGGGAGCCGGAACCTACAAGATGCGTTACACGCGGCCGAGCGACGGCACGGTCCTGGCAACCGGCACGGTGACGATTACTGCCTAAGAGGGTGCAAGGGGGGCCGCGTCAAGCGGGACGCGGCCCTCCTGAAATCGATTGGACCTGTGGTGGCCGGTGCTGCGCTGTCCGGGTGGACGGACGCGAGGCGCCGGTCCCGCACTTTCGGGCCGAATGGCCGCCCTTGCCGGGACCGATAGACTTAGCGGCGGTGCCGGTCGGCAGCGAGGGCTGTGGTTCCGCACCTGTACAATCTCACGGACAAAGTGCGAACCCGTCGCTCGGGCGCCTCCCCGCAGCCCGCGACGCGACAAGCTCCCCACATCAAGGAGAGAGATACCCCATGGCCGACTCCGGCACCAAGACCTACAAGGCCGCCAAGCGGTACATCTACGCCTGGGGCGACGGCAAGGCCGAAGGCAACGGCACGATGAAGGACCTGCTGGGCGGCAAGGGTGCCGGCCTCGCAGAGATGACCAACGCCGGTCTGCCGACTCCCCCCGGATTCACAATTACCACCGAAGCCTGCAACGACTACTTCTCCGCCGGCGAGAAGCTGCCTGCGGGCCTCTGGGACGACGTGCTCGTGGCCGTCAAGGCCGTCGAGAAGTCCAGCGGTAAGGGCTTCGGCGATGCGAAGAACCCGCTGCTGGTCTCCGTCCGCTCCGGCGCCAAGTTCTCGATGCCGGGCATGATGGACACCGTCCTCAACCTGGGCCTTAACGACACCACGCTCGCCGGGCTGATCGCCCTTTCGGGCAATGAGCGCTTCGGTTGGGACGCGTACCGCCGTTTCATCGGCATGTTCGGCCGCATCGTCATGGGCGTCTCTGCCGAGGACTTCGACAAGCCGCTCGACGCCGCCAAGGAAAAGCACGGCCACGGCGCCAAGGACACGGACCTGACCGTCGAGGATCTCAAGGCCCTCGTCGCCGAGTACAAGGTTATCGTCAAGAAGGTCACCGGCCGCGACTTCCCGACGGATCCGAATGAGCAGCTGGACCTGGCCATCAAGGCCGTCTTCGCTTCCTGGTTCGGCAAGCGCGCCAACGACTACCGCAACAGCCAGAAGATCGCCCACGACCTCGGCACCGCCGTGAACATCGTGACCATGGTCTTCGGCAACATGGGCGACGATTCCGGCACCGGCGTCGCGTTCACGCGCAACACCTTCGACGGCACCAACGAGCTTTACGGCGAGTACCTCGTCAACGCCCAGGGCGAAGATGTCGTCGCTGGCATCCGGACGCCCAAGGACATCAGCGCCCTCAAGGACGAGATGCCCGCGTCCTACGACGAGTTCCTCAAGATCGGGCAGCAGCTCGAGAAGCACTACCGCGATGTTCAGGACCTCGAGTTCACGATCGAGCGCGGCAAGCTCTACATGCTCCAGACCCGAATTGCCAAGCGCACCGCGGCCGCTGCGGTGAAGATCGCGGTTCAGATGGTCAACGAAGGGCTCATCACCGAGGCCGAGGCCGTCGCCCGCATCGAGCCGGCGCAGGTCGATCAGCTTCTCCGCGACCAGTTCGATCCGAAGGTCCGCAAGGCTGCCAAGACGATCGCCAAGGGCCTCAACGCCTCCCCGGGCGCAGCCGTCGGCAAGGCCGTCTTCAACGCCGACACCGCCGTCGAGTGGGTCGAAAAGGGCGAGAAGGTCGTTCTCGTTCGAGTCGAGACCTCACCCGATGACTTCCACGGTATGGCCGTCGCTCAGGGCATTCTGACCGCTCGCGGTGGCGCGACCTCGCACGCCGCGGTCGTCGCTCGCCAGATCGGCAAGCCCTGCGTCTCCGGCTGCACGGACCTGCTGGTCGACTACGCCACAAACACCGCCACCTCCGCCGGCGTCACCTTCAAGCAGGGCGACTCGATCAGCGTCGATGGCTCCACCGGTGAAGTCTTCCTCGGCGCCATCCCGACCGTTCAGGCACGCTTCGAGGACCAGCCCGAGCTCCAGACGGTTCTCGGCTGGGCCGACAAGATCCGCAAGCTGATGATCTGGACCAACGCCGACAAGCCCGAAGAAGCCGCTCAGGCTCGTGGCTACGGCGCTCAGGGCATCGGCCTCTGCCGCACCGAGCACATGTTCCGTGAAGGCGATCGCCTTGAGATCGTCCGTGCGGCAATCCTCGTGGCCAACGTCGCCACGCGGGCTGAGAACAAGATCGCTGCCGGCGAGACTCTCACTGCCGAAGAGAAGGCCGATCTGGCCCAGTTCAAGACGGCAATGGGCAAGCTCGAGAAGCTCCAGCAGGGCGACTTCGAGGGCATCCTTGCCGCGATGTCCGGCCTGCCGGTAGTCATTCGACTGATCGACCCGCCGCTCCATGAGTTCCTCCCGAACCTCGAGGATCAGCTCGTAAAGGTCACCAAGGCCGGTGACAAGGCCACGCAGGAAGACAAGGATCTGCTCGCGACTATCAAGTCGATGCACGAGCAGAACCCGATGCTCGGTCTCCGTGGTTGCCGCCTCGGCCTGATGATTCCGGACTTCGTCAAGATCCAGACCCGCGCCATCCTGAATGCGGCCATCGCCGTGAAGAAGGCCGGCAAGGACCCGCGACCGGAGATCATGATCCCGCTCGTCGGGCACGTGAATGAGCTCAAGGAAACCCGTAAGCTGCTCGACGCCGAGGCCGAGGCCGTCGTAAAGGCCGCCGGCATTCGACCGGACTTCAAGTTCGGCACGATGATCGAGATCCCGCGAGCCTGCTGGGTTGCGGACGATATTGCCAACCACGCCGAGTTCTTCAGCTTCGGCACCAACGACCTGACCCAGATGACGTTCGGATACAGCCGCGACGACGCCGAGGGCGGGTTCCTTCTCAAGTACGTCGAGGACAAGATCCTCCCGTACAACCCCTTCCAGTCGCTCGACCCCGTCATCGTCCAGGAGATGAAGATGGCCGTCGATCTGGGTCGCAAGACCCGGCCGGACCTGAAGGTTGGTATCTGCGGCGAGCACGGCGGCGACCCGATGTCCATCGGCTTCTGCCACGAGATCGGCCTCAACTACGTGTCTTGCTCTCCGTTCCGGGTTCCGGTGGCTCGCCTTGCGGCGGCCCAGGCGGCCCTGAACACGCAGCACGACAAGTAACCTCGGTTACTCGCAGAAACGCAGAACGCCCGGCGCCAAACTGCCGGGCGTTCTGATTCCAGGCTCTGGCGTCGCTATCGAGTCAGCGCGGAGGCTTTGATCGCTGTGGCGGCGTCAGGGCGGGCGTAGCGACGACGGTTACGTCGGCCTCGTCGTATGCCGTAACTTCGCATTCGCCATAGACGGTAACGCGGCTGTGATCAAAGGCGACGATTCGGCAGGGCGCCCGCTTCGGCGGCGCCTCGAAAGTCTCGCGGGCTTCGGAGCCGGACACCTCGATCATCGGATCGGCCAGAGGATTTCGGTGCGGAGCGCGCCCGGTTCCGCCACCTGCTCCGGCCCGACGATGTAGACCTCTCGCGGCGTCCCGGCGGTCTCGTGGCCGTGCTCCTGGACCCACTCGCCGAGGGCACGGTAGGCCGGGGCGACATCCTCGTAACGACCGGCGTGCACCGTGGCCGCAACAAGCCCGCCGAGGATTGTGGTAGCCACGATCCTCCCGCGCGGCTCGACCGGCGCGGAGACCGGCACACCGATTTCGAGCTCGAGCTCCGCTTCCGCGAGTTCGCCCACGTGGTAGATGCCGTACATTGGGCCAGCCGGGCGCAGGCACTGGTCGCCGGTGACCCTGAACAACTCCTTCACGGCCCCAGCGATGAAAGGTTCGAGGTCCGCCCAACACGTTCTGCCTCTGACTGCGGCCGCCGTTTGGGTCACGGTCTCCCGAAGATGGATCTCGTACTGCATGGGTGGCTCCTCGCGCAACATTGTCTCGAGGAGGGTGATGGCGTATCGCTGTTTGTCAGCTTCCTCGACCAGGCGTTGTCGATGGGTTTCGAGCAACGCCTTCGTTCGAACCGCGTCGCCGGCCAGAAGAGCACGAATCTCCGGCAGCGGCATCTCCAGGAACCGCAGCGTCCGAATTCGCTCTGCGTCCTCGGCCTGGGAGATCGAGTAGTAGCGGTAGCCGGTATCAGGATCGACGGCAGCCGGTGGCAGCAGGCCCAACTCGTCGTAGTGGCGCAGTGCCGGGATCGAGAGACGGCAGATCTCCGAGAACCGACCGATCGGCAGCAGGTTGCGCATCGCCTTCCTCATGTGAATGGGCGACAAGCCTGGACCCTCACGCAGGCAGAGAGTCAAGCGCCGCGAGTTGCGGCCGATATTAGCCGGGTGCGAAGAGCGATGACGGCTCGGCGGCTAACGGCGCCGCGGACAAGGCAGGGCCGCATGGCGCAACGAGCTTTTCGACGGCTGACGTTGCCTCCCGGCGAGCATACGATCGAGGAAATCCCCACGAGCGTGATGACGGCGCGCTCTTTATGCAAACGGCTCGGGACCCCTTCCCCCCGGGCCGTTTGCCGTGTCTTGGGGCTGCCTAGAGTTGAGGAGCGACGTCCACGGTGCCGGCAGGCCCGGCGGGTTCGTCCTCCAGATCCCGCTCCAGCATGTCGGCAAGCTCCCTGGCGTTCGTCGAGCCGTAGTTGGCGTAGCAGTTGTTCATCAGGATGTGCATTTCGCGCGTTTCCTCTGCTGCCTCGCGGATACGCGGCACCCAATCCGCCAGTTCCGACTCGCTGTAGAGGTAACGGAACCTTTCTACGACCGGAATGCCCTGCGCCTCCCACGTCTCGACCCGGCGTCCGTGGAAGCGGACGAGGGCAAGTTCGGGAGAGGTAACGGCCACGATCGGCGGGATGCTGCTGCGTAGCCCTTGCGGCCCGTCGACCATGACCAGAGGAATGGCGTTGTCTGTGAGGAAGGCCAGCGTCCGATCCCGGTTCTTGTCGTTGAACCAGGTCTCGCTTCTGAACTCCACGGCGCTCTTGACCTCGCCGAGCCGCTGCCGGGCCTCGAGGATGGCGTCGCGGCTCTCGCTGGTGGGAAAGAACCACTTGGGGTATTGCAGCAGCACGGACCCGAGCTGGCCGCTCGCCCGGAGTGGCTCGAGCCCCGCCAGATAGCGCCCCCACACTTCGTCGTGGAGTTCCGCCGGCAGATCCTTGGCATAGAGGCGTGGCCTGGCTGCCAGCTCCTCCGGAAGAGCCTCGCGCAGGTCCTTCGGCAGGCGCTTGGTTTCCGTAGGCTGCCCTGTCATCAGGGCGTGGGCCTTGGCGTCGAAGAGGAAGTCCGGAGGCGTCCGGTCCACCCAGGCCGCGGCCACCCTGGCGGACGGTAGGGCGTAGTACGTGGCGTCTATCTCCACGATGGGGAACGTAGACGCGTAGTACGTCAACCTCTCTTCAGCGGAGTCCGAGCCGCGTGGGTAGAAGACGCCCGGCGCCGTCATCGTCGGGTCCGTCCAGGAGGCCGTTCCGAAACGGATCGTGGAGCCGCTGCGGGTGATGAGAGGCTGGCCGGCTGCTTCCCGGACGGCGATGGCTCGCTCTCCGGCGACACCGGCTCCGGGGTCGTGGGGGTTGGATGGAGTCTCTTCGAGTGGCAGGGCGGGCATGGGTTCAGGTTGAACCATTTGAGCCGCCGATGCCAGTTCCGTGCCGCCGTCGCCCGCCGGCCGAGCGTGACTCAGGCGTCGCTGCACGGTTCCATGTCGCCGGGGAATATGAGGTGTCCCAGCCCAATCAGGCTGCGACCGGCCACGGCGCGGGCCGCGACAATCACTCCCATGTGAGTCTCTTCCTCGGCCCGGTCTCGGCCGGCGCGGCTGCCGTTGGCGCTGCGCCAGTCGGATCTCAGTTCAACAGACCTGGCATGAGCCTGGCGCAACTGCTCTATCTCATCGGTGATGTAGGGACGCATCTTCGTGGTTTCCTCCGTGCGTCGGCTCGACGACCTCACCCTACGGGGCTCGGCGCTCGGCCGCTTCCGGTTCTTCGCTTCTGCCCGGCAACTATCGCAGCCATACCTGACGGTTGGTGTCAGGAATTCAGAAGAAGAATGAGATACGCTCCGGCGATGCGAGCCAGTCGACTTATCTCAGTTCTTCTCATGCTGCAGACACGCGGCCGGATGACGGCCCAGCAGCTTGCAACCGAGCTCGACGTCTCAGTTCGGACCATCTACCGGGATGTCGAGGAACTGAGCGCTTCCGGCATCCCCGTGTATGCCGATCGGGGCATGCACGGCGGCTTCCAGCTGGTCGAGGGCTACAGGACGAAACTTACCGGGCTAACCCCAGAAGAAGCTGAAACCCTATTCCTGTCGGGCTATCCGGGGCCGGCCGCCCAGCTTGGTCTGGGCACCGTCCTGGCCGCGGCGCAGCTCAAGGTGCTCGCGGCCCTGCCGCCGGAACTGCGGAGCAGAGCTGCCCGACTGCGCCAGCGATTCCACCTGGACGCTCCCGGCTGGTTTCAGGAGCCCGACGTCACGCCCCACCTGCAGCAGATCGCCGAGGCCGTCTGGGCCGACCAGCGGCTTCACATGCACTACCGCCGCGGTGACGCCGGCCTCGTAGTGGAGCGCCTCGTGGATCCACTCGGGTTGGTCCTGAAATCGGCGGTCTGGTATCTGGTCGCGCGCAGCGATGGGGGAATGCGTACTTACCGAATCTCGCGGATCGTGGACCTTGCCTTGCTGCCGGACCGGTTCGAGCGGCCGGACGACTTCGACCTGGCCGAATACTGGGAACGATCGATCGCGGACTACGGGATGAGCCTGCCGTGGTTCGCAGCGACGGTGAAGGTCAGGGGCGACGGACTGGAGAGGCTGGCGGACGTCATCGGCCGGGGCCCGGCCGAGAACGCCATTGCGGCCGCGCCGGCTCCCGATGCGGACGGCTGGGTCACGCTCTCGCTGCGCCTGGAGGATCTGTGGCATGCAGGGCCGCAGATGCTTCACCTTGGGCAGGACGCCGAGGTCCTGGAGCCGGCCGAGCTGCGCGACCGAGTTGCCGCGGCGGCTCGCGAAACGGCTGCGCGGTACCTCTAGGCCCGCGCTGTTGCGCGCCGTGCACTACCCGTGTCGGCGGTCGCATCGGGTCTGTCTTCCTGCGAAAAGGAGTGGGAACCTGGGCCGATGTTTTGGATGCATGACGGCCGCGCGGAGCGGCGCAAGAAAGTGCTAGATGAATTGCTCCTGCTTGATCCGGCCCAGCGCCGGAGGCATCTGGACGATGCCGTGACTGCGGGCGACGTTCGCGAGAGCGAAGTCGAGTCGGCCCTGTTGCTGGTCCATCGCCTGGATGTGCTGCGGGTCATGACGGTGCCGTCCGACGGCCGGCTTCCCGGCGGGATTCTGCCGGTCGTGGAATTCCACCTGCGCACCGCCGAGACTGCCGAGGTCGCCGACGAGCCGGCACCGGTGATCGAAGCCGAACGGCGAGTTGCCCGGGCTCTTGTGGCCGGTCGGTCGCGGTCCGGAGCGCACTCATCGCGGCAGAGACGTCTCCGGGCGGCCGCTGGCCTCTCTCCCGCTGGCGTCGCCGTCGAAGTAGGAGCGATCGGCTCGTAACGCCTCAGGCCGTCAGATCGACCTGTTGGAGCGCTCCGGCCTTGCCGTTCTCGCCGAGATAGACGCTGGACGAGACGACCTGACCCAGGGATTCGTTGGTGTTGCTCCGGATGTCGAATTGCGTTGAGGCGGCCTGTCCAACAAAGAGCGCACCCACGCCTGCGTCCGACAGCGATGTCACGCCGCCACTTGGGCCGGACCACAGCTTGAGGGTGGCGTAGGCGGCGTCGCCCTCATCGATCCAGCCGTTCTGGTCCGAGTCCAGCGCCTTCAGCTCGCTGAAGCCGTTGCCGCTGGATGGCCCGAACAGCTCGCTGCCGTTGTCAATCTTGCCGTTGCCGTTCGCGTCCAGAGCAAGGAAGTAGGTTCCGGCCGCGGGGAGGGCGACCTGCTCGTCCGTGCCGTCGGAGTTGATGTCGAAGGCCGTGCGGTCGGAGCTGAGGGCTACCGGTCCGCTGGTCAGATTGAGGGCGATGGGATCTACCTTCTTGACAGCGTCGCCGGCCGTTATGTCGACGCTGGACGACTGGCTGAAGTCGCGGTGCATGGCCAGCGAGTAGGCGAATGAGATCGTGCGGCCATCGGCGGTGGTCAACTGGCCCGTGGCCTGGAAGCCGGCCGTTTCGGTCTCCTGGTGGACCTGGTCCACTTTGATCTCGAGTCCCCAGCCGGCTTGCTGCGGCTGGGCCGCGGGCTGCGCGGCACCGTCGGCTGCTGCCACGGCGGCGGTTGCGTTCTGGCCGGCTTGACGGGCGGCCGAATTGGCGTCGCGGAAGTCGTTCGGGTTGAAGAGGTGGATCTTTCGGCCGGTCATGCGTTCGATGAGCATCATCAGCAGGTTCAGGTTCGGGTCGGTCGTGGTCGGATCGGTTGAATCGGTGATGCCGGCGGACGAAGTCTGGCTTGCGGCGGCGCCCGACGACACGAGTTCCCGGCCAGCGGCGGTCGCGGCGGCTGTTCGCGCCGCGGTGCGCGCCTCGGCCGAGAGCTTGGCGATGGCGGCCTTGACCGCCGCCGGGCTTATCGTGGTCGAGTTGACTGCCGGCTTCGGCGTGGTCGGGCGGTCGCCCACCCAGGCCTCCACTGAGGTGCGGCTGAAGTCGGTGACGCTCGCCGTTCTCTGCGACGAGAGCCAGACTTGCGACTGCTCGATGCGCATTTGACACCTCCACGGAGTGGATCGGGCCGGCAAAGGCGTCGGGCGAGCGACTCTCTAGGGGTATCGGCCTAGGGGAGAACCCCTAAAGGTACCGGGCGAGAAGGTGGTACCTATGGGCAACACATATGGGCCGGACGGCTGTCGGGGCTCTTACGCAGCCTGCGCCGTGAAGCGGGCGCCGACTCGCTCTACGCGCAATGGCAGCCCAAAGGCCTCGCTCAAAACCGGGCCGGTAACCGTGTCGATGACCGGGCCGGCCGCGATGACGCGTCCGGATTTCAGCACAATGGCGTGAGTGGTTCCGGCCGCGATCTCCTCGACGTGATGCGTAACCACGACCGTTGCGGCCAGCGCCCCGTCGGCGTTCAGCCTGGCGAGCAGCGCGGCAAGTTGCTCTCTGGCGCCGAGGTCCAGGCCAGCGGCGGGTTCGTCGAGCAGCAGGAGGGCCGGGTCCAGCATCAAAGCTCGGGCGATTTGGACTCGCTGACGTTCCCCCGAGGACAGCAGGTCGAACCCGCGCTCGGCGATTGCGCCGCAGCCGACCAACTCCAAGCGTTCGGCGGCGCGATCCATGGTCGCTTGCGTCTGGCGATCCCACCATGGCGCGATGGCTCCGGTGGCGCCCGCCACGGCGACGTCCAGGGCGGTAAGACCCTGTGGGATCCGAGCCTCCAATGATGCGCTGACGATGCCGATCTGCTTCCGGAGTTCGCGAACGTCCACCGCGCCGAGCTGTTGGCCCAAGACGGAGACGCTGCCCCGAGACGGCCAGATGTACGTCGCCGCAACCGAAACCAGGGTCGTCTTGCCGCTTCCGTTGGCGCCGAGCAGGACCCAGCGCTCGCCGCCGCGGACTTGCCAATCGACGGCGTCCAGAAGGACGTTCCCGGAGCGCATCACGGTTACGCCCTGCAGCCCGAGGACCACGTCGCTTCCCGGCGTCATCGGGCTTCCTGCGCCAGAGCCTCGTCCAGCCTGTCCAGGAGCGGGATCTGAGTCTCCTTCATGTGGCTGCGGGCCTCCTCCGGGCCGTAGTAGACCCACTTGTCTACCTCGGGGAAGCGCTTCTTCCGTCCCGAGAACGGCGGCCAATCAAGCTCGATGAAGTTGCTGCTCATCGTCGCCGTATCCAGGTCCCCTTCCACTGCCCAGGCATACACGGTCTTGCCGCTCTTCTGACGAATAGAGCCGAGATCGATGAGTCTGCCGTCCGGGACGGGGTGGCCGACCTCTTCCTCGAATTCGCGCCGGGCCGTTCCTTGCATGTCCGGATCGGCGGCGTCGACTTCGCCCTTTGGAATCGACCAGTTGCCCAGATCCTTCTTGTTGAAGAATGGGCCGCCGGGATGGATCAACAGCACTTCAAGGATGCCGTCGCGAGTGCGATACAAGAGAATGCCGGCACTGGTTCGTATCATCTGCCCAGGGTAAGCCGTCGTGGCTCGGGGCGCTCCGATCCGGCGAGCCTAGGCGGCCGGGGCGGAATAGGGCCGGGGCGGCCGGACATAGCGGAATGCAAACATCACTTGCGCGCAGCGATGAATCCGGGCAAATCGGCCTTGACTTGGGGCGCTCCGGCCACGTTCAGCCGCCCCGCTACCGCCGTTCCACGAGGGGCGGCAAGGCGCGCCGCATGTAGGGCGCGTCAACTCCTGACGCAGCGCAAGTAGCAGTTGCATTCCGCAATGACTCGCTCCAGAGTGCGTCGGCCCGGATCAGCCGGGCACGACCGCCCGCAAGAGAGTGGCCGGCTCGTCGTCCGCAACGATCTGGTATGAGCCCGCCTCACCGGTAACGACGACCGTTTCGAACCGGTGCAGGCGCACCGTCTCCGTCCCGCGTTGGACCTCCGCCATGCCGTCGACTACTGTAAGAACGTGGCAGCTCCGGCCGGCCGTGTCGCCCGCAAGTGGGCCGCCTGAGGGAGATACGCCGAGCACGTCCAGATCGAAGTAAGGGCATTCGATCGCCGGTGCAGAGCCGGTTTCACCGACCGGTCGAGGCCGCCGCACCGGTTCGTGCGGCACGGCCAGGGTTACGGCCACCGATTCGTCGATGTGCAGCTTCCGGCCGACTGAAACCGACCTTCCCCAGTCGTAGACCCGATAGGTGATGTCGCTGGCCTGCTGGACTTCGTACAGAAGCAGCCCCGGGCCGAGGGCGTGCAGCGTTCCGGCCGGGATCAATACAGAGTCGCCGGCCTCGATCGGCAGAGATTCGGCAACCTCGAGGATCCGGCCGTCCCGGATCGCCGAGGCCAGATCGGGGGCGGTTACGCCGGGCCTCACGCCGATCATGCTCTGAGCTCCGGGTTCGCAGGCGATGAAGTACCAGGCTTCCGTCTTCCCGGATTCCGCCGGTCCTGCCATCCGTCCGGCCTGCTCGTCGTTGGGATGGACCTGCACGGAAAGCCAGTCGGCGCAGTCCAGCAGCTTGATCAGCAGCGGGAAACGCGGCCCAAAACGACCCGCCACAACGGAGCCCAGCAGCGCCGGAGCGTGCTCGCTCGCCACATCTTCGAGGGTGCGACCCGCCAGGGTGCCGTTGACGACGCGACTGGGGCCGCAGGCAACCCAGGCCTCGCCGACCGGCGGGCTGGCAGCTTTCAGCTTCTGGCCACCCCAGACCCGTTCCCGGTACTGCGGCTCCAGCAGGAGCAACGACTGATTGAGTTGGGGCAAGACCTTGTCGCTGCCTCCGGTTCGGTACGTAGCCGCAGGTTAGCAGTACGCCCGGCGTACTGCGCGCCGCCGGGTCATTACCCGGGAATCTTGCGGCGTCGTGATCCGAAGCAGGAGCCGGATCGTATATCCATCAAGCGGACGGTTCGAGGAGGACGAGCAGCCACGAACCCGCCGGGCATCGCGCAAGCGATGCTCAACGACGCAGGGTAGGGGATCCAACCGGGTACGGCCACCAGCCAGTCCTTGTACGAATCTGCCCCGCGAGCTATGGCAATTCCTGCCAATGAGGGACACTTCAATGCGACGCGCCCTGGTTTGCTATGCCCTTCTCGCAGTCCTTGTGACGGCCTGCTCCTCAGCCTCGTCAACGCCGTACTCACCGGCTAACGGGCAGACGGCGCCGCGCGGCTCCTATGCCCCAGCTACGACTCAGGACTCGCAGCACAACCGCCCAACGGCCAATCCATGGCAGACGTACGTTCCCGAAGTCACGTCGGCGCCGCAGCTGTATCCGTACCCTCCGGTCTCGTTTCCGAGTCTCGGCACTAATCCGTACGTCGACACCACCAAGGACAACCTGTCCACTTTCGGGCTGGATGTGGACACCGCGTCCTACACAATCGCTCGCAACTACGTGATGCAGGGCATACGACCGGACGCCGCCGGCGTCAGGCCGGACGAGTGGGTCAACTACTTCGACCAGGGTTATGCGGCACCCGAGACCGGTGCCTTCGCCATCCAGGCCGACGGCGGCCCGACCCCGTTTCTGAGTTCGAACGAAGTTCTCTTGCGCGTCGGCGTCCGGGCGCGATCGGCCTCAACCACCGCACGACCGTCGGCTGCTCTGACGCTCGTGGTGGACGTCTCGGGCTCGATGGCCTCCGGCGGCCGCCTGGAGTTGGTGAAGCAGTCGATCGGCCTTCTCGTCGACCAGCTTCGGGCGGACGATCGTGTCTCGATCGTTGCCTTCACTACCAACTCCCGGGTTGTGCTGGGGTCCACGTCCGGAAGTGAGCGGGGCCGGATCATGGGAGCACTGAACGAGCTGTACCCGCAGGATTCCACCAACGTCGCGGCCGGTTTGCGGCTCGGCTATGAGCTTGCGCGGCAGCAGTACATTGCGGGCGGAATCAACCGAGTCGTCGTTGCCACGGACGGTGTTGCCAACGAGGCCAGCACCGACGCGGCGACCATTTTGCGCGACGCAGGCGCCGGCACCGGGTCACATGTCCAGCTCGTCGCAGTCGGCGTTGGAATGGGCAACTTCAACGACGCACTCCTGGAGCAGCTCGCGATCCAGGGCGATGGCTTCTACGCGTATGTGGACAACATCGATGAGGCACAGCGCATCTTCGTAGATCAGTTGACTCAGACGATCGACACGGTCGCCCTGGATGCCAAAGCCCAGATCGAGTTCAACGTGGCGACTGTCGCCGGTTATCGGCTCATCGGTTACGAGGATCGCGCAGTTGCCGACTCGCAGTTCCGCGACCCCAACGCCAAGGGCGGGGCCATTGGGGCCGGCCATCAGGTAACGGCTCTGTACGCCCTCGTTCTACGGCACGGCGAAGGATCTGACCACCGCCTGGCCACCGTGCAGCTGCGCTGGACGGACCCGCAGTCCAACCGGGCCGTCGAAATCTCGGCGGACATCAACAGCGGTGACCTATCGTCCAGCTTCGGGGCGACGGACTCGCACTTCAAGCTCGACTCGCTTGTAGCGGCTACAGCCGAAGTGCTTCGTAGCAGTCCGTGGATCCCGAACTACGGGATCGGTGACCTGCGTGGCGTTGCCGACGAAATGCGCAGCCAGTTGCCGCAGACCGCCGAGGTGAGCGACTTCTTGCGGATGCTGGATCAGATCCGATCCTGGTAGGCCCGGCTGGGGTCCGATGGAATGGGCGGCGGGCAGAGGCTCGCCGCCATTTCTCCTATGAAGTCGCTACAGCCACTTCCGACGGAACCGGTTCCTCTCGCCGCCTTTCGATAACGGGCTTCAAGAGCACGCCGCCCATGAGGTAGCAGAACGCCCCGAACAGGAGAGCCGCTCGGGGCCCGGTCCCGTATCCCAACCAGTTGTTGACTGTATCCATCACCGCCGCCCCACCGAGGGCCAGAGCAACGGTGCCAGCTGAGGCAGTGGCGACGTTGGAAATACCCATGTACCGCCCCGTTGAGGCCTTGGGGACGATGTCGCTCATCAAGGCCCAGTCGACGGCCAGGAACGCTCCGGCCGCAATGGCGAACATGGCGGCCCCGAAAAGCGCGATCGGTAACGTGGGCGCCAGGGCGCCGATCACAAGCCCGCCGGATCCGAACGCGCAGGAGGCGTAGATGACCTTCTTGCGGCCGATTCGGTCTGAGATGCGGCTAGCAGGAACGACCGTGATGATCACGCAGATGCCCACGATCGCGAGCAGGATGAGCTTAGTATCGCCGGCCTGCTGCTGGTCCAGGCCAAAGACCTGGTAGAGGTAGAAAGTGGCCATGATCGGGTACAGCGCGGCCCCGGTCAGGATGCTGAAGCGCGACCCGACCAGCCAGATGAAGCTGTGTTCGCGCAGGATGTCCGTACCCCAGGCCTCGCGCGCGATCGCAAACCAGGACTTGCCGTTGCGCGGCTTCACACGCGTGCCTTCATCCACGTGCAGGACGACGCTGAGCATCGTCAGGAATTCGACCAGGCCGATGGCCATGGTGCCGTAGAAGAAGGCGTCGGGGTTGCCCTTGCTGAGCGTCAAGGCCACCGCAGAGATGGTATAGCCAAGGACGTTCCCGAGCGCCGCAAACAGGCCGATTAAGCCGGAAGCCACGCCGACCTGTTTGGCCGGAACTAGATCCGGGACGTAGCCCTGGAAGGGGCCCTGGGCAAAGTTGGAACTGAACTGGAGAAGGCTCACAAAGGCCGCGACGGCCCAGAGGGCGTTGGAAGTGGCCATCCCGTAGAGGAAGACAACATCCAGCGCGGCCCCGATGAAGATGTAAGGCTTGCGGCGACCCCAGCGGGTGATCGTGTAGTCGCTGATGGTGCCGACGGTCGGCTGGACGGCGATGGCGATGAAGGTGCCGAGGATCGCGATCTGAAATGCCCCGAGCCCCTCGCCGCCCTTAGGCACCAGGCCCGTGTACTGGAGGCGGCTGTTCATGATGTCCAGGACGCCGCTCCACACCGTGGAGATTCCCAGCCAGTAGAGCGAGATCCGAATCAGGTGGCCGAGCGGCATGGTTCGCATCGGGCGGCCGTCGGCGTCATGGGTTGGCGCCTGGGATGCCCGAATGGGGACTTCGTCGACTATCGCCTCGATTCCCTTCGCTCCATCGAGCACCGGCTGCGCCTCCGATCAACTTGGAGGCGCAAGTATCGCCTGTCCGGGAGGCGTTCGCGTGGCAGAACGAGAGCCCGCAGCTGGGGTCCCGTGGGTTCGGGTTGCTTCGGAGCGTCGACACGGCAGGAAGTTCCGCCCTGCGGGCCTTGCCGTTGTCGTGGGCTCGCGGGTCGGGACGTGGGTTGGAACCGCCTCCATCTTCAGGGTAGCTTGGCGCGGCCTCCCAGGCCGCCTCCATGTCGAGCCGGGCGATGGCGACAGGGAGAACACGCATGGCTGAGTCGAGTCGTTTTGGGAAGTCCGCTGCTGCAATTGCGTCGATAGCGATGGCTCTGGCGCTGGCCGCTTGTTCCGGCGGCGGGTCAACTGCGGGTTCGTCCGGAGCGGCAGGAGGAACCCAAGCTGCCGGCAAGTCGGCCGGCACTGCTGCGACCGGTGCTGCCTCCGACACGGCCAAACTGCCACCTGGAGACACCTGCAATGCGCTGGCCGCGGCCGACTTCACGCCACTCGGATTGACTCTACTCAAGTCCGACCACGGTCTATCGAATGTGCCGGAGATCTGCTTCTATCAGGTCCAGGCCGCCGACGGCACTACAGCTTCGCCCAGCGTCTCGTTCATGGGGCCAAACGACTTTGAGGCCGGTCAGCTCATCTACAACAAGTCCACTTACCAGTACAAGACGGTTGATGGCATCGGCGACGCGGCCTTCGAATTCACGACGCTAGATCCGGTGATCTACGTCAAGGCCAAGGGCTATGTCTTCAACGTTGCAGATATTGGCCTGGGAGGGACGGTCGGAAGCGGCGATCCCACGGCGGACATCGAGACGCTGGCCAAGGCCGTGATCTCACACTTGTAGCCTCAGCCGGCCGTTCGCTCGGACCTCGCCGCCTTTGGGATCTCGCGCAAGGTCCTGACCGGCGAGGCCAGGACCCATAAGAACGCCAAGGAACTGACGACTGCGCCGATCAGGATCGTAGTTCGGAGCGGCAGGAATGTTGCCAGGAGGCCGCCGATGATCGACCCGAGCGGCATAGTGCCCCAGACGATGAATCGCATCGTGGCGTTCATGCGGCCCTGCATATCCAGCGGAGTGATCGCCTGCCGGAAGCTGACCTGGTTCACGTTGTAGACCACGGCCGTGAAGCTCGTCAGGAACATCGCCGTCGATAGGATTGCTCCGGACACCAGTGGCTCGCTCGTCAGGAATACGAGCATGAACGTGACCAGGCCACTGGCGAACGCCGATCCCACGATGACCGGACCGACGCCGAAACGCTTGGATAGCGGCGCGGCGAGCAGCGCTCCGGCCAGCACTCCGACGGCGCCCAGACCCGAAGCCAGACCGACAAGACCCGGCGAAAGCTGGAGCTCCACGTATACAAATATCGGGAAGATGGAAAAGGCCGTGGTCGTGCCGAGGTTCGACATCCCGGTGGAACCGGCGATCATCCGCAGGTAGCGGTTTCCGAGGACATATCGGAGGCCCTCGACGATCTCCTGGCGCAGGCTGGTTCGCGACCCATCGTCGGTCAGTTTGCGCTCCGGCTTCGGCTCGGTCTTGCGAATCAACGAGATCAAGCCGCCTGAGACCAGGAAGCTGGCCGCATCGATCAGGACGGTGAAAGGTGCCGCGACCAGGCCGATCAGCCCGCCGCCCAAA
>DASVJA010000110.1:0-9007 GCA_036386115.1 Candidatus Limnocylindrales bacterium
CTGGCCTATATGGCGCAAGCGACGAATATCGGCGCCGCTTCGCCGGTTGTCCCCAACGGTCAGGACACATGGACCGTCTCCGGCCAGATCGAAGCTAACAAGACGATGAGCGACGCGGTCGCCTTCATGACCGGGTATGCCCAGCGGCACCACCCCAATGCCGTCGGCTGGGCTGTGGACACGGTCGCGCTGGCTAAGTCCTCCTCGGCGGATCAAGCACTTGCGGCGCAGGCCATCAACGGTGAGGCCGAGACCCTGGACCAGGTTCTGTCCCAGGCCGATGGCAAGATCGTGCCCACGCCGGCAGGCCCGGTCGCCGTCCGCAGCCAAGGCGCCGCGATCGTCACCATCAACGAGGACGTCATCCAATCGTTTCTGCACGCCCTCGACGATCCGAACATCGCCTTCATCCTTCTGGTGCTGGGCGTCATGTTCATCGTCATCGAATTCTTCCATCCGACGCTGCTGATGGGTCTGGTCGGGGCGCTTTGCCTGGCCCTCTCGTTCTATGGTTCGGGTAGCCTGCCGCTCAACGTTCTGGGTGTGGTGCTCGTGGTGATGGGCATCGCGATGATCGTCATGGAACCCAGCATTCCCAGCCACGGTCTGCTCACCGTCGCCGGCATTGCCGTCTTCATCGTGGGCGGCGTTGCCTTCTACGGTTCGCCCGGTCCTTATCTTCCGGCCGAATCCGTCGCCCCTCCGATCATCGCGGTCATGGCCGCCGCCGCCGGCGCGTACGGCTTGCTCCTGGTGAGCACGTTGCTGCGGATGCGGATGCAGCCTGCGCCGGTCGGTGCGGGCCTCGTCGGAGTGGACAAGATCGTCGGCCAGACGGGCCAGGTGCAGGCGAGCCTTGCGCCGGTTGGGACCGTCTACGTCGGCCGCGAATCATGGTCCGCGAGGATGAAGAACGGCACGACAGCGGCGCGTGGAACTCACGTCCGTGTGGTCGGCCAGGACGGACTGATACTCATCGTCGAGGAGGTTGGCGGCAACTAGACTGGCTGTCTGCGGAAAGGAACACATCGGCAGGTCGGCCGCCGTGCGCGGCCACAATTGGAGGTCTGGGGATGGACAGTGGCAGCGTAATGGTCATAGTCCTGGCGGTACTGCTGGGGTTGTTGTTGATCATGGTCGCGGTCTCGGTGCGGATCGTGCCCCAGTGGGCTCAGATGGTCGTATATCGCTGGGGCCAGGCCGGTCCGGACAAGGTGCGCAGGCCGGGCCTGCGGTTCCTGATCCCGGTCGCCGACCGAGGTGTCATGGTCGACCTGCGAGAGCAGTTCATCGAAGTCCCACGGCAGACGGCGATCACCAAGGACAACGCCCCGCTCGGCGTCGACTTCCTGATCTACTGGAAGATCGTGGATCCGCTCATGAGCCAGATCAACGTGCTCAACTTCGCCGGCGCGCTCCAGGGCGTTGCGGCGACGTCGTTGCGCTCCGTCATCGGCGACATTCCGCTTGACGAGGTTCTCTCCGAGCGAGAGAAGATCAACGAGAACCTGCGCCTCAAGCTCGACGAAGTGACCGAGCGCTGGGGCGGCAAGGTGATGACCGTCGAGATCCGAGAGATTCTGCCGCCGCCCGCGGTCCAGGAGGCGATGAACCGCCAGCTCTCCGCCGAGCGGACCCGACGCGCCGTGATCACGGAGTCGGAAGGCACGCGCCAGGCGACCATCAACGTCGCCGAAGGTGACAAGCAGTCGGCGATCTTGCGCGCAGAGGGCGACCGACAGGCGGCGATTCTGCGAGCCCAGGGTTTCAGCAACGCGCTCCAGACGATCTTCGAAGCCGCCAAGGGCATCGATCAGAAGACGATGGCGCTGCAGTACCTGGACGCCCTCAAGGCGCTCGGCAGCGGGCCGGCGACGAAGTTCGTGATCCCGCTCGAATTCACGCAGCTCATCGGACCCATCGGCGCGATGGTGAAGAGCGGCATGGCCAAGCCGGGTGACGACAAGTAGCCCGACCGGTGACCGGGGGCGGTCCGACACAGGATCAGCCCATTTATGGCGGCGAACCAAGCTGAGATACCGCGCTGAAGGTGGTGCGTGCAAGCGCCGATGCCTCCAGCGCGTTTCTCTGCATATAATCAAGGTGTCCGTCTCGACGAAGTCGTTTGTACACTGGGGGTGCGGCCGCGCGCCGATCCTCCGGGACGGCGGACCCCGGGTAGACAGGTGCAGTTGTGGCCATCAGGATCCTCGTAGTAGACGCCGACCCGACGGTCCAGCGCGCCCTGGGACATGCTCTCTCCCAGGCCGGCTACGAGGTTCTGGCATGCGGCGACGGGGCCGAAGCGCTCCGCATCGTCAAGGCGGACAAGCCGGCCCTGGTTCTCATGGCGGCAAACCTGCCGGGTATCGACGGCTTCACGATCATGTCGCGGCTGCGGATGGAGGACGGTCCATCAACGCATACGCCGGCGATCCTCCTACTGCCCGAAAACGACAGTGAGGCCCGCAGCAAGGCCCTGAGGGCAGGCGCGGACGACTACCTAGTCAAGCCGTTCCACCCCGCCGAACTGATGGCTCGAATGCGGAGCCTGCTCGCGCGCTACAAGCCCAGCGAGAGCTTCGAACCGCCCCAGCCGACTCGCACGGCGCGCGTGATCCCGGCCGCCGCACCCGCCGTCAAACGGCGCGAACCGGCAAAGGTCGTGCTGTTTTACGGGGCGAAAGGCGGCGTGGGCACGACCACGATAGCGATCAACTCCGCGATCGCGCTTCACAAGGAACTTGGGCGCAAAGTCTGTCTGATCGACGCCAATCTCCAGTTCGGAGACCACCGCGTCTTCCTGGACCTCGGTCTCGATCGAATGAGTGTCGTCGACCTGGCCCAGGCGCAGACCATCGACACTGACTACGTCAAGCAGATCCTGGTCAAGCACGAATCCGGCATCGAACTGCTGCTGGCCCCGCCCTCACCGGAGACGGCCGAACTTGTCACCAGCGAACACCTGCCGAACATCATCGGCCTCCTGGCCCACGAATTCGACTACATCATCGTGGACATCGACAAGCGTCTCGACGAAGTGAACCTACGGATCATGGATGCGGCAACAATGATCTATGTCGTCATGACCGCCGATCTGCCGTGTCTGAAGAATGTTCGCCTCGTGCTCGAGACCATCGGTCATCTCGGATACTCGGACAGCAAGGTGAAGCTGATTCTGAACCGGTCGAACGCCTTCACCGGCATCAACGTCAAGAACGCCGAGAGCGCCCTGAAGCGGCGCATCGACTACCAGATCATCAACGAATATCGAGCCGCTATCGGCGCCCTCAACAGTGGAGCGCCGTTCATGTACACGAAGTCGGACTCACTCCTGGGCAAGAACCTCCTGGACTTCGTCAAGGGCATGGAGAAGGATCTGGCCTGATCGCCGGCCTCGCCGGACGGCAGCCTGAGCCGTTCGCTCTCGACTGCGGCGAATTGGCAGATAAGCGGCAGATGATCGGCCGCGCGTAGCTTTCCCCCGTGCTTGCTTCACTTCTGTCTGCAACCCTGCACGGCCTCGACGGTCGCTTGATCCGCGTCGAGGTGGACGTTGCCCCGGGTTTGCCCGGCTTCACCATCGTCGGTCTGGCGGACACTGCTTTGCAGGAGGCCAAGGAGAGGGTCCGCGGCGCGATACGCAACAGCGGATACGAGTACCCGCCCAGGCGAATCACCGTGAACCTGGCCCCCGCCGAGCTTCGAAAGGGCGGAGCGTCGCTCGACCTGGCTATTGCGCTTGGGATCCTGGTCGGGTCCGAGCAGGTCGCGGCCATCGGCCGCTGGGCTGTTCTGGGTGAGCTCTCCCTCGGCGGGGAACTGCGTCCGATGCCGGGCCTTCTGCCGATGGTCGCGGCGCTGGCGCGGCGAAGGGTTGCCCGCGTCGTCGTTCCGGCGAGCGGTCTGGCGGAGGCGACCCTGGCCGGCGGAATTGAAGTTATGGCGGCGGATACCCTGTCGGAAGCTGCCGCTTTGCTGCGCGTAACCAGGCGCGGAGCCGCCCGCAGCCGGCCACGGAGGGTGGAACTGGCCGCGGAAGCAGCCGAGAACGCCGAGGAAGGCGGCCAGTCGGAGAGCCGACCCGGACCCGCGGTTATCGAGCCGTGTCCAGATCTGGCCGAGGTGAGAGGCCAGCTCGAGGCCAGACGGGCTATGGAGATCGCCATCGCGGGCGGCCACTGCATCGTCATGGTGGGGCCGCCTGGCTCGGGAAAGACACTTCTGGCGAGGACTGTCCCAGGGCTGCTTCCACCCCTCGACGAAGAGGAGGCGAGAGTCGCCACCATCATCGCTTCCGTGTCGGGATCTGAGCCTCTACGGTGCCTCGTGCGGGCGCGTCCGTTCAGGGCGCCTCACCACTCGTGCTCCTATGCGGCGATGGTCGGCGGCGGGCCGCATATGACGCCGGGCGAAGTGACGCGAGCCACGGATGGGGTCCTGTTCATGGACGAGCTGCCCGAGTTCGACAGGTCCACCCTGGAGGCGCTGCGGCAGCCCCTGGAGGACGGGCACGTCGCAATCTCACGAGTCGGTCGGGCGGCCGTCTTTCCGGCGCGCTTCCAGTTGATCGCGGCGATGAACCCGTGTCCCTGCGGGTATGCGGGTCAAGGCGACGGGCGATGCCGCTGCGGGCCCGGGACTGTGGCGCGGTACGCGGCTCGTATCTCCGGCCCGTTGAGGGACCGTATCGACTTGTGGGTTCACATGCCGCGTGTCGACCCGGCGGAGTACGTCGCGGCCGCGGCCCCGGAGGGATCGTCTCAGGTGGCTGCCCGGATCGCCGCGGCCAGGCGGCGGCAGCTCGATAGGAGCGGCCGGATGAATTCACGGCTCAGTGGCCGGGCCCTGCGGTCGTCGTGCTCGCTCGGTCCGTCGGAGCAGGCCCACGCCATCAGACTGGCCGAGCTGGAGGGCTGGAGTGCCCGCGGCATCGAGCGCCTCCTGCGGGTGGCCAGGACGGTCGCCGATCTGGCCGGGGCTGAGGCGGTGGAGGCTTCTCATCTGGATGAGGCTGCTCGTTTTCGGGCGCCGTCGTGGCAGAGGGCCGATCTCGAGGCGGTTGGCTGAAGATGATAGGCGTGCAGAGCCTGGGCCCGGTCGCACCGCGACGCGCTGCGGAGGATTCCCTGCCGGCGGCGCCGGTAGGCGTCATTCCGGATCGGTCCGCCGCCGCGCCTCGGCCCACGCCACCGTCTATTGCCGCGGCGGCGGATTTGGAGCGCGATGCCTGGGTCGTGTTGCTGTCCGTCTCCGGCCTCGGGCCCGTGAGTTTCGGGGCGCTCCTGGCGGCCTTTGGATCGGCGCGCGAGGTTCTCTCGGCCGCATGCCAGCCGAACGGCCCGGAGCGGTTGCTCGAAGCGCTGGCCAGCTCCAGGGCGGAGGCGGCTGCCGCCAACGTATGCGATCCGTCGAGCAGCGCGTTGTTCGACGGATCGGCCGCGACGGCCGAAGGCTCCCGGCGAGCGTCCATGGAGGGACCGGACACCACCGCCACGTCCCGAGCTTCGACCGGCCGTCAGCTGATCGGGCCGAACCTGGCCTCGCGGATATGCGAGGCGGCGCTGGATGGAGCCAGGATCGCTGGCCGGGTCCGCTCCTGCGGGCTGACGGTGGTGACGCTCGATGAGCCGGAGTATCCGGATCGCCTGCGCTGTGTGGAGATGCCGCCGCCGGTGCTGTACGTGAGGGGCGACCCGGCCGTTCTCTCGGCCACGCACGCCGTCGCGGTCGTCGGCACGCGCTGGCCGACGGACAAGGGACGTTTGGTGGCCGGCTGGATTGCGTCTGCCGTGGTCCAGGCCGGTGGCGTTGTCGTATCAGGCCTCGCGGTGGGCATCGACGGGGCCGCCCACGCTGCGGTCGTGGCGGAGTCTGGTCGGACGGTGGCCGTTCTGGGAGGTGGCCACGACAGGCTGTTTCCAAGGGCCCACGAGCGCCTGGCCGACTCGATCGTTGCCGGCGGGGGAGCGGTCGTGTCGGAGCTGGCACCTCAGATCAGTCCGAGCAGGGGGACGTTCCCTCGTCGCAACCGGCTTGTGAGCGGCCTTTCGGACGCCACCGTCGTCGTCGAGGCCGGCGCCAGGAGCGGAGCACTGATCACGGCCGGCTGGGCTCTCGAGCAGGGCCGAGAATGCTTCATCGTCCCGGGAGCGTTCGGGTCGCCCGCCAGCGCCGGATGCCACGCCTTCCTGCGAGCCTTCCCTGGCCAGGCACGAGTCGTGTCGGGCGTTGCGGAGCTGATCGAGGACCTCGAGATGGATGCCGCCGATATGGAGCGCTCGACAGAGGCAGCGACGTCGGCCGGGACGCGATCCGGCACATCGCCGGCGTCATCGCTGCCGGGCGCTGGCCGGGCCGCGACGATCGCGGCGTTGGGCCCGGTCGAGAGGGTTCTGGCCGAAGAACTTGCCAAGGGCGCGGCGACCGCGGACCAGCTTGCCGTGCGAACGTCGCTGTCCAGCGCCGCGGTTTTGAGCGCCTTGACCCTGCTCGAACTGCGCGGTCTCGTAGCGGCGGCATACGGCCGATACTCGCCGTCGGGAGCCCTGGCGGGCTGGGCGGAGACGGCGAGATCCTGACCGGAGATCGCGTCGCAGCCGCTCGGCGCGGTTCCGGCCGATTTGCCGTTTCTTCCGGGGCGGTGTTACCCTGCCCCGGCAGATGTAGACCGGGACTGTGGTCCCGCCGCCACAGGAGACAACCGAGTGCGGAAGCTGGCAGCCGCCGCCGCGGCAATCCCGATGATCGCTTACGTCTACATGGCGGCAGCCTTCCGGAAGCTCTTCCCCGGTTCGGACTCTGGTTCGACCGGCGTTTCGACCGCCGCCTCGAAGGCCGAGCGAGCGGCGAAATTGGGCTCCGGCGAGGCTGTAGTCTCGACATCGGGCCGGACGGACCCCCAGGCCGTCAACGCGACACCGGACGCGCCGTCGAGCCAGTCCGCGCTCGGATCCGCTGCAGCGAGATCGATCCGCAACGTGGATACGCGATCCGTGAGGGGCCAGGGCGTTGGGTTGGAACGCTCATACGCCGGGCAGCCGACTTCGCCCCGGATGGAGCCGATAGATCGCCCTCGCGTTGTCGATCTGACGCCGTCGCTAGGCCATGGTCTTGACGCGGCTGGAGACCTGGAGGCCCATCACAGGTCCTACGGCGTGGCGATCGTGCAGGTCATGGCCATCGCCCTTGCCGTGGCGTTGCTGGTTTCCGGGCTCCTCCTGGGACTGCCTTCCACGGGAGGGGTTTCGATAGTGGCGCCGCCCACTTTCACTCCGCTTCCGCCGCAAGTCGGTGCGGGCCGAACGCAAGGCGACGTGCCGTTGGACGTGGGCTATCAACTGAAGTTCACCAAGCCGATGAATCAGTCCTCGGTCAGGGACGCGATTACTATCACTCCCAACGTCGGCTTGAAGTACCGTTGGGATGCGACGAGCCAGACCGTCGCCCTGATGCCGGATCCGCACTGGAACCCCAAGACGGTGTATCTGGTGGTGGTCGGAACCAATGCCACAGACCAGCAGGGTCTCGGCCTGGCGACTGAGATGAGCGCTTCGTTCCAGTCGGGCGATCTGACTTCCGGAACTGTGACTGCCACTCAGGTCGTCGACACCCTCGTTTCGCCCGCCACGGCCTTCCAGATCAGCTTCACCCGCCCGGTGAAGCTCTTCACCGTGCAGGCCCACCTGACCATCGCTCTCGTCGCACCGTGCCCGCCGGTGAACGGTGAAAGCAGCGTGCCCATCAACGGCGTCTGCCCGCCCGTCGGCGGCGTTCCGCAGGTGCCCACCTGTCCTGCGGCAAACGGCGTGAGCCCGTCTCCGGTGAAGGGGATATGCCCCGGCGCCATACCGATGGACATCGTCGGCGACGATCCCACAGACGTCGCCTCTCAGGTGTTCACCGCGACTCCCCAGTCGCAACTTGCGGCCAAGTCCACGTTCGTAGTTTCATTCAGCTCGGGTTCGGGCAAGACCGAGGCGACGGATGCGGCGGGGTCCACTTTGCAGCCTGTCCCCTCGTTGCAGGTCACGACCATGGCGGCCCCGGCGGTGCTGAGGTTCCTACCGAGGAGCGGCTCGACAACCTACGACACCAACTCGCCCATCTCGGTCCTGTTCACGACCGCAATGGACACGAAGTCGACGGCATCGGCGTTCTCCGTGACGGATGACGGCGTGGCCGTATCGGGTACCAAGCGATGGTCTCAGGGCAACACCGTACTGACCCTGATACCTCGGTCGCCGTTCGGCGTTGGATCGACGATCGCGGCCACGGTCACGACGGCGGCTCGGGCCGTGGGCGGCCTTCACATTGACGCGGCCGCTGTCGCTTCGTTCAAGGTGTCGGCCAGGCCGGCAGCTCGCATCTCCGGCGGCGGCGGCAGGATCAGCGGCTCCCCCTGGCACGGCTCCGAGGTCTACTACATGGCCTTGATGAACTGCACCAGGACCGGGGGCTGGGTGACCTCTCGTGGCACCTGCAGCAGCGTGACCCACCACACTCTGCCGGCCCAGGGAGGGCTCTCTCTGAACTCCGGGATCTCCAACGCGGTTTCCCGCCCGTATGCCAAGTTCATGGCCGACAAGCGGCTCCTGAGCCACTACCTGTGCTTTGGGGGATGCAGCCCGCCCGCAAGAATGTGCGCCAAGGGCTATTGCGGCGGGAGCTGGGGAGAGAACATCGCCTCTCCGAGCTCCACCTCCACAGGCGGCATGGTGTCGATCGAGATCTTCTATCAGAACGAATACTGGTGCCGGTGTGAGCACTACGCCAACATCATGAACGGCCACTTCAGGTCGGCGGGCGTCGGAGTCTGGTTCTCGAATAGCGTCAGAGTGGCGATAGATTTCTACGGCTGACGCGTCCCGTGCCGATACGTCCATAAGACCCGCTCTCGTGAGCGGCTGTGGGGCTTGCCAGTGATTCGCAACGTCGTAGTTCACATCGCCAACGAGCAGCCGATCCTGGCCGACCTCCTGATGGATCCCAAGCCGTCGGATGTCGC
>DASVJA010000111.1:0-1603 GCA_036386115.1 Candidatus Limnocylindrales bacterium
GAGGGCGGGCTGGACGATTGCCCTGGCCCAACTGGGAGCCACTTCGGAGAGGAACAGGGCGAGGCCCACCGAGAGGGGAGTGGAGATCAGAATTGCCCCGGCCGTCACAAAGACCGTGCCGGCGATGAACGGCAACAGCCCAAACGACAATCCGGTGCTGGTGCTGTCAGGCTGCCAGGTCGACGAGAAGATCTCGGTGACCGGTACGCCGTCCTTGATGAAGAGCTGGATGCCCTGCCAGGTGATGAAGCCGAGCAGCAGGACGACGATGAAAATCATCGACGACGCTGCTCCAAACACGACTCTCTTGGGGAGGTCTATTCGCTCTGCCAGACCGGGCTTGGCCCTAAGTCCGACTAGTGGTTGGGCGCTTGCAAGTTGAGCCATCGGCACTGCCTCGACACAGTCACTGGCGGGAAACAGGAATGCTCCGGGCCCCGTTCGTCACCACGGGGCCCGGAGCGCGAGAGAGCGAGTTACTTGACGGGGGCGTAAGAGAGGCTCGGGATGAGCGTTCCCTGAACGTCGGTACCCATCATGTAATCGAGGAAGGCGGCGGTCAGGCCCGTGGGCTGGCCGTTGGTGTACATGTGGCCGTCGGCGGCCAGCTTGTAGGTGCCCGCGCTCATGTTCGCGATCGTGGCGTCGACACCGTCGAGCTGAAGGCCGCTGAGCTGAGCCTTGTTGGCCGCGTCGTTGTAGTAGGCGAAGCCGATCACGCTGATCGAGCCCTTGGTCTTGGTGATGGCCGTGGTGACGGCGCCGTTGGAGTCTTCAGTAAGGGTCGTGGCGCCGGTGGCCTCTGCGGCTCCGCCGAGAACGATCTTCTTGAAGGTTGAGCGGGTGCCGGAGGAGGCCGGGCGGAGGATCAGGACGATGGCTTCGTCGGGACCGCCGACTTCCTTCCAGTTCTTGATCTTGCCGGTCCAGATGTCGATGTTCTGCTGAGTCGTCAGGTTGGTGACGCCGGTCACGTCCTTGTTGGTGACGACGATCCAGCCCTGCTTGGCGACGATGTGGTCGACCAGCTTGTCGGCGTCGGCGGTGGCAAGCTTGCTGCCGGCGAGAACGTCGGAGTCGCCGATCTGGACTGCGCCCTGCGCGACCTGGCTGAGGCCGGTGCCGGAGCCGCCGCCGTTGACGGTGATCGTGGCGCCGGAGCAAGCCTTGGCGTAGTTTTTGGCGGCCGCGTCGACGAGCGGCTGAAGCGCGGTCGAGCCCGCGGCGGTGATGCTACCGGTCACGCAGTTGACAGTCGGGGCGGCGGTCGGGGTGGCGGCCGGCGCGGAAGCGGTGTCCATTGCTGCAACCGAAGGGGCCACCGTAGCGGAAGGCTCAGGTGACGCCGTGGTGGCTGCAGAGCTGCAGGCCCCGACAAACATCGCCGCGGCGATGGCAAGGGCGCCGAAGCGCTTGGTCCCGTTTAGCAATCTAGTACTCCTCTTTCTGGGCGGCTGAATGGGCGACCTGTCCCAATTCCAAAGTGGATGGTCAAGTCGTGCGTTTAACGCGGTGTTGGTGGTTTGTTAACGCTTGATGCAAGAGCGCGAGGCGGATCGAACAGATATCCGGAGCCCCGAACCGTTACGAGATGAACCGGGTT
>DASVJA010000112.1:0-6306 GCA_036386115.1 Candidatus Limnocylindrales bacterium
CTGCGCCAGATAGAACGTGCTCATGGCAGGGTAGAGCGCGGCTCCGGTCAGGATGAAGAAGCGCGACCCGACGAGCCACATGAAGCTGCGTTCGTGGAGCACCTCGCCGTTCCACGCTTCCATGGCGATTGCGATCCAGGAGCGGCCGTGGCGCGGTTTCACGCGCTGTCCTTCGTCGACGTGGATGACGACGCTGAGCATGGTTACGAACTCCACGACCCCGATCGCCATCGTGCCGTAGAGGAACGCATTTGGGTCGGTGGCGCTGAGCCAGATGGATCCGGCGGCCGCCACGTACCCGACAACGTTGCCGAGAGCGGCGAACAGACCGATCAGCCCCGAGGCGATGCCGACCTGCTTGGCCGGAACGAGGTCCGGGACGTAGCCCTGGAAGGGGCCCTGGGCGAAGTTGGAGCTGAACTGCAGCATGCTGACGAAGGCTGCGACCGCAAACAGCGAATTGGATGTGGCCACGCCCCAAAGAAAGACCACATCGAGGAATGATCCGATAAAGATGTACGGCTTGCGGCGGCCCCAGCGGGTGATCGTGTAGTCGCTGAGCGTGCCCACGGTCGGCTGTACCAGGATGGCAATGAATGTGCCGGCCAGCGCGATCTGAAAGGCGCCGAGGCCTTCGCTTCCCTTGGGAACCAGGTTGGTGAACTGGAGCCTGGCGTTGACGATCTGAAGAATGCCGCTCCAGACGGTCGATATGCCGAGCCAGTAGGCCGAGATTCTGATCAGGTGGGCCATCGGCAGCGGCTGGGTCGGTCGGCCGTCGGCGTCGTGGGTCGCGGAAACGGATGCCTCTAGCGGCATCCCGTCGACTATCGATTCGACTCCCTTGACGGCGTCGAGCACCGACCAGCGCCTCCGAACGGACCGAACCGTTCAGCCCCCGACGCAGCCTGGCGTCAAAAGGGTCAGTTCGGCCGGATGGACTCTTTGTGCGCTGCCAGTATCGCCGGTCCTGAGCGGGGCGGAGGGCAGCGACCGCAAGTCGGGGCAAAACGAACCCGCCGGTCGGGGGCCGGCGGGTTCGGGAGCGGCGGTGGAGGCGGCGCGGGGCCGCCGGCCCCTAATAGCCGCTCGGCGAAGTTGTCGCCGCTGCACCGCCGAGCGAGCCGCTCGCCGGAGCCACGTACCAGAGGTTGAGCTTGCCCTGTCCGTTGGTGTCGCCCGCGGCCGAGTCGCCGGCGTAGTAATACAGGGGCATGTGGTTGTAGGTGACCTGGATCGTGCCGTCGGGGCGGTTGATCGTTCCAAAGGCAGCAGTGGCGGCGCTGGGCGGAATGATCGAAGCGCCGGCCGTCGAGGCAAGCGGCGGCCAGTTGGTCGCGCAGGTGCCGCTGCAAGTACTCGTATCGGCCTTGTCGCTCTTGAATACGTAGAGTGTCATGCCACCCTGGCCGGTCAGGTATGCCCCGAGCGTGGCGTCGTCGGTGAGCCCGATTGTCACGGTGCCGTCCGCGGCCGCGGTGTCCATCGCGGATGTTCCGGGGGCCGTCGTGTCGGTGGCGGCCGGCGTCATGACCGCTGCCATGGCAGTGTCCGTTGCTCCCGCGACAGTGGCCGCCGTGGTGTCGGTGGCCGCGGCCGAACACGCGGCAGCGAATAGCGCTATCCCGACCACGAGGCCGGCTATCGACGTGAGGCGCGAAGAGGGACGCATGCTGGTATCTCCTGAAGCGATCTCGTTTGGATCGGTGCGCGGCCCGACCGTTGCCGTCGGATGGCCCGCTAGGTTGGTACGGACGGGCGGCGGCCGCAGTTCTGCCTGCTCCGAAAGGTCCCGCTGCGTGGTCCGCCGCCGCAGGTAGGGCTCATAGGGCGGGACCTGGGGCCTGCCTTCAGGCTGACTGCATAAATGACGTTGTCGGGCGCCTCCAGCGGTCAGCGGGTCGCAGTCCGGCCGACCAGATCTTCAGATAGCCGGGATTGCGCCACAGAGAGGGACGCCGCGGTGCCCGCTGGCCCGGCCCCGGTTCCTCGCCGGGCCGTTGGGGAGTCCCGGCGGCAGCCCCCATGTCGCGTTCGGTGTCGAGGTCCGCTTCCAGCATCGGCAAATACGAGCGCCCGCGAAGATCCGCCCCGCGCCAGCCGCCGACCGGTTACTCATGGCGCCTACAGGTGCCTATACAGTCGGGATGACGTAGACGTACTGGCCGTTGCGCCCGCGGGCTACGGAGGACGACTGATCCCACGGCCTGTAGTCGTTGCCCTTGCTGCTGGGCGGCGACTTGGGTTGGAGCTGGCCGACCAGCACCTTGGAGTCGGGCGGCCGCGACTTCGGATTGATCGACGACACCCGCGGATACCACACGTCTTCGTAGTTGATCGATAGCACGGTGAAGCTGTCCGTCGAGGCCGGGTCGGCCGTTGCCGTGAAGCCGGACACGACCCAGGCATGCCAGCCGCCCCAGACGATGATCCCGGCGGGGCGCTGGGTAATCCGGATTTGCTTGGCCACGACATGGATGGAGTCGGTCATTCTGGTCCGGCCCCCGACCTCGTAGTTGCCGTAGCCCAATGAGGTCAGACCCTCGGCCCATCCCTGCGGGTCGGCGCCGCCGGACGTGCCGCCGTCCAGCGAATAGGCCAGGTCGAAGAGCCTGGCCTGCGTATTGCGCGACGTGTCGGGGACGTCGCTCATGATGTTCATCGAGGTCTGCATAGCCGCCGGAACGCACCACGTGTCCTTGAACTCGCTGACGAAGTCGCCCTTCTGATAGAGATCCATAGAGAACTGGCCCACGGGGGTGGGAGATGGGACCGGCGTGGGCTTGACGGACTGGCCCGGCGCAAGCGACACACTTGGGGCCGGTGACGGGTCGCCGGAGATGATCAGCGGTGCCCTCGTCCCGTCCACTCGTGCCCAGGCCGTAGTCTGGGGTTCGCCAACCAGTGAGGAGTGGCTCAGCGCCTGGACCGCCGTGAACGCGGTGCCCACGGTCAGGGCAAGCACGAGGATCGCCATCAGGGCGATCTGGCCCATAGGAATCGACTGGCGTCTGCCACCGTCCATGCCGCCCCATCGGTCTCGGACCAGGGCTCGAGTCCAGCGTGAAGTGCCGCCGATGCGGGCCATGCGGGGCCGAAGGGCGATGCCGAGGACGGCCAGCTGGGCCACGCGGCAGGCCGTATAGCCGACCGGAATCGCGGCCAGTCCGATGGGAGAGGAGAGGATCCAGGTCGTGCCGATGCCCACGACAAAGCCGGCCCAGGCCGCAAGCATCGGCTCGACGGTGTTGTGGGTGGCGAAGATCGCTCGGGCAAACAACTCCACCAGGCTCTCGAACGGGATCGAGATGGCCAGGATGGCGAGGATCATCGTCGTCTGGGAGACGTCCGTGGCGTCGAAGGCGCCGCCTCCGAGGAGTATCCCGATGGCCATGCCGCCGAAGATGAGCAGCCCGATCGAGATACACGTCGACAGGACCCCGATCGTGGCCATGTTGGTCATGAACGACTTCTTGAAGGCGCGCTTGTCGCCAGCGGCGACCGCAGCCGACAGTGCGGGGAAGGCGGCGGTGGCGAAGGCCAGCCCGATCATGCTCTCGCCGACGCTCTGGAAGTTGCGGGCGAAGCTGAAGTCGGTCGTCGAGCCGGGGGCCAGGGTCGAAGCCAGCGAGGCGAAGTAGGCGAGCATCAGAGTGCCCATCGGCTGGCTGACCATCTTGGGGCCCATCAGCTTGACGAATTCGCCGATGCCCTTCGTTCGCAGCGCCAGCGAAGGCCGCGGCCGGAAGCTGGTTCGGAAGATGCCGACCAGGCGGATGCCGAGATGGCCGCCGGCCCCCAGGAGGACACCGACGGCGGCGCCGTAGATGCCGAGCACGGGAGCGAGCAGGAATGCGCCGCCAACGATCCCGGCGTTGTACAGGAGGTCGCCAAGGCCGTAGGTCAGGAACTTGCGTTCGGCGACCAGCACTTCGCCCAGGACCCACGACGCGGCGAACATGATCTGACCGGCGCACATGACCCGCAGCAGACCGGCATACATCGCCAGTTCGTCGCCGCTGTAGCCGGGCGCCATGAAGGAAGCGGTCTGCGGAGCGAAGATGAAGACGATCGCCATCGCCACGACCATGACGAGGATGGCGGCGGTGAGGATCGTCCGGGCGAACTCGCGAGCCATGTCCTCGGCCTCGCCCTTGAGACCCACGAAGAGCGGCAGAAAGGGTCCGACCACGCCGCCCACGACCAGGAATTCCAGGGCGAACTGGGGCAGGATGAGAGCGGTGAAGAAGGCGTCGAGTTCCGGGCCGCCGCCGTACTGATGCGCCAGCACCTTGTCGCGGAGCAGCGCCACCATGGCGTTGACAACGAACAGGACGGCCAGAACCATGCCGCCCTTGGGCAGAGCCGCCGGGATCAGCGCCTTGAGGCGGGGGATCAGCGCGACGGGTTCCGGCTCTTCGGCGGGGTCGTTCTCGTAGAGTGCGGCTTCGGCGGCTCCGAGCCGGCTGCTCAGCATGCGACCGCGGGACGTGTCATTTACCCAGGGCAACCCGCGAACCTCCGTGACGTCCCCGGCCGCCTGATTTGGCCTGGGGCTGTGCAATCTTAGTCGTCCGGCGACGATCGGTGACCGGCCGTTGTTGCGCCGCAGGCGCGGAAGCACCGGATTCCTGTTGCTCCGGGGGCCCGGATGCCGGCGCCGGTGCGTGGGCACGGGGACCGGCTCGCGTACACTCGCGGGCATGATGAAACCAATCCCGGCCGAATGGCGATCAGCCCTCGGCGCTCGACTGACCGACGCGGAGTTCGGAAAGCTGGACGAATTCGTGTTCGTCGAGCGGGCTCAAGGCCAGGTCTTTCCGCCAGACGAGGACGTCTATGCCGCCCTGGAGCTGACGCCGCCGAATGAAGTTCGGGCCGTGATCCTCGGCCAGGACCCGTACTACCGGGCGGGCCAGGCCAGCGGCCTCGCCTTCTCCGTTCGTGATGGAGTGGCGCGGCCGCCGTCCCTCGTCAACATCATCAAGGAACTGGAATCGGATCTGGGCCACCCCGTTCCGGCTGAAGCCACCCTGGAGCCGTGGGGACGCAACGGCGTCTTGCTCCTGAACACGGCTCTGACCGTACGCGAGGGCAAACCAAATAGCCACCGGCGCGAGTGGAAGCACTTCACCGCCGCGATCATCTCGATGCTTGCCGCGCGGCCGACGCCGGTCGTGTTCCTGCTGTGGGGTGAACCCGCCAAGGCCGCGGGCCAGAAGATCGATCGCGAACGGCACATCGTCGTCAAGTCGGCTCACCCGTCACCGCTATCGGCGAAGGGGTTCCTGGGCAGCAAGCCGTTCCGCCGGGCCAATGCCGAGCTGGTGAAGCGCGGCATGGAGCCGATCGACTGGGATCTCGCCTAGCGGCCGTAGTGTCCGGCGGCCGGCGGGCGGAGCGGGCCTCGTGCGCCGCGGGCGGGCCGCGAGCGGCCCGGTTTCAGAAGCTGCCGTGCTTGTGCCGGCGCTTGGGACGTCACCGAGGAGCGGCCGGTGCAGTGCTACCGTGCCGCTGTGTTCACCGACAGCCACGCCATCTCGGGATTCTCGACCAACGACATCGCCGCGGCCAGGGAGTTCTACGGCACGACGCTGGGACTGGAAGTCAGCGCCGACAACGGCATGCTGATGCTCCATCTCGCGGGCGGCGGAAAGGTCATCGTCTACCCCAAGCCGAACCACCGTCCGGCCACCTTCACCGTCCTCAACTTTCCGGTGCCCGACGTCGAGAAGGCCGTGGCCGAGCTCGCGGACGCGGGCGTGAAGATGCAGCAGTACGAGGGGCTCGGGCAGGATGAAAAGGGGATCATGCGCGGCATGGGCCCGACGATCGCCTGGTTCGAGGACCCGGCCGGCAACATCCTCTCGGTGATGGAAGTCCCGGAGTCGTGACGTTGGTGCGGACCCACGCCCGGTCTGCGGCGAGGCCGAACCGGTCATAGCCGGCGTGGCATTCGGTCAACAGCACCGGCCGCCGCCCGCGTGAGACTATGTCCGGGCCTGGTAACCACATTGTCGGGAGGAGTTAGATGGCCGTGGCTGCGCCTTTTACCGGTTTCTCACGCGAGGCCATCCAGTTCCTGGCCGATCTGGCCGTCCACAACGATCGATCGTGGTTCCAGCCGCGAAAGGGCGAGTACGAGCGTCTTCTCAAGGAGCCACTCGAAGCTCTCTGCCTCGCCCTCGGGGAGCGCTTCGAGGCGCGCCGGCTGCCGCTTTCGGCCGACGGCCGATCGCCGTTCCGTATCTATCGTGACCTTCGATTCTCGGCCGACAAGTCGCCCTACAAGACCCACGTGTCGGC
>DASVJA010000113.1:0-4446 GCA_036386115.1 Candidatus Limnocylindrales bacterium
AGGGCGATGTCCGGCTCGATGCCGGTGGTATCGCAGTCCATCATGAAGGCGATGGTGCCGGTCGGGGCGAGCAGCGTGGTCTGGGCGTTGCGGAAGCCGTGGGCCTTGCCCAGCTCCAGGGTGGTGTCCCAGATGTCACGCGCGGCGCGGTGAAGGTCGCGCGGCACGCCGGCCTTGTCCGGAATGGAGTGGGCGGCGTCGCGGTGCTTCTCGATGACGCGGAGGAACGGCTCCTCGTTCTTCTTGTATTCCTTGAACGGGCCGCCGTGGTCGCGGGCGATGATGGCGCTCTGGGCGTATGCCTCGGCGGTCATGATGCTGGTGATGGCGCCGGCGTAGGCCTGGCCCTCGGGGGAGTCATAGGCGAGGCCGCGGCTCATCAGCAGGGCGCCGAGGTTGGCGTAGCCGAGGCCGAGCGGCCGGTACAGATGCGAGTTGTCCGTGATCATCGGCGTCGGGTAGCTGGCGTTATCCACCAGGATTTCCTGCGCGGTGATCGTCAGGCGGCTGGCGTATCGGAAGGCCTCGACGTCGAATTCGGCGTCGTCCCGCACGAACTTCATGAGGTTCAGGCTGGCCAGATTGCAGCTTGTGTCGTCCAGGAAGGAAAACTCACTGCAATTGTGGACAAGCATTCCGTTGGCGACGAAGTGGTTCGTGGCCGACTCGGTGAGGTCAAAGACATCGGCGGTGCCGGCTGCAATCACTGAAGCGATCTCGTCGGTCAGCAGGTCTGCGTAACTCTCGGTCGCAGCATTGAGTGCGGCGAGGGCTGCCGCTTTGGGGCTTGCCGCATCGAACCCGATCTCCCGCTCGAAGATCTGGCGGGAACTTCGACTGATCCGCAGAGAGTGCATCTCCTTGACTGCGTACTCGGCGAGGCTGCCCTTTCCGTCGGGGAGCATGGACTTGAACTTGCCGCCCCGTCGGTTTTCGTACAGCTTCGACTTGATGCCGAACGCAAGCAGCATTCGCTGCACCTGGACCAGCAGGTCAAGGGAAGTCGAATCCAGGCTGACGTAGGCGTTATGGTCCTTGGTGTAGCCGACAGTGCCGTCGGCCGTGTAGAGGCCGCGAAGCAGGGCGGCCAGCGACGGTCGATCGAGCTCGTAGACGGCCGGCTTGAACCTCTTGAGGTCGGACCCTTCATCGAGCACGGAGTACTGCATGAACTGCTCGCACACCGGGCGCGACGAGAAGGCCAGGCGAGAGCCGGTGGACGTGAAGGAAACGTTTACGCCGTCGTTCCGGCCGATCGAGCCAACTGCCTTGAGCAGGGACTTCTGAACATTGACTTCGGCAGCAACCGCCTCGAGGATCGGCGCCTCGTCGGTGTGCATCGTCAGGACGATCATCGGCCGCTCGTTGCGGCTGGCGTCCGCCCAGGTCAGGCAGCCGTCCCCGACAGCCAGGCCGATCGCCTCAGCCAACCGGTTGGGAATTTCGGCGGCGCCGAAAGTGGGGCCCTGGAGGCGTATTCGATCGCCGGGCTGGAGGTCCTTGACCGCGATGTCGCCGCGCTCGGTAGTGACCCTGTGGTCCGCCGTGATTCGGACGCGGTAGCCGGAGCGGGTCTTGAGATCGAAGACCGGCTTGTGCCCGGTCGGGAAGATGGAACGAGTGGTGTGGGGCAGCCCGTCGGCGCCGATGACGCTCGCGGTCTCGCCGACCATGGATTCGATTGATCGCCAGCCCTCTTCTGTCGCGACAAGGGTGTCGCCGGTGACGCAGGGGTTGGTGGCGTGCTGGCGGGCCGAATTGGAAACCGGGTTCCAGTCGTTGATCGTGGTGTCGTACTGGATGCCGGGGTCGCCGCAGACCCAGGCCGCGTCGGCCATTTCGCGGAATAGCTTGCGGGCGCGGTAGGTCTCCATCGGCGCGCCGTCGACCACGGCCTTGGTGGTCCACTCGCCGTCCGAGACGACCGCGCGCATGTAGTCGTCCGTTACGCGGACGCTGTGGTTGGCGTTCTGGAAGGCGATCGAGCCGTAGGCCTCGCCGGTGAAGGAAGCGTCGTAGCCCATCTCGATGAGGGCCCAGGCCTTCTTTTCTTCCTTGATCTTGCTGGTGATGAAGTCTTCGATGTCCGGGTGGGTGACGTCCAGGATGACCATCTTGGCGGCGCGACGGGTCTTGCCGCCCGACTTGACCACGCCGGCGAAGGCGTCGTAGCCGCGCATGAAGCTGACCGGGCCCGACGCGGTGCCGCCGCCCGACATCTTCTCCCGGCTCGACCGAATGGTGCTGAGGTTCGATCCGGCGCCCGACCCGAACTTGAAGAGCATCGCCTCGGTCTTGGCCAGATCCATGATGCTGGACATGGTGTCCTGGACCGAATTGATAAAGCAGGCCGAGCACTGCGGGTGGGCTTCGACGCCGACGTTGAACCAGACCGGCGAGTTGAAGCTCATCTTCTGATGGACCAGAAGATGGGTCAGCTCGGCCTGGAAGGCGCGGAGGTCTTCATCCGTGGCGAAGTAGTGCTGAGTCTCCGCCCAGCCGGCGATGGTGTTGACAACGCGGTCGATCAGCTGGCGGACGCTGGTTTCGCGCTCCGGGGTGTTGAGGTGGCCGCGGAAGTACTTGCTGACGACGACGTTGGTGGCCAGCTGGCTCCAGAACGCGGGAACCTCGACGTCTTTCTGCTCGAAGACGCTGACGCCCTTCTCGTTGCCGATGCTGGCGGTGCGGGTTTCCCACTGGATTTCGTCGTACGGGTGGATGCCGGGCACGGTCCAGCGGCGGGGGAAGTGCAGGCCCTCAACGCCGACCCCGGGGAAGGTGCCGTCCGATCGCATGGGGGATTCGGCCATCACGGCGACGGCGGCGGTGGCGGCAGTTGCGCCAGCAGCGTTCGCAGCAACCGCGCTTCCCGCAGATTCGCTTGCCGCAGCCGCGCTTGCGGCCGCCTCAGTCTTGGCGCTCGCGGGGGACGTATTCGCGGCGGCTCGACTCATTTCGTGCACCTCTCCTGGATCTACCGGGTTTGTCATCTGTCTCTTCGTCTGTTACTCGTGCTGCCGGCGGCGATGCGGTGGGGCCGCGCCACCCGGCGCCGGACACCCCGAAACATTCAGAACTACTCCGTGGGGTGGGTCGCCTCCACTTCTCGCCGCCTTTGCCCGACCGATCTCCCGTCTGTCGCCGGCCTTCCGACCTCTCCCCGGCGGCCTACGGTCCGTCGCGGTCTAGGCGACGTCCGGGCTCGATTTCTCGGTGCGAGCGGTCGTGACGATAGCTGCGAGTGCTGTGGCGATCTTCCTCCAACCAGGGGCCTTTTCCTGCCGCCTCGGCCGTCTCTCCGCGGCCTCCTCGGCGCCATTCGGGTCCGATCAGGGTCCCGGCCGACCGGCGGAATGTACGCCTCCGAGTGAGGCCCAGTCAAGCCCCAAAACCACAACATCTTGTGGTATCCCGCCCGACGCAACCACCACATCTAGTCATTTCGCCAATTTGCATGCCGATCCGCCGCCGCCCTGTGGATGGACTGCGGATGGCCTGTGGACTGTGCGTGGACCGTTTCCCACTCGCCGCGTCCACCGGCGTCGCCCGAGGAATCCCCGGCGGTGCGGATCCGGCCCGCGCCTCACAAGTTCAGAACGGCCGTTCTATTGTAGCACTGAGCGGACCGGCTGCGAGGCGTCCCGTTCTGTGGCCGCCACTTGCGCGGACCGCCTGGTCGTCGCCTGTCGTCTGTCGCCGGTCGCCCAATGTCCGCCCCGACGCTGCTCCGGCCCGGCTCCGGCACTGCTCCGGCCCGGCCCGGCCCGGCCCGGCCCGGCACTGCTCCGGCCCGGCACTGCTCCGGCCCGGCTCCGGCACTTCCAAATATCAGCCCCGTTAGTGCTATGGAACGGGCGGGCCGATCCGGTGGCTGCCCGGCCCATGTTTCACTCGTCCAAAGCCTCCTCGGAAGGCTGACGCGCCGGCAAGGGCGCGGTTCGCGTCCAGAATCGGCCATTCTTGACGCATTCTGGGTCTGGGCGCCTTGCGCGGGGTTAGTCGTACCCGCCTTCGGGCGCTGGGCTCTTCCATACCACTAACTCCGCTGATATATGGAAAGAACCAGATGCCGCGCAGAGGTCCGACCGGTCTGGCAAGCCACTCCGTGACTTCGCGAGTCCGCGCGGGCAGCGCGGCGTCGAGGAGGGCGGCATGTTCGGCCACGGCTCGCCGATGAGTGTTGTGGCTCGGCAGCACGACGACGCTCGCAACGCTTGAGAGTCGCTCACCGAGTTCCCGACTCATCACGCCGGGCACAACCCGCCGCTTTATGTTGACGGAGTGGAGCATGTCCTGCAGATCCACGATCTCGGGTTTGATCTCGATGATCAGCAATGCGCGAAGGGCGGGCTGCCAGGCCAGGACGTCGATCGACCCGCGATCGCCGAATTCGTTGAACGACTCTTCCGGTAGGATCTGCCAGCCCTCCGCGGTCAACCTTGC
>DASVJA010000114.1:0-7051 GCA_036386115.1 Candidatus Limnocylindrales bacterium
AGCGGTCGGCCGGCGATCTCGATGACCTTGCGCGCGCCGTCGAGAGCCCAGCCCACCCGCTCGTAGAAGCGGCGTGCCCGGTTGTTGCCTTCGAGCACCCAGAGATGGGCCTCGTTGAACCCCGCGTCGCGGAGCAGCGCCTCGGCCTGAGCGAGCAGCGCCTCGGCCTGAGCGAGCAGCGCCGACCCGGCCCCCGATCGCCATCGCTCCGGCGCGACGTAGACGGCGCAAACCTCGCCGAGTCCGGGGAGATCCTCGTCGCGGCTCGGGGCGACGGTCACGAAGCCGACGACCTCGTCGCCGTCCACGGCGATCCACGTCTCGGGGGCGCCGGGTGCGGCGGCGTCGAAGTCGTAGCGGGCCGCCCGGGTCGCGACATCGAGGCCGTCGAGGTGGGCGTCCGGGACGATGCCCCGGTATGCCACCTGCCAGGAGCGGATATGCATGGCGGCGACGGCAGGCGCGTCTGCACTGGTGGCGCGGCGCAGCGAGAAGGTTGTCGGCTTCGGCATCGTCCGATTTTCGCCGATCGCGGAGTATGTTGGGCCACGCGTCAGCCTGGTAGCCGGCAGGGAATCACCGCGCTTCTCGTTCTGCTCCGTTCTGAGCGTGGGTCGCGGTCCTGGCGGGGCGTATTGAACGTCCACCGATGCCACGATTGCGCACAACACGCCCGGTAGGTGTAAATGCCGGAAACCACAATCCCGGATCGGCTAGCTGGTGCCAGACGAACCATCGACTGATCAGGAAATCGGGACACTAGGGCCTGCATGAAGGCGAGCGACATCGAAACGAGCTCGACGCGCTCGGTGCGGATGGACGCGACTACGGGTTGGCACCTCCCCATGACGGAAAGGTACTCGCCGTCGCCGGCGCGATCTCAGACGAGGCGGACCCACCGAGCGGGAGTCGCCCCCGGGTCGCGGAGCCGTGGCTCCGGACCATTGACTTCGGCGAGTGTCTGCACCGCGCATGCAACGCCGTCCAACTCATCTGCGTGAACCCGAACCGCGCTCTCCCCCAGGCGCAGGACGAGCCATTCGCGGAGCCTGCGCCCGCGAACCACGGCGATCCCGTTCGCGGTGCGTGCGTTCGTGCCGATCATCTGTGCTGCTCCGCTTCAAGTAAAGTGATCCGACCAAAAGATTCTTGATCTCGAATGTCATAGTGACGTTAGCAGGGGATAGTCTTCATGTCAAGATGTATTAGGGCGAGAGTCTTGACATGACGACAGGAGCGGCGATACTGGGCGCATGGACGAAGAGCACGACAAGCTGGACGACACACTCCCCGTTTGGACCCGCGAGATTCCGGACCTCAATCCGCTCACAGAGGGGATCGTCGAGCGAATCCAGATCCTGGCCAAGGCGCTCGACCGGTCGCTGGACGAGACCCTCGCCCAGTACGGCCTCGACCGCCACTCATATCACGTAATCATGTTTCTGCGGAAGCACGGAGCGCCTTACCGGCGGACGCCGGGCCAGCTCGCGACGGACATGCGCCTGTCGAGCGGCGCCATGACCAACCGCCTCGACCGCACTGAGGCCGCAGGCCTGATCCGGCGTCTGCCGGACCCCAACGACCGGCGCGGCACCCTGATCGAGCCGACCGAGCAAGGCAACGCGACGTGGGACAGGACGGCCGGGACCCAGGCGAGGCGTGAGGCGACGATCGCCGCGGTCCTCGACCCAGCCGAGCGCGAGGAGCTCTACCGCCTCCTGCGCCGCCTGATGCGGGCATTCCCCGAAAAGGGCCACGGGGCGTAGTTCACCGCGTCGACCGTCTCGGCTACCGGTCCCGCCGGGCCGCTTCACGCAGGCAAGCAAGCACCCGGGGATCAAGCCACCCTGCCGCGGCCGTGCGCTCCTCGAGGTTCTCGACGGCCATCCATGCCAGGAGGCGGTCCTGCCAGGCGGGGTCCCAGCCGTCCGGCAGGGGCCGCGGATCGCCGACTGAGGGCCTCTCCTGCTCGGGCTCGGCCTCGTCGGGCCACATCGGGGCGAAGACCGGGCTGCCGCCGGTCGCGGGATCCCACCCAAGGCGTCCGAGGTGGTCGCGGAGCTCGCCGGCAAGCGCAGTGTCCAGGGCGATGAGCTCGGCCGGCGTGGGCCGGTCCATGTAGAGGTGCGTGAGATCGAGGAGCCGGGCGATCTCGGCAACCGGGTCGGCGTGGTCGTCCACCCGGAGGTCGATCCACCGGTCGTTGCCACCGCCGTACCCGCCGCCCTCGCGGACGACCAGGAGCGCCGCCGACTGACGGCCGCGTCGATCGCCGCCCGCGGCATCGGCTGCCTCGAGGCAGGCGACCAGCAGCTCCGGGAACGGGAGACCCCCGGCCTCGAACGTATCTGCCAGCCCGTCCACGACCGCCGGCCCGGCGAGGATATTGCCCTGGGCGGCATAGTCGCTGCCGGTTCGGCCACCGGCCCAGGCGAAGCATGAGCGTCCGGTGTAGGTGGCCGACGCTCCGTGGGCGTCCACGATGCCGACCTGGCGCTGCTCGCGTAGGCGGTCCGCCTCGACGAGCGTCGCGAGCGCGCCGGTCGCAGTCGCCCCGCCGGCAAGGAGCGCCAGGCCGTCGGGGCCGAACCTGGCGTTGGCATACGACTGGGTTGCAATCGCCCCGACGCCGGCGCGCGCCCACGGAACGACGGATCCGACGGCCAGGAACCTGGACTGAACCGCGACGCCGAGGTCACCGGTCGTCCTGTCGCGCGCCACGATGGAGTACGTCACGGCCCTTACCTCCTCTCCGCCATTCCGGCGGATCGCCGGACCGGCGCGCACGCCGTGGAGACGAGCCGCGGGCCGCGGTACACGAGCAACCATCAACCCGGACGGGCCCAAGGTGCTCGCTTATCGGATCTCATTTCCTTTCGCCTTGATCTCAGCCAGCTCCAGCGCGTGGCGCCGACGTGCCGGCCCGCCTAACGCGACGCCAATGGCGAGGATCACGAACATGATCAAGACCACGGTCGGCCATTCGAGTGTCATCGCTTCTCCACCTTTGGTGTTGGCTCGCCGCCCGAGCTAAGGGTCTTCGTCGCCTCCGTGATGCGCTCTGGCGTCAGGTGCTCGTCGAAGCCCGCAACCTCGTAGAAGCGAAGCGCCTTTCCGTCTTCTGAGATCTCGTGGCGTCCGACCACGAGTCCCGCCTTCTCCAGCGTTTGCAGGTGCATGTGAAGCAGGGGGCGACCAATGCCGAGTTCCCGCGCCAGCTCGCTCACGTAGCTCTGGCGCTCGCTCAGCGCCGCGAGGATCCGCAGGCGGTGAGGGTTCGCCAGAGCGTTCAGCATCTGTAGCAGCTGGTCGCCGGTTCGGTCGTCAGCCGGCGATCCACTTGGGCAGCACGATTCGCGATGTGGGAACGACGGGTGCTAATCCTCTCGCCCCGACCATTGTCTTGAGTCGCGACATCGGTTGCACATGAGTCGCGTCATACGTGGAGCGCGGCAGCGCCTTGGGTCTTGCTCGATTGAGAATGTGCTCGAGTTCTGGTAGTTTTCTGGTTGAGGAGGATTCATGCGAAAGCACCATGGCTTCATTGCTGTCCCTGTTGCGCTTTGCCTGGTATTTTCCGGCTGCGCCGCGCCGGCCGCCACGCCAGCCGCCACGCCAGCCGCCACCCCTACCCCCATTCCAAGTTCCACTCCCATACCGTCCCCCACGGCGACGCTGTCCCCTGAAGATGCGCTGCGCGCCATGATCGTCGACCCGATCGGTGATATCACCTACGTCCACGATCCCACCATGATCAAGGACGGGAATAGGTACTACGTGTACTCCACGGGTGACAACATCCCCGTCCGCTGTTCGGCGGATATGAAGGTATGGACTTCATGCGGGACCGTATTCCAGGCGAACCCGGATTGGGTGGTCAAGGCCGTTCCGGGGGTTACACAGCTGTGGGCGCCGGACATCGTCCTTCATGACGGCAAGTTCTACCTGTATTACGCAGCTTCCACCATGGGCTCCAACGGCTCGGCGATCGGCCTGGCGACCAACACCACCCTCGACCCCGCGAACCCTGCTTATGCCTGGGTGGATCAGGGCAAGGTTGTTTCCTCGAAAAAGACGACCGGTTGGGACCTGGGTTACAACGCCATCGACCCCAACCTGACCTTTGATAAGGATGGTCAGCCCTGGCTGGTGTACGGCAGCTGGTGGAGCGGGATCGCAATCGAGAAAGTAGATCCCGCCACCATGAAGCCGGCCGCCGGTGAAAAGGCGATCAACCTGGCAGCCCAGCCCAGCCCACATTCCATCGAAGGGGCGTTCATAACCCATCGCGGGGACTACTACTACCTGTTTGCGTCGCACGATCTTTGCTGCAAGGGTGTGGACAGCACGTACAACATCCGGGTTGGGCGCTCCAAGAGCATCACCGGCCCGTACCTGGACCAGGCCGGCAAGCCCCTCACCAAGGGTGGCGGGACGATGGTCTACAAGGGCTCCACCCGCTGGCGTGGCCCCGGGCACAACTCCATCTACATCGAGGGCGACACGTACTACATGGTCTACCATTCCTACGATGCCAACGCCGCCGGGGCGGCCACACTGCGCATCGAAGCGCTCCAGTGGGATGCGGACGGCTGGCCACAATCGCCTTCTGCTCTGCTGCATGTCTGAGCGACGCAGGGTCTGGCCACGGCCGTAGCGACTTGAGAACGGCGCCGTCGGGGCGCCACGAATAGGAAGATACGGGGTAGTTGCGTCTACGCTGTCCCCGGCCAGAGGGCCGCGGTCGGCGCCATGAGATTGGAGTGGGGATGAGGCGGGTCATTGCGTGCGTCCTGGCTACGGGATTCCTCGTTGCGTTGACCGCGTCCGCGGTCATGGCCGACGGCCCGGTCGACGTGCGAGGGACCTGGGACGGATATACCCACTCCAGCATCGGCAACTTCCACAGCACCATCAACTTCACGTCCGAGAACTTCTCGACCGGCGCGTTCTCCGGCACAGCGAACTCCAAGACATATACGAGCTCCGGAACGGCCAGCGGCAACACGGTGAAATTCAATCTGGCGACGAAGGGCTACAACTCGAACTTCACCGGCACCGTCTCCGCGGACGGCAAAGTGATGTCCGGTAAGTGGACGGACACGAACCATCGGAGCGGCACGTTCAGCTTCAACCGCACGACGCCGGTCCCATCTCCGAGCGTGACTGAAAGCCTGGCGCCGTCGCCATCGCCATCGCCATCTCCATCGCCCACGCCGGGCACGTCTTGCACGTCCGGCGGGGTTGGCGGCGCTCAGGCGCCCATCGCCGCGAAAACCGATCCTGCCATCGTCGACCGGGTCGGTGGCACGGTGGACACGATGGCCAGCCCCGGCGGCGTCGTTATCGACTCGACGGACCCTCGGGGTCGAGTCTTTGTCACGAACTTGACCGCCGGCACCCTGTCCGTGATCGACGGCCGACCGCGTGATCCGTCCGCCATCCACGTCGACACCCGGATCGCCGTCGGCCGATTCCCCGACGCCGTGGCGCTTGACCCGGGCACGGGCCACGTGTTCGTCTCATTAGCCGCAGACTGCCGGATTGCGCAAGTCGACGGGCGAGCACGGACGCCGGCGGTACTCCGAACGGTTGATGTTCCCGGCAGCCCGTCGCTCATGGTCTTCGACCCCAAGTCCGGGCGGCTGTTCGTGGCCATCCAGGGCGCCGCCGAAGTGCTCGTGCTGAGGGCGGACCTGGCGATCGAGACGACGATCACGCTACCCGGCTCAGTTTCCGCCCTCGCCCTCGATGCGGCCAGGGGGGTGGTGTACGCCGGTGCGACCACGACGGGCACAGCCGGCAGCCAGGGCGGAGGCAGCGTTTCGGTCATCGGCGCGAGAGCATCTACACCGGCGGTCATCGGCGGGTCGCTTCCGGCTGCCGGCCCGACCGCGATCATCCCCGATCCGGCCAGCGGCGCGGTATTTGTCGTCGAGGACGGAGCTCGCAGCATCTCGACGATCTCGGTCGGACCCGGCGACGTGCTCAAGCAGACCTCGAGCTCGCCGATCGACCCTGACCCGACGGGCGCCGGCGGGTCTGCCGGTCGGGGCGGGGCCTCGACCGCGGTCCTGCTGCCGGGCCGACACGCGATCCTGGTGCCTCTCCGGGATCGCGCGGCTGCGCTCGTCTACGACATCGCCGCGGACGGGACGCTGCGCATGGCCGCGGACCTCGAAGGCGTCCGGGCCGGCTCGGCCGCTGCTCTGGACCCGGCCACAGGTCGCGTATTTGTCTCGGAGGTCGGCGCCAACGAGGTCGCCGTTCTTGCGGTCGACGTAGCGTCCGGGCCGGCGCCGTCGATTACCGACGCGGTGCCCGGGCCCTTCGACGTGTCACTCGCGCCTGGGGACGTGGCCCGAAGCTTTGGGATCACCCTGCTGATCATGCTCCTGATCGGCGCCCCAACGCCGCTCTTCAACAGCACACTCGCCGCCAATCGAGATCTGATCGAACGTTGGGCGCGCCGGCGACGCCCGAAGTGGATGCGCGGTCGACCGCGTGCCACCGCCGTCGGAGCTCGCGTAAAGGCGGTTTCCACGAGGTGGTCCGGTCTCGTCGCGTATCTGGGCCGCGCGACTCTCCTGTACTCGTTCTTGGAGCCAACCTTCCCGTTCCGCGATGGCGCGGTGACGTTCGGGACGACCTTGTTCGGGATCGGTGTCGGCACGGCGGTCTCGCAGATCCCTGGCGAACTTTACGTTCGCCGACGTTACGGCGAGGGTGGCAAGGTCAAGGTGGCGCTCTGGACGCTCGGCCTCGCCGCGGTCTGCGTCCTGATCACTCGAGTCACAGCCGTTGAGCCGGGCTACGTCTACGGGATCATCGGCGGCTTCACGTTCGCCGTCGTCCTGAACTCTGACGACAAGGGGCGCATGGTGTTTCGGGGCGTCACGATCCTGCTCGGCGTTGGGTTCGTGGCCTGGTTCATCCGGGTGCCGTTCCAGCCGGGCGGCCCGATCACCGGGGATGGCGCGGTCGTGGTCAACCGCCTGCTCGCGCGGATGTTCATCACTGCAGTGGAAGGTTGCGCGATCGGCCTGATCCC
>DASVJA010000115.1:0-23430 GCA_036386115.1 Candidatus Limnocylindrales bacterium
AGAGGCAGGCCGAGAAGAGCACACGCGACCACCTTGAATACGCCGCCGTGGGCCACTATCAAGGACCAGCGCCGTTCCGCGTGCTCATTTTCGTAGCCGAGGACCTGGTGGCGGTCCATGGTGCCCGGGGTCGTGCCGGCGGCCATGTCGGAGAGGAGGCGTGTCAGTGCCGGTTCGACGCGGGTGAGAACCTCCGGTACGCTCTCGCCCCCCTCGGCGTGGAAATCCAGCGGCCAGCGCCGCCATCCGCCCAGCGTGGCCCCGAAGCGTTCCGTGATCTCGTCCGCCGTCAGCCCTTCCCAGGCGCCTTGGGCGATTTCGGAGAAGCCCGCATCGACGCGAAGTGGGGGAGTAGCGACACCCGCCCTATTCATCTCCGCGACGGCCAACTCCGCGCTGCGCCGGGCCCTCCCCAGCGGGGAGTGGACGATCGCGAAGGGCGCAGCATTTGGGATCGGGAGTACCGGCGCGGCCGTCGGTGCGGCCAGTCGCCGCCCCACGAGGCGCGCTTGCTGTTCGCCCAGGGCTGTGAGTGGCGCCTCCATGGCCCCCTGGAATTTCTGCTCGACGATGAATTGCGTTTGGCCGTGGCGGAGCAGGACGACGATCGCGTCCAGGCCGGAGGGAATGAAATGGGCGGCACCAGAGACCGGCCGATCCAGGAACGCTGGCGCCGAGCGGGCCCCGGCCGGCTGCTCGCCGACCCGGGCCTGCCCGGCATCCCGCCGAGAGGAGTTCAACGTTCGGTCGCGGCCCGGATGGACCAGACATCGAGAACCGCGGGGTGGTTCCGGATCTGGTCGACCACCGCATCCGGAACTTCGTCGTCGACTGCAAGGAGCATCAAGGCATCCTTGCTGGCAGACGTGCGGGCGAGGGTCATGGAGCTGATGTTGACCTCCGCCTCGCCGAGGATGAGGCCGATGCGGCCCATGGTTCCGGGCTTGTCCTGGTGGCGGGTGACCACCATCAGCGGCGTCGGGGCCATGTCCAGCCAGTTGTCATCGATCCGGACAAGACGCGGCTCGCCGTTGGCGACGGTACCGGCGACGACAGCCGTGCCCTTGTCGCCTTCGACGGTCAGCGTGACGAGCGAGGCAAAGGTGCCCGCATCGTTGGTCTTGCGAGCGGTGACCGTAAGGCCGCGGTTCTTAGCGAGGAACCCGGAGTTGATGAGGTTGACCCGCTCGGTCGTGGCCCCCTCGAGGATCCCGCGGAGGGCTGCCGCGGTGAGCTGGGAGGCATCGTGATCGGCGAGATCGCCGGCCACGTCTACGGTCAAATTCTTGACGCCGCCGCGGAGGTACTGGGCGGCAAACCGGCCCAGGATCACCGTCAGCGGCAGGTAAGGGGCGATTGCCCGCGACGTCTCCGGCGTGAGTAGCGGTGCGTTGACCGCATAGCGGGCAGAACGGCCGGCCAGGACGTCGATGACCTGCTCGCAGGCTTCTTCGGCCACGCGAAGCTGGGCCTCGGCTGTGAGGGCGCCGAGGTGCGGCGTGAGGACGGTGTTCGGGGCGGAGAAGAGCGGGTTGTCGGCGGCCGGCGGCTCGGTTTCGTAGACATCGATCGCGGCGCCCGCGACCTTTCCGTCTTTGAGGGCCTGAGCCAGCGCCGCCTCGTCGTAGACACCGCCGCGGGCAACGTTGATGAGCATGACGCCGGGCTTGAGCTTGGCGATGTTGTCCGCGTTGACGATGCCTCGGGTCGCCTTGTTGAGCGGCACGTGGACGGTGATCACGTCCGCGGTTTCGATGATCTTGTCCACTTCCGCGAGCGTGACCCCGTGGAGGGCGGCCTGCTCGGCGGTCACAAACGGGTCGTAGCCGATGACATTCATCTCGAGGCCGCGAGCACGGTCGGCTACTGCCTGGCCGATCTTCCCGAGGCCGATGATGCCGAGGGTTCGGCCGCGAAGCTCGACGCCGGTGAAGGAGCTGCGCTTCCACTCGCCCCGGCGCATCGAAGCGTCGGCGGCGGCCGTCTTGTGGGCGAGGGCGAGCATGAGAGTGATCGTCTGCTCTGCGGCCGAAACGGTATTGCCCGTCGGTGCGTTGACGACCACGATGCCGGCCTTCGTCGCGGCTTCCAGGTCCACGTTGTCCACACCGACACCGGCCCGGCCGATGACGATCATGCGCGTGGCGTGGGCCAGGATGTCCGCGGTGACCTTGACCTGGCTGCGGACGAGCAATGCGTCGTAGTCGCCGATGATGGCGGCGAGCTCCTCGGGGGTCAGTCCTATCTTCTCGTCGACTTCATGGTGAGCACGTAGGATCTCGACGCCCTGCTTGGCTAGGGGTTCGGCGACAAGGATTCTCATGTATCGGGGCTCCTTACTTAGCCAGGCCGAGGGACGTGAGGGCGGCCACCTGGGCGGCCGCAACGGCTGCACCCGGCACAACCGGCTGATCAAGCTCGATGAGGGTCTGTTCGAGAACGGCAATCGCGTTGAGGATGGCAGGAACGGTCACGTGGCCGAGATGGCCGATGCGGAAGATCTTGCCCTTGAGGGCCCCTTGTCCGCCGGCAACGACCAGGCCGAGCTTGCGCAGCTTGCCGTTGAATGCCTTCCACTCGAGGCCTTCGGGGATGTAGGCGCCGGTGACTGCGTCGGACGCGTAGGTCGGATCGGCCAGCAGCTTGAAGCCGAGGGCCGTGAGACCGGCTCGGGTTGCGGCGCCGACTGCGGCGTGGCGCTTCCAGATTTCCGGCAGAGTTTCCGCCTCCATGAGGTTGAGGGCGACGTCAAGCTGGAACATCACGGCGACGGCCGGGGTCCACGGTGTCTGGCCGGCTTCGGCGCTCTTGCGATGCTCTTCGAGATTGAAGTAGAACTTCGGCATCTTGGCCGTCGCTGCGGCTTCCCATGCCCGCGGGGAAACCGAGACGAAGACCAGTCCTGGGGCAACCATCCAGGCCTTCTGGGAGCCGCTGACGACCACGTCCAAGCCCCAGGCATCGGTCTCGAACGGAACCGCGCCCAGACCGCTGATGGCGTCGACGAGGATCAGGGCTTCGGGTGCCGCAGCCTTGATGGCCGCAGCGAGCTCGCCGATTGGATTGGTGACGGCAGTGGAGGTTTCGTTCTGGGTCAGGAGAACGGCCTTCCAGGGGCCACCCGCCTTGATGGCCGCAGTTACGGCGGCCGGATCGGCGGCCTTGCCCCACTCAACGGAAACCTTGGTGACATCCGCGCCGTAGGTCGTGGCGATCTTGGCGAAGCGGTCGCCGAAGGCCCCGATCGTGACGGAGAGGACCTTGTCGCCGGGGGAGAGGAAGTTGACGATCGCCGCCTCGAGTCCGCCGGTGCCGGCAGCCGTGAGGATCAGGACGTCGCACTCAGTCTTGTAGATGCGCTTCAGCCGCTCGACGATGCTGTTCTGGAGGACGGCAAATTCGGGACCGCGGTGGTTGACCATCTGGCGCGCGCCAGCTTCGCGGACTGCGTCCGGAAGAGACGTGGGGCCGGGGATGCGAAGGTTGGGCTCAAAGCGGTTCACAGATGCCACCTCTATCGGGGAAATTGCGGGATGGCGCGGAATATACCGGGCTGTCGGGTTAGCGCCTAGTGTGGTATATATGACCGCATATGCAGAAGCGCACAACGATCTTGATTGACTCGGACCTACTGGAGCGGTTGGACCGATTTGCAGCTCGTAGCGGCCTGACCAAGACGTCCGTGCTGACGTCGGCGGTTGAGCAATATCTGGAAGCTCACGATACGGCCCCGGATCTTTCATTCCTGGCAGTTGGGCGGAGCGATCACGGCCGGTTGTCGCTGGACGGCCGGTCCATTGCGCGCCGTGAGGCAGGCATCCGTCCGGAACCGGACGAGCTCTAGCTGATGGCTATCCTGCTCGACTCAAGCGCGGTGCTGGCTGCGGCGGACCAGTCGGATCTGAACCATCGTGCCGCGTTGGCCTGGTTCGGGCGGGTCAACGAGCCGCTGATGATCGGGGCACTGACGTTGGGAGAACTTGATCTTCTCCTGCAGCGTGAGCTTGGGCTACGGGCGACGTTTGCCCTGCTCAAGTCGGTCGGAAGCGGCGCCGTCAAGGTCATCGCCCCTACCACCGCGGACTTGATCCGCGCCACCGAACTGATGCGCGAGACAACCGAATACCGGCCGCGATTGACGGACGCGGTTCTCGTCGCCACGGCCGAGCGCCTGGGGATCACCCGAGTCGCCGTCTTCGATCGCCGGCCGATTGCGATATTCAGGCCCAAGCACGTGCGAGCCCTGGACCTGGAACCGTAGGGGGTCAGTGCGGCAGCAGATCCTGAACCTGGATCTCTTTGCCCTCTTCGCTTCGCACGATGCGCAGTGTCGTCCGAGATCCGTCGCCGCGCCCGGCGTCGAATGACGTCTCGTCGTCCGCCTGGATGGCGAGCGGCGGAGAGTGCTTTGTGAGCATGGCCAGGATTACGTCGTACGGCTGGGAAGTGCGTTGCTCCACGATCTCGGCGATCCGGGCCGGGTTATCTGCCACTCGACGAATCCGGGCGCGGTCCAACCGGGGCCACAGAAGCATCGCCCTCTCGAGGTAGCACGACGAGGACGTCCGCACGGCGCGGCGTGCCAGTTTCGGCGCGGGCACCCTTGGGCCCTCGGCCGAACCTCGGAACGGAGACTCGGCGCCAACCAGAGGCGCGACAGCGTGCGCTCTTGCCATGGCATTCCCCGTGCGATCCATTGGAGACGCATATGAGTATTCGGGTCGCCGGGGTCAATCTGAAGCGGCTGTTTCCGAGATGCCATCTCAGATTCGTTGCAGCCTTCGCGACCGGACTTCCGGCCCCTGAGACTGACCCTGCAGCCCGCCGGAATATCCTGAGTCCCGCACTGAAGGTGCGGATCCGTCTCCATTTGGCTCGAGTCTCCGAGTCGCGGGTAACCTGCCCGGCAGCCTTGACTTCCACCGTCGGGCCGCTACAGGAGCAACTCAAGGGTAGGCACCCAATTCGGGTAGGGCCGCGGGCCGAGTCCTTCGAACTATTCGCCGGCGTCGCGCCGTTGTTCTTCGGCTAGGTCCTTGAGGCTCGCGCGCCGGCGGCGCATACCCTCGGAGCCGGCTGCCATCGGGTCCGTCTTGGGGGCGCCGGGTATCGGCCTCTTGCGCTGAGGCTGGGCCTCACGGGATTCGGCAATCCGCGCCATGCGCTCGCCGATCTTGACCTCAGCACCAAGATCGCCGGGAAAGTAGTAGCGGCGACCGGCGAGCTTGTCGGGGAGGTATTGCTGATCCACGTCGTCGCCGATGAAGTCGTGAGGGTAGCGATACTGGCGGCGCCCGGTGCCGCTGGAGCGCAGATGGGCGGGAACCGGCAGCGATCCATTTGCCAGCACGTCCGCCATCGCGGCGAAGTAGCCGCGTCCGACGGCGTTGCTCTTGGTCGTGACGGCCAGCATGACCGTGGCTTGAGCAAGAGCGTACTGAGCCTCGGGCAAGCCGACCCAATCCAGGGCTTGGGCGGCGGCGACGGCCACGTCCAGCCCACGTGGATCCGCGAGCCCTACGTCCTCAGAGGCCAGGATGATCAGCCGCCGGGCGATGAACCGGGGATCCTCGCCGGCCGCGATCATCGCCGCCAGCCAGTACAAGGCGGCGTCCGGATCGTTGCCGCGGATGCTCTTGATAAACGCGCTGACGGTGTCGTAGTGACCGTCTCCGGCCCGGTCGTAGGCGAGGGCGCGCTGCTGGGCGGCCGCCTCCACATCCTCCAGGCGGGGTGAAACCCGGCCTGAGTCGTCGCGGATTCCATCCGCCTCTGCGATCGAGGCCGCACCCTCCAGCACATTGAGTGCCTGCCGAGCGTCACCGGCCGAAAGACCGACCAGGTGCTCGAAGGGCTCGTCGGTCAGGTGAAGGCCGCCTGCGGGTCCCAGCGCGCCGCCCAGGCCACGCTCGGGATCGTCTATCGCCCGGCGAATGACGGTCGCGATCTGGTCGTCCGTGAGCGGCTCCAGGCGAAAGACCCGGACTCGCGACAAGAGCGCCGAGTTCACCTCAAAGTAGGGGTTCTCCGTCGTGGCGCCGACGAGAGTGACTGTGCCATCTTCAACGTGCGGCAGGAGGGCGTCCTGCTGGGATTTATTGAAACGGTGGATTTCATCGATGAAGAGGATCGTCTGCTGGCCGTTGAGGATGAGCTTCTCGCGGGCCTCGGCAACGAGAGCCCTGACTTCGGCCACACCGCTCATGACTGCGGAGATTGTGACGAGCCGAGCGCCGGCCGAGTCGGCCAGGACGCGGGCGAGGCTGGTCTTGCCGCTGCCCGGCGGTCCCCATAGGAGCAGCGAGCCGAGTCTGCCGCCCTCGAGGGCTCGGCGAAGGGTCCCTCGCTCTCCGATTAGCTGCTCGTGCCCCACGACTTCGTCGATGGAGCGCGGACGCATCCGTGCGGCAAGGGGCTGGCGGCCGGGTGGCGGCACAAAGACCTGCTGCTGAGCGCCGGAGTCGGCGCCGGACGTTTGGCTGGTGCGGCGTGTTGCCATGGCTTGATGCTACAGGGTGGTCGGTCTTGGGGTCTGCGGGTGCCGCAGAGTGCGGTTCCTGAACAAGGTGTCTCTCGGTTATGTACGCTTGAGCACATGCCTATCCGACCCGTTAGTCGACTGCTACGCCGCTTGGGTACGGCCGGTGCGCCACGCGATGCATTGCCGGCCTTTTCCGTCCGGCGGGTCGTGGTTCAGCGCTTGATCGATGCAGTCGACGCACTGGTCGTCGTGGCCTCAACCGAATGCACGCTTTGGCTCTGGAACGAACGTTGCGATGCGACGTCGGGCGTGCCTCTGGCGGAGGTTGCCGGCCAACCCCTATGGTCGGTCATGCGGCTGCGGCCGAACCTTCGGACCGTCGCTCAGGAGTCGTTCGATCGACTCATCGCCGGCCAGGCACACAACGTTGAGTTTCAGTCTCAGTGGCTTCGGAAGGATGGCCGCAAGGCTCGAGTCTCCTGGACGGCCCGTCTGGTGGAGGATGTGGACGGAGAGCGGTTCGTGGTTGCCACGGGCTTCGAGACCACCCGCAGCAAGCAGGTGGCGCGCGAGATGGCCGAGGCGGAGTCGAGGTTCGAGACGCTGCTTGAGGTGCTGCCGGATCCGGTGGTCATCCACCAGGATGGTCTACCGGTTTTCGTGAATCGCGCGGCCGTGGCCCAGTACGGTGGCAAGTCCGCTGAGGACATGCTCGGCAGGCCGATGCTGGATTGGGTTGCTCCGGAGTACAAGGAAATGGTCGCCGCGCGAATCGGCCAGATGCTCGGCAAAGGTGAGGCCGTGCCTTTGGCCGAACAGCGCCACCTGAGGATGGACGGCACGCCCTTCGATGTGGAGGTCGTGGCCGCACCGGTCACGTACGACGGCCGGCCGGCCGTCGAGCTGGTGGCGCGGGATATATCCGCCAGAAAGGCCACCGAGGCGGCGCTCAGGTCCAGCGAGGCGCGGGTCCGCGCTGTCTTCGATCAGTCGCCCCTGGGGATGCTGGTAATCGATGCAAATGGCCACTCGATCGAGGTGAATGCGGCTTTCTCGAAGCTAATTGGCTATGACGCGGCCGAACTGAGGGAGCTCAGCATCGTCGAGTTGACCCATCCCGCAGACCGCGAGGCCACCGCCCAACTCATGGCCGACCTGTTCAAGGGGCTGAACGACGGCTACGTCCTGGAGAAGAGGTATGTCGCAAAGGATGGCCGCGAGGTCTGGGTCCGGGCTCACTCCGCCCCGGTCCGAGCCGCCCAGGGCTTGCCTCTGCTTGCTGTCGGCATGGTGGAGGACATCTCCGAGCGCAAGGCTATGGAGGAGCAGCTCAGGCAGGCTTCCAAGATGGAAGCCCTTGGACGCTTGGCCGGCGGCGTGGCCCACGACTTCAACAACTTGCTTACTGTCGTCAACGGATACGCGGACCTGCTGGTGCTGTCGCTCGACGGTGATGAAAGGGCGGCCGACGCATCGGAGATCCGTCGCGCCGGCGCACGTGCTACCGAACTCACGGCCCAGTTGCTGGCATTCGGGCGGCGCGGCAAACGAACTCTCCAGCCGGTCGACCTAAACGAGCGGATCGACGCCATGGTCCCGATGTTGCGTCGGCTGTTGGGCGAAGACATCGAGTTCGGCGTGACGCTCGATCAGAGGCTTGGGGCCGTTGAGGCGGATCCGAGCCAGCTGGACCAGGTTGTGATGAACCTGGTGGTGAACGGTAGAGACGCCATGCCGAGCGGTGGATCTTTGCTGCTTGCGACCCGAGTCCGGGAACCGGCCGGAGCCGGGGAGTGTACGCGGGAAAACAGCTGGGCCCGGCTTGAGATCGCCGACTCCGGTTTCGGCATGGAACCGGATCTGCTGGAGCATATCTTCGAGCCGTTCTTCACAACGAAGGGACCGGGGAAAGGAACGGGTCTGGGGCTTGCGACCGTCTACGGGATCGTTGAACAGATGGGTGGCCATATCAGGGTGGAGTCGACCGTCGGTGTCGGTTCGCGATTCATCGTCGAGCTGCCACTGTGCGAGGCGTCAGAGCCTCAGGGTGGAACTCCCAGCAAGCTGTCAGGCACCGAGGCCCGCCCCACGGAAACGATCCTGCTTGTGGAAGACGAGCCCACGGTTCGAGACTTCTGCAAACGAGCCCTCGGTGCTGCGGGCTACAAAGTGCATGTTGCCGGTCCGCACGACGCTCTTGAGGTCGCCGAGGCCATTGGCTCCTCGCTGGACATCCTGGTAACCGACGTCGTGATGCCCGATTTCGATGGGCCGACTATCGCCGCGGCCCTTCGCTCGCGTCGGCGCGACCTCAAGGTGCTCTTCATGTCCGGCTACCTGCGGGATCGCGAGGAAGAGCTGACCGGCGCCACCGCCGAAGGAGCGGTATTGGCCAAGCCATTCGCGCCGAGAGAGCTCTGCGACGCGGTCCGGCGGGTGCTGGACAAGCCAGCCAAGGTATAAGCCGGCAGGCCGAGATTCGGACGGGCTAGGTGATCGAGACGGTGTGGAAGACGTCGATCAGCAAGTAGGCCGCGACCAGCGCCAGGACCATTACCGAGCCGACCATTAGGATGCGTCGAACGTCTCGGACGACGTAGGCATACTCCTCGGCTGCCTTCACGGCCAGCAGACCCTGTCCGGCGGGCCGGCCTGGGCGAGTACCTTCGAAGGCTCGAGCGCGGTCCCTGGCGCGGTTGTTGGCGGTGTCCGTCGCGCGTTCCTGAGCAACGATCTCGGATTCCAGCTCTGCCGCTCGGGCTTCTTCCGCCTCTGAAAGAGCGTTGGCCGGTCGGGCGGCCGGACGGGAGGTCGGTCGAGCGGAACCATGCCGCTGGCCGGGACGGTTAGATCCACGAGTGCGCTTGGCCATGGTGTGTGAGAAGCCTCCGTTGGCTCAGTCAAAAAGGTGGCTCGGGGCGTGTGCCGCCGGTGGTTTGCAGGTAGACGATCTTGCTCGCGAGGAGGATAACATCCCATCTAGCTTGGCCGGGGCGATCCGTCCCTGGCCTCCAAAGCCCCTCTGGGCCCGCGGCTGGTAGACTCCGGGCGACAAAGCGGAGGAAATTGTGGACTTCTTTTCGAGTAATGCGTCTGCCATCGTCCTGGTCCTGGCGGGTTTGTGCCTGCTCATGATCGTGATGGTGCAGGCGATGCAGGTCAGCAGGCTCAGGGTCCGGATCGATCAACTCACCGGTGGCGTCGAGGGCGGGGACCTCGAAGCGATCCTGGGGGAGCATCTTGAGACCGTCCACCAGGTCGGTCGCGATTTGGATGAACTCACGGCCCGCATGGCCTTCGTCGAGAGTTCTGCGCGCCATCACGTCGCCAAAGAGGGCCTTGTTCGCTTCAATCCATTTCCGGACACCGGCGGCAATCAGAGCTTCGCGCTGGCGCTGCTCGACGAATCGGATGACGGCGTCGTGATCAGCAGCCTCCATTCCAGAACCGGGACGCGGATCTACGCGAAGGGTGTCACGGCCGGGAAGGCCGACACCTCTCTATCCGCGGAAGAACAGGAAGCGATCGATTCAGCCCGCTCAAAGCGAGCGGCTCGACCTGCCGCTCCGGCGCGTTCCGCCGCCGCAGAGAGGCAGGCCCCGGCCGCGGTGCCGGTCGCCAAGGCCGCTCCGCCAGCGGCTCCGCCCGTGGCCGCCGTCCCCGTCGCGGCTCCGCCAACAGCAAAATCGGGCAAGGCCGCTGCGGCACCTGCGCCGAAGACTGCGCCTGCACCAGTTCCGGTTCCTGCCGCTCAGACGGATGCGTCGGGCGACGGGACCGGCAAGGGCCTGATTGCCGGTGGCGGCAAGGGTGCGGAGGACTTGCAGCAGAAGCCCAAGGACCTCGCTACCGCCGAGGCTGATCCAGAGAAGGTGGACCGGAAGCCTGGTCAGAGGCCCGTTCCCGGTAAGCGCTAGCAAAACACCCAAGCTCGTGACACGTGAGATGTCACGGTCGTCGCCGAGTCTTCCTCAATGACTCGCCGGGACCGCAAGACCTCAACGCACGAGCCCGCGTCCCTGGAGCAGATTCCGGTCTGGTCGTCGCTGGCGTCTGCGACCGAGGCGCCATCTGAGCCGGACGACGGTGTTGCCGCGCTCCTCTCGGGTCTGAACGCCGATCAAAAAGCCGCGGTCTGCCACGGAGATGGGCCGTTGCTCGTGGTTGCCGGCGCCGGAACCGGCAAGACCCAGGTAATAACTCGCCGTATCGCCTGGCTCATCGCTACGCGCAGAGCGCGGCCATCAGAGATTCTGGCGCTCACGTTCACGGACAAGGCCGCGGACGAGATGCAGACCCGGGTTGATCAGCTTGTTCCGTACGGGTACACCGATGCGGCGGTTTCCACATTCCACGCCTTTGGCGATCGGCTGATCCGCGAGTTCGCCCTGGAGCTGGGCTTGCCGACAGACTCGCGCGTGCTGTCCCGGCCTGAAGTCGTGATCTTCATGCGAGAGCGGTTGTTCGAGTTCGACCTTGACCAATACCGGCCGCTTGGGAATCCCACCCGCTTCCTGGGCGCTTTAGGCACCCTCTTCAGTCGATGTAAGGACGAGGACGTCACTCCGGAGGCATACCTCGCCTACGCTCGGTCCATGGTCGTCCGAGCTATGCGGTCCCGAGCGGACTCGGTGGCCGGCGCGGATCCAGCGGTGGATGAAGTTGCCGGCCTCGAGGAGGAAGCGCGCCGCCAGAGCGAGCTGGCCGGTGCCTATGCCAAGTATCAGGAACTGATGCGGCGCGCCGGCCACGTTGACTTCGGCGATCAGGTGAGCCTTGCGCTGCGTCTCCTGCGCGAGTCGCCCGCCGCCCGAGTCGAGCTGCAGAAGCGCTACCGCTACATCCTCGTGGACGAGTTTCAGGACACCAACAAGGCCCAGTCGGAGCTGGTGGAGTTGCTGGCCGCGCCGCATGGAAACGTCACAGTCGTGGGCGACGACGATCAATCCATCTACAAGTTCCGCGGCGCTGCCATCAGCAACATTCTGGACTTCAAGAGCCGCCACCCGAAGGCTCGCCAGGTCGTTCTGCGGCACAACTACCGTTCGCACGCCCCCATCCTGGACGCCAGCTACCGCCTGATACGGTTCAATGATCCGGACCGCCTGGAATACCAGAATGGGATAGACAAACGCCTGATCGCCGAGCGCGGCGGAGTTGATCGGCCGGTCCTGCATCGCGTGTTCGCGACAGGCTCGGAAGAAGCGGATCAGGTTGCCCGCGAGATCGGTGATCGTGTCGCCGCCGGGGCCAGGCCACGAGACTTCGCCATCCTGGTGAGGGCCAATTCGGATGCAGACCCTGTGCTTCGGAGCCTGAACCTGGCCGGGGTGCCGTGGCGCTTCTCGGGAACGTCTGGTTTGTACGCGCGGCCGGAAATCCGGTTGCTGCTCGCGTTTCTGCGGGCCATTGCCGACCTGTCGTCGAGTGTCGATGTCTACGCGCTGGCCGCGTCGGATGTCTACGGACTCGGCGGCGCCGACCTTACCGCGATCGTGAACACCGCCCGGCGGCGCAATCGATCGCTTTGGGAAGTCCTGGATGAGCTGGCGCGGCAGCCCGGGCTGCTGCGACTGACGCCGGAGACCCGAGTCTCTCTCGAGAAGTTGGTGGCTGATGTCTTGCACTTCACCGAGCTGGCCCACGAGCGCCCGGCGGGAGAGGTTCTGTACAAGTTCCTCAAAGAGAGCGGTTTGCTCGCAGGGCTCGCTTCTGCAGACTCTGTCGCAGCGGAAGAGGTGCTCGGCAATATCGCCCGCTTCTTCGACATTATCCGGGCCCAATCGGATCTGGTGACGGACGACCGGATCGTCTTTGTCGCCCCAAATCTGCAAACCTTGATCGACGCGGGCGACGATCCCGCCACGGCCGAGGTTGATGCGGATGCAGATGCCGTTGCGGTTTTGACGGTCCACAAGGCAAAGGGTCTGGAGTTTCCGGTCGTGTACATGACCGGGCTCGTGGACGGGCGATTTCCCGCAAGGACGCGCCGCGACCCGCTGGCGTTGCCGAGTGAGTTGGTCCAGGAGATTCTCCCGGAGGGCGATCCGCATATCCAGGAGGAACGGCGGCTCTTCTACGTTGGGATGACCCGGGCTCGCGACGAGTTGATCCTCTCGCACGCGGCAGACTACGGCGGGAGACGCGCTCGGCGGGTCTCGCAGTTCGTGCTGGAAGCCCTGGATCTGCCTGCGACGGCCGCTTCGGGCGCGTCGGCCGACGCCGCCGCCCACTCACCGTTGGAGAAGCTCGCCGCCTTCGAGCCAAAGGCGAAGCCGGTCGAGGTCTTAGCGAGGGAGCCGGTTGACGGGCCGCTCTCCCTTAGCTTCTACCAGGTCGACGATTACCTGACGTGTCCGCTGAAGTACAAGTACGTTCACGTACTCCGAGTGCCGATTGCACCTCACCATTCGATCATCTACGGCTCGGCCCTGCACAAGGCAGTTCAGGAGTTCCACCGCCTGCAAGCGCGTGGTCAGGTGATGGCCGAGGAAGATCTGCTGGCAGTCTTCGACAAGGCCTGGTCCAACGAGGGTTTTCTGACCCGGGAGCACGAGGAGGCGCGTCGGGCGGCGGGTCAGGCCGCGTTGCGCCGCTTCCGCGAGAGCCAACTGCTGCCTGCGACCGTTGTTCCGGCCTATGTGGAGCGAGAGTTCAGTTTCAGTCTGGACGGGGATCGGATCCGCGGCCGAATGGATCGCGTGGACATCGAGCGCTTGCCGGCCGGGCCGGCCGATACTGCGGCGCCCGCGGCCGAGGAACACCAGCTGGCGGACGAAATAGCGCCCACACTGCCGGGGCTCTACCCTGAACGGGTGACCATCACGGACTACAAGTCCAGCGACGTCCGTGACCCTGTGCGTGCTCGCGAGCGTGCCCGAGAATCGCTCCAGCTCCAGATCTACGCCATGGCCTATCAAGCGGAGACCGGCCGGCTGCCGGACGCACTCCAGCTGTGGTTCCTCGAATCAGGGCTGGTCGGGCGGGTTCAGGTGGAGGAGAAGCGTTTGGACAAGGCGCGGGACTCGATCCGTAAGGCGGCTGGCGGAATCAGGGCCCGCCGGTTCCAGGCTACGCCTGAATACATGGCCTGCGGATACTGCGCCTTCCGAGACATCTGCCCCGCAAGTGCGGCCAAGTGATGGCTGGCCTGCGCGCCGTCAGCTTCGATTTCGGGAACACTCTGGTCCCGTTCTCGGCAGGCCCGATGGCCGCGGTTGTTCGCGCGACCGCCGAGCACGCTGCCGGCCTGATCGGTTGCCCCGCTCACGACTTCATTTCCGTATGGGCCGAGGAGCGCGAGCGGCAATTTGCCGAGGACGTGCCTCAGGGTCGCGAGGCGGACATGGACATTCGGCTGCCGCGGGTGGTCGCCAGGCTTAGGGGCCGGCCGCAACCACCGCCGGGGGCTCGCTGGGATGACGCTGCCATCGCAGGCTTCTCCACGCCCGACGAGGTAGAGGAGATCCTGGATGCCTACGCCGCCGCCTTCGTGAGCAATACGCCGGTTCCGCCCCTTGTCGGGGCGATGCTGGAACGGCTGGCCGCGAGATGGCCTTTGGCTCTCGTCTCCAATTGGCCGCTGGCGCGTTCTGTCGAGCGGTTCCTGGAGGTCGCGAGTTGGCGGCGCCACTTCAGCGCAGTGGTGATTTCGCAGACGGTCGGGGTCATCAAGCCCCACCCGCTGATTTTCGCGGCCGCGGCGGCCAGGCTAGGCGTAGATTCGGGGCCAGCCATTCTTCATGTCGGCGATGACATGGGGGCCGACGTCGTCGGAGCACACGCCGTTGGGTGGCGGGCGGCCTGGATCAGGCTCAAGCCCGAAGATTCGCCGCTGCCGACGGCCGCGCCGGCGCCGAACGCCCGGCCGGAGATCACCATCGATTCAGTGTTGGACCTCGAAGCGGTACTGGACGAACTCGTCCGGCCGTAGCGCCTGCGAGCCGGAGCGCCGGTTCGACCTCTGATAGCATCGCCCGCGGACACGGCAAGGTGACGAATCGCAGGAGCTAGATGTGGGAGCGAAGGACCGGCTGATCAATTGCTTCCTCATCGGCGCTGCCATCGTGGCCTGGCTGGCGGTCGCGCAGATCGTGACCAGCACATATCCCAACACGACCTCGGGGTTGATCGGCGCGGGGACGATCGGCCTGGCGTTTGGCATCACGACCATTCCGCTCTTCTGGCTGGTTCCGTTCGCTCGTCATCGCCGCATCGCCCTGCGTGGGGACTGGGGCCGGGCCATCCGGCGAGGCGCCTGGGTGGCGGCCGTCATCACATTGTTCGTGGCTCTTCGACTCCAGGCGGTGCTGAGCCTCCCAATCGCCGTGTTCGTCGTGGTGCTTGTTCTGATGGCCGAAATCTCCCTGTCGATGGAGAGGTAGCCACATGGGGCCTTTGAGACTACCCAAATGGGGCGGACAATTCATGCGTTCTCCCGGTACATCCGGCTATCCGGTGCCGTCCGGGCAGACGCGCTAGGCTTCTCTTGATGGCGCAATCAGAACGCGACTCCCATGTTTCAGACGCGCTTGCCAGGCTCTACGACGTGGACCTTATGGAAGATCCGGGCGACGTGGATCTGTACCTGGCGATGGCTTCGCGCACAGGTGGCCCTGTGCTCGAGATTGCGGGCGGCTCCGGGCGAGTTGCGCTGCCGCTGGCCGAGGCCGGTTACAGCGTCACGGTCGTCGATTTCGATCCCTCGATGTTGGCCCGAGCAGATGCTTTGGGCTGCGCGGCCGGGCCTGGAGTTAGGGCGAGGCTGGATCTTGTCGAGGCCGATCTAGTCGGGCTGAGGCTGCCTGCCGGAGCGATATTCCACCTGGCGGTTCTGGCCCTCAATTCCATTCTCTTGCTCGGATCGCGCGATGCCCAGCAGGCGGCGCTGGAGACGATGGCTCGCCACCTGGTGCCGGGCGGCCTGGCGGTCGTGGATGTCTGGCTGCCCAGCGCCGACGAGCTGGCCCGATACGACGGCCGGCTCAGTCTGGAATACGTTCGAACTGATCCTGACTCAGGCGCTCAGGTGGTCAAGACGGCCGCCGTCCAGCATGAACCGGCCACGGGTCATGTCAATCTGACGGTCATCTATGACGAGGGAGAGCCGGGTGAGGCGCCCCGCCGTTGGGTTCGCGAGGATCGGCTACGACTCCTCAACGCCGACGATTTGCGCTCGCTGGCCGAGTCGGCCGGGCTCGATATTGAAGTCGTCGCCGGCGACTATGACCTGAATCCCGTCGGCCCCCACGACGAACGAGCCATCCTGATTGCGCGGAGGCGGGGAAGTCCCGTCCCGCGAGCTTGATATAGTCGGACTGTGGCCACACCCACCTCTATCCGACTGCTCGTCGCGGAAGACGTTCCGCAGGTAAGTCAGCATGTCCGTAACCTGCTGAGCGTTCAGTCGCAGGTCAAGTTGCTCGAGGTTCTTAACGACGGTTCGAAGGTCGTTGAGGCGGCGAAGCAACTCAGGCCCGACTGCGTCATGGTGGATCTTCTATTGCAGGGCAAGATCAAGGGCCCGCAGCTGATCGAGAAGCTGCGCGACTCCGGGCTGGACATCCCGGTCGTCGTACTGACGGTGCCTCAGCATCCGCTTGCTCGCGACCCCGCTCGGGGCATAGATGCGGTACTTACGTTGCCCTTCAGCGGCTTCGAGTTGGTCAACACCCTCAGCCATGTTCTGATGGACCGCCAGTCACGGGCATCCGGCGCATGCCGCGTCGTCTCTGTCTTCTCGCCCAAGGGCGGTGTGGGGAAGACGACCATCGCCTTCAACCTGGCCGTTGCGCTGGGCCAGATGGGCGTCGCCACTGCGCTTATCGACGGTAGTCTCCAATACGGCGACCTGCGCGCGCTGCTTAAGGTTCCGAGCGACGTGCCGTCGATCCTGGATCTACCGACTGACCGCGTTCAGCAGTCGGATTTGCACGATGTCATGTGGCGCGATCCGGCCGGGATAGACATCCTGCTGGCCCCGCCGCGCGTGGAAATGGCCGAGATGGTCACGGCCAGGGATGTGGAGAAGACCATCTCCCTCCTGCGGCGCCTGTATGAAGTCATCGTCATCGACACACCGACCACCCTGTCTGAGACGACGCTCGCACTGCTCGACACGAGCGACGTGGTGCTTTCAATCGTCACCTACGACTCGACGACCATCCACAACACCATCGCTGTCGCCGAGGTCTTCGCCTCCATCGGCTACCCGCCGGAGAAGGTCCGCTACCTTGTGAACCGCTCGGACTCGAGCGGTGGCATCGGCCGGGACGAACTTGCGCGGGCGCTCGGCCGACGGCCCGACTTCGAGGTTGTATCGGACGGACGTCTGGTGGTCCAGGCCAACAACGAAGGGATGCCGTTCGTGGTCTCCGCCCCCGATGCCGCCGTCAGCCGGGACGTGCAGCGTTGCGCCCAGATCATCATGGGCCGCACGGTTGCCGCTCCGGTGAGACACTGAGGCCGTGTCCGACCCGCGTCCCATCGGTGTATTCGACTCCGGAGTAGGTGGCCTCACGGTCCTGCGTGAGATCCTGCGCCGGCTGCCGTTCGAATCGACCGTCTATCTGGGTGACAATGCTCGTGCCCCTTACGGCGTTCGGAGCGACGACGAGGTCCGTCGTTTCAGCATCCAGGCGCTCGACGAGCTTGTGAAGCGGGACGTCAAGGCGCTCGTCGTGGCTTGCAACACCTCGACATCCGTCGCTCTGGGCGATTTCCGGCGGCGGTATGATCTGCCTGTTCTCGGCGTGGTGCGGCCAGGCGCGGCTGCCGCTGCGCTTGCCACTCGCAATCGTCGAGTTGGTGTCATTGCGACGCCCGCGACGATCCGTTCCCACGCTTACTTCAACGCAATTAAGGACGAGAACCCGGCCGTCGAGGTCTACGAACACGCCACGCCGAGCCTGGTGCCGCTGGTTGAGGCCGGACGGTTGAGCGGCCCGGAGGTGGAGGAGGCCGTGCGCCGCGCCATCGCCCCGCTACTGGGAGAGCGAGATGGGGACGGCGAGTTCATTTTCCCGCTACCGCCCTCGGCCCGGATTGACACGCTTCTCCTCGGTTGCACCCACTACCCGCTTCTGGCCGGCTTGCTTCGCGACTGCGTGGGCGACAGCGTGGCCATCGTGGACTCGGCCACGGCAACCGCATCCTCACTCGCCGAGTTGCTCTCAGTGAATGCTCTTGAGGCGCCCGGCACTACGCGCGGCACGGCGGCGGATGCGGGAATGGCCGGTCATGAGCCACCGAACGAAACCGCCGATCCCCCGGTCCATCGCCAACTGACGACAGGTGATGTAGTGGCATTCCGAACGGTCGCAGAGCGGATGTTCGGTGAGCAGTTTCCGGACGTCGACGCGGTCGATCTGGGGGCCGGCGCGGCGTGAGCAGCAACCCCGCTGACTACGGACGGGGAGAATCGCGCGATTCGCGGTCCCAATGGTTCGGCTTGCGCCGCGAGACCGTCATCGTGGCCGGCCTTCTTGCCGCCGTGGCGGTCGGCGTCGGCGCCAGGGTTCTGGGGCGGCGCGCCGAAGTCTCGGCTCGGCGGGGCCTTATCGACTGGGAAGAGGCCGAGCGCCTGGCGGCGTCGCGGGTTCGAAATGCGCCGGGCGCCCTTAGCCGCCGGGAACTGGAGACCGCGGATCCGATCTACGCGGCGGCGATGGCCCGGATCGTGCCGGCCCTGAGCGAGGCGCTGGAGACGGACCTGGTCGACATCGTGGAGCGCAGCGGAGTGGTTGACCGCGAGACCTGGGTTCACGCCAACGTCGACGCGTTCAGATCGATGATGCACAAGGTCGAAGGCGACATGCTTGCCCAGATGGTTCCGCCCGGGGCGGGGTTATTCAAGGCCGGCGCGGCCATCGCCGGGCGAGCCGTTTCGACGCGCCAAATCGGCTACCTCCTGAGCTTCCTCGGCAAGCGAGTCCTCGGCCAGTACGACATCGCCCTGCTCTCCGCCGAGGCGACCCCGGGCCGGCTCATGTTCGTGGACGAGAACATCCGCAGGGTGGCCGGGGCCCTGGAAGTGCCCCTCGATCCGTTCAGGACCTGGATTGCGCTGCATGAGACCACACATGCATTCGAGTTCGAGGCGCATCCGTGGCTTCGGCCGTATATGGCCGGGCGCTTGGAGAGGCAGATTGCGTCCCTATCCGACGGCGTCTCCATGCGGAATGGCGAGGTCATCGGCAGGTTGGGGCGGGCACTTCGCGGGATCGGCTCGGGCGACAACTGGATGGAGGGGCTGATGTCCGCCGACCAGCAGCGTGACTTCCGTGAGACGCAGGCCGTGATGAGCCTGATCGAAGGATTCAGCGACTACATGATGGACAGGGTTGGTCAGGATCTGGTGCCCGACGTGGAAACGATCAGCGCCCGGTTCCACGCGCGGCGAGAACAGAAGTCCGTAATGGAGCGGGCCATGATGCGGATCACCGGCATGGATCTGAAGATGGAGCAATACCGAAAGGGTCAGGAGTTCGTTGCCGCGGTGGCCGGGGCGCGCGGCGCCGAGGCCATTCGTATGCTCTGGCACGGTCCGGAGACGCTGCCACTCCCAGAGGAAATCGAACTTCCGTCACGTTGGCTGGCCCGGGTGCTGCCCGAGTCTTGAGCCGCTCCGATCAGCACAGGGGAGGAAGCATGAACGCCGCCACTCGAGCAAGCGTAGGCCCTGGGCACGGACCGGGTGGATCGCCCGCAGCCATCGCCATCAGCCCCGTCCTGACGGGGCGAGACGCTTTTGGGGCGATGCGCGAGAAGATCCTCGAAGCGGCTCCCGGGGCGAGACTCATCCCCGTCAGCGCCGAAGGCCTGGCCGACGAATCGCTGGAGGATGTCGAGGTCCTGTTGCGCGGCTGGTCGCTTGGTGGCGACACGCTGGACCGTCTTGTAGGGCGTGCGCCGAAGACGCGTTGGATCCATTCGGTTTCGGTGGGCGTCGAATCCGTGCTGACTCCCTGCGTGAGATTGCGCGGCCTGACTATCACCAATGGCCGTGGTGTCTTCGATGAGCCGATCGCCGAGTATGTCCTGACGATGATCCTGGCTGTGTGCCGGCGATTGCCGCAGCTCATCGAGCTGCAGCGGGAGCGTATCTGGCAGCCACTGGAGGCGCAGGAAGTGGCCGAGACGACGATCGGGCTGGTCGGACTGGGCGGCATTGGGCGCGAAGTGACGAGGTTGCTCAAGCCGCTTGGGCCGCGAGTCGTAGCCATCCGGCGTACGCCCGACGCGCCGCCGGTGGATGGAGTTCAAGTCCTCGGTGGCCTCGAAGCGTTACCCGAATTGCTGGCCGCCTCAGATTTCGTCGTCCTGGCGCTGCCTCTGACCGCGGAGACCGAGGGCCTGATCGGCGATGAAGCTCTCTACCAGGTCAAGCCCGGCTCGTGGATCATAAACGTGGCCCGAGGCGGCTTGGTCGATGAAATGGCGATGCTGAGAGCCCTCCGCTCCGGCCCGTTGGGCGGCGCTGTCCTGGACGCCTTCCGCGAGGAACCGCTGCCGGAAACGTCGCCCTTCTATCGACTTGCCAACTGCATAGTGACCCCGCATACGAGCTGGTCGAGCGCGGCCGTCCTGCGCCGGACGCTGGACGTGTTCTGCGAGAACCTACGCCGGTATCGCGCCGGGGAGCCCCTCGAGCATATCGTCGATCAGGCAGCCGGTTACTGACGGTCGCTCAGATCCGCCACACCGACTAGCATGTGCAGCGCCATCGAAGGTACTTGAGGAGAGCGCCAGCACATGCAGATTGCCATCGTCGGGCTTGCCGGCTCGGGGAAGACGACCGTCTTCAACACTCTGACCCGCGGCCACGCCCAGACGGGCGGTTACGGTGGCATGGAGCTCCACGTCGGAGCCGTCAAGGTTCCAGATGAGCGCCTGGTCAAGCTAGCTGAGATCTTCAAGCCCAAGAAGATCGTCCAGGCGGACGTCACCTACTTCGACCTCGGCGCGCCGCCGGCCTCCACGGATGGCCGAGTCGGGACCGAGGAATTGCCGGCCGACCAGCTCGCCCGGCTGCGCGAGGCGGACGCCCTTCTGCACGTCGTCCGAGCCTTCGAGGACCCGGCGGTGCCGCATTCCGAAGGCACAGTCGATGCCTGGCGGGACCTTGAGCGACTGGACTTCGAGTTCCTCATGTCGGATCTCTCGCTGGTCGAGAAGCGACTCGAACGGCTCAAGGCCAGCGGCCATCACGGCACCCCGGCCGAGCGCGAGTCCAACGAGCGCGAACTCCAGGTGCTGGTTCGACTCCAGGCGACCCTCGTGGACGGTCGGCCACTGCGCGGCGAAACGCTCGACGCCGAGGAAGAGAAGGCCATCCGCGGTTTCCGCTTCCTGACCCAGAAGCCGGTGCTTGTCCTGCTGAACGTGGGCGAGGCAGACATTCGACGCGAGTCGGAGATCGTCGCCGGGGTCGCCGGACGCTACAAGTTCGAGAAGTCGCTCGTTTCCGCGCTATCGGCCAAGATCGAGTCGGAGCTCGGCGAGCTGGAGTCTGACGAGGCAGCCGTCTTCATGGATGAGCTCGGCCTAAAGGAATCCAGCCTGGATCGAGTGATCAAGCTGAGCTATGAGCTGCTCGGCCTTATCTCGTTCCTGACGGCCGGACCGGACGAGGTTCGCGCCTGGCCGATCCCAAACGGTTCGTCGTCGGTCGAGGCTGCAGGTGCAATCCACACGGACTTGGCTCGCGGCTTCATCCGCGCCGAGGTCGTCCCATACGAGGATCTGCTCACCCTCAAGACCATGGCCGAGGCGCGCAAACACGGCAAGCTACGTTCCGAGGGCAAGACCTACACAGTCAAGGACGGCGACGTCGTCGAGATCTTGTTCAGCAAGTAGTCGCGGCCGCACGGGCGGCGCCGGCCGCTAATTGATCCGCGTGTCTCCGCCGGGAAAGTCAACGTAGATGCCGCGGTAATCCGGTGACTCCGGATCGTCTTCGTCGTCATCCTCGTCCTCGTCGTCGAGGCTGGCCAGGTAGTTCTCGTCTTCCGCTTTGGAGACGTTAACCGAAGCAGTTAGGCGTTCGTCCGAGATGGGGATGAAGCTGTGGTCCTCTTCCAACTCTTTGGCGATCGCCTCAATCAGGGTGTCCTCTTCATAGGAATCCTGAATGCGATGGCGAATCGACTGGGTCAGCTCGAAGAAGGACTCCGCGTCCATTTCCTCCTCACGTACAAGCAGCACGTCGGCGAAGATGTTGTCGTCGCCCTCGCGAAGTTCGTAGAAGAACACGTCTCGACTCCAAGGAGGATGGGCTGAAAGAGCGCCGAGTATACCGCTCAGCATCGACCGATACTGCCGCTCGTCCCGACCTGGTCATCGTCGGCGCGGCATCGCGTGACATTACGCCGAATGACCCCAGAGGTTGGCGGCTTGGCGGCCCGGCGACGTACTGCTCTCTGACGGCGGCGCGGCTTGGGCTGAAGGTTGGGTGTCTGCTGGGCGTGGACGCTGCTGCGGCCGTTGCCGAAGAGCTGGCCCTCCTGGAGTCTGCCGGCGTTTCTCTGCGGCGGTTCCGGCTCGAGCACGGGCCGGTCTTTGAGAACATCGAGGCCGACGGGCATCGGCGACAGCGCTGGCTGTCCGGGAGCGACCGGATGGGAGTCGGGATCTTGCCGGAGGAGTGGCGCGAAGCCGCCGCGTGGCTTCTTGCTCCAAGCGCGGGTGAGTTGGGCGAGGATTGGGCGGGCCTCATTCCCGACGACGCCGCAGTCGGCCTGGGCTGGCAGGGGCTCCTGCGTGAGTTCTCTGACGATGGCTGGGTGAGGAAGGTGGACCCCCAGCCGTCTGCCCTGGCGGTGGCTGCTGGTTTGGTCGTCGCGAGCATGGACGACGTGAACGCGGAGATTCGGGTGGACTCGCTGAGAGTCGCGGCGCCGGCCGCGTCGATCGTTCTCACGGCCGGCGCGGGCGGGGGAGTGGCCCTGTCCCGCGGCAAGGTCCTGCGCTACTTCGCGGCGCCGGCGCCGGCAGTAGTCGACCCGACCGGAGCGGGTGACGTGTTTCTGGCCGCCCTGATGACCGCGTGGCTTGTCACCGGTGAGCGGGCATCGGCCCGGTCGCTGAGGTTTGCGGCGGTGGCGGCTTCCTTCGCGGTTGAGGGGATCGGGCTGGCCGGCGTGCCCACCCGAGAGCAAGTGAGGCAGAGGCTCGCCCCATAGCGCATCCCAAGTCCATTGCGGTCCGCCGAAGTTCCTGGGTCATGTGAAACAGATCGCGGGACCTGATCGTTATCCAGGTATGGACGGTGCGTTAGTAGGGGAACTTGTTCTCAGGGTGGCGGATTCGGGGTCGGCGACGACACTCGACTCGAGGGCTGCCTTCGAGGAGATGTACCAGATGGCGTGGCCACGGTTGTGTCGGTACGCCTGGGTCCTCGTCAGGCATCACGAGGACGCCGAGGATGTCGCGGCTGAGGCCGTTCGTCGCGCATACGGGGCCTGGCAGGACGGGCGTGGCCCTGCGGGTGACCCCATCCCCTGGCTTTTCCTGATAGCACGCCGGATCGTCATCGATCGCAACAGGCGTCCCTTGTTTCCCTGGCTGGAGCATGGGCGGGCTTTGGAATTGCATTCTGGTCCTGAGTCACTTCAGGGCGTCGAGGCGGCCTTGTGGTTCCAGCAGCTCAGTGACTGCATGACGGCCCGGCAGCACGAGGCCATCGTGCTGCGGTTTCTCTTCGACCTCAGCGACGAGCAGATCGGGCGTGTCATGGGCCTGTCGTCGGCCGGCGTTCGAACGAACGTGTCCAGGGGCGTTGCGGCCCTGAGGAAGCGACCGGAGGTACTCGACCGATGAGCGCTGAGAACATCGAGTTGCTTCTTCACGAACGAATGCGTGCTCACGCGGCCGAGATCGACAGGACCTGGAGGCCCGCGCCGCCGCTCGCGACGGTCGTGTCGAGGCAGGAACGGGTACGGCGCCCAGCG
>DASVJA010000116.1:0-15828 GCA_036386115.1 Candidatus Limnocylindrales bacterium
CCGAGCCATCTTCCGCCTGATCTTCTTCTTGCCGTATGTCCTCTACGAAGCGATCACCGGCATCATCTTTATGTTGATGCTGCGCCCCGACTCGCTCGTGAACACAGGCATGAGGGCAGTCGGCGCCGGCGGCTTGATCCCGGATTGGCTGGGTGATCCAGGCTTCGTGATGATCACTCTGTTTGTGATCATTACTTGGAAGTACTTCGGCTTCCACATGATCCTGCTGCTTGCGGGCCTGCAGGGTATTCCGAAGGAAGTCGAGGAAGCGGCACTGATTGATGGTGCCAATCGCTGGCAGGCCTTCAGGCACATCACGCTTCCTCTGATTGGACCCACGCTCCGGGTTTCGATCTTTCTTTCGATGATCGGAGCGCTTCAGCTGTTCGACCTGGTCTGGGTTATCACCAAGGGCGGTCCGCTGGGTGCGTCGAACACGATGGCGGTCCTGATGTTCAAGTCGGGGTTCACGAACACCCAGATGGGCTATGGAGCCGCTCAGGCCGTGATCCTCTTCCTCTTCGCCCTCGTCCTGGCCCTCGCATACCAGCGATTTGTGCTGAGGCGGGACATCGACGGCGCAGTCACTGCCTACAACGGGTGATGTAATGACCACACTAGGATCCAAAGAACAACCCGTTCGCTCCGCAGCGTCGAGGTTCAAGCCCGCCAAGCTGATGCGTATGGGACTCTTCGGGGTTGCCAGCTATGCGCTTCTCGTTGTCGTGGCCGCCGTCATCCTTGTCCCAATCCTCTATGCCGTCCTGGGCGGCTTCAAAGGAAACGGGCAGCTCGTTGGCGATCCGGGCAGCCTAATCCCGGATCCCTGGGTGCCGGATAATTACGCCGACGTCCTGTGGGGGGCCGATAGTGGCGCGTTCTGGAAGAACGTCACAAACAGCCTTCTGGTCGGGGTCGTTGCCGTCGGCGCCACTGTCGTCATCGGGTCCCTGGCCGCTTTCACCTTCGCCCGAATGGTCTTCAGGGGCCGCGAGGCGGTATACACGCTCTTCACCCTGGGTCTCCTGTTCCCGGCCGCCGTGGCAATTCTGCCCCTGTACATCCTGGTTCGCGACCTCGGCCTCAACAACAACCTGCTTGGTGTAGCTCTTCCAGAGGCGGCTTTCGGACTTCCTCTGACCATCATCATCTTGAGGCCGTTCTTCAAGTCGATCCCAGTCGAGCTTGAAGACGCGGCCAAGATCGATGGATGCGGAACCTTCGGCTTCTTCTGGCGGATCCTCATCCCGCTCGCTCGGCCGGCCCTGGCGACGGTGACTGTCCTCGCGACCGTTGGTACTTGGAACGCCTTCATGCTGCCGTTGATCATGCTTAACAACGACCAGGCGACCCTTCCACTGGGCGTCTTCAACTTCTCAGGTCAGTACACCAGCAACACAGCCCTGATTCTTGCGTTCACAGTTGCGTCGTTGGTGCCGGCGATCATCTTCTACATGATCGCGGAGAGGAACATCGTCACCGGCCTGACCGCAGGCTCTGGCAAGTAGTTTGGTCGACGCAGTATCGTACAAAGACTCGGCCCTACCGATCGAAGAACGGGTCAGCGATCTCCTCGGGCGGATGACGCCCGAGGAGAAGCTGGCCCAAATTGGTTCGTGCTGGGTTTTCGAACTACTCACCAACTCTGAGCTCGATCCGACCAAGGCCTCGGCCCTGTTGGGTCGCGGCATGGGCCAGATCACGCGCGTGGCCGGAGCGACGAACCTCGGTATGCGTGGCGTCGCAGAGTTGGCAAACGGGATCCAGCGATATCTGGTTGAAGGTACGCGGCTTGGCATTCCGGCCATCATCCACGAGGAATGCCTGCACGGGCTGCTAGCGTTCGATTCGGTCTGCTTCCCCCAATCAATAGGCCAGGCGGCCACATGGAACCCGGAACTGGTCGAGGCCATGGCCGCACGGCTGGGACGGGAACTACGTGCTGCCGGCGCACAGCAGGGGCTTGCGCCGATCCTTGATATCACTCGCGATCCCCGCTGGGGTCGCATCGAGGAGACGTACGGCGAGGACGCCTACCTTGTGGCCGAGCTCGGGGCGGCGTATGTCCGCGGCATCCAGGGCACGGGCGGGCCGGGCGATCTGGTCTTCGCAACGGGCAAACACATGGTCGGCCACGGCCTGCCTGAGGGTGGCTTCAACCATGCCCCGGCTCATATCGGCTCGCGTGAACTTGTCGACGAGTTCCTCTTCCCATTCGAGGCCGCCGTCAGGGCTGCGGGCATGCGCTCCGTGATGCACGCCTACGACGATGTCGATGGCATGCCCTGCGTTGCGTCGAGAGCGCTATTGACCGAGACGCTTCGCGACCGCTGGGGCTTCGAGGGACTTGTCGTCTCTGACTACAGCGGCATCGACGAAATCATTTCTTCGCACGCCATGACCACCGATCGCTCCGAAGCCGCTGCCTTGGCGTTGGAGGCTGGTCTAGACGTGGACCTGCCTTCTACCAAGTTCTTCGGGGCCCCGCTGGCCGAGGCGCTCGCCTCCGGGCGAGTTCGGATGGCCGACATCGACACGGCCGTGTCCAGACACCTGCGGGCCAAATTCCAGCTCGGCCTCTTCGAGAATCCGTATGTAGACCCGGACTCGGCCGCACTGCCGTTCGAGAGCGACCGGAAGCTCGCCCGCGCGATCGCTCTGAACTCGATGACGCTTCTGTCGAACGACGGCGTCCTCCCGCTTCGCCCTGATCTCAAGACGATCGCGGTCATTGGGCCGAATGCTGACTCGGCGCGCAACCTGCAGGGCGACTACGCCCATGTGGTCCACATGGAAGCTGTCGTCGAAATGCACGGCTTTGGTTCGGAGTTGCCGGAGGATTTCGTTGCCCTGGACGAGATGGCCGGGCGTGAAACCATCCTCGACGCCATCCGCCAACGCTGCGGTTCGGCCATCGAAGTTCGGTACGCCAAAGGCTGCGACATTGTCGACGGTGATGACGGCGAGATCGCGACCGCGGTTGAGGCAGCTCGCGGCGCGGACGTTGCACTGCTGTTCGTAGGAGAACGTTCCGGCCTGACGCCCGATTGCACTTGCGGTGAGGGCCGCGACCGTATGGACCTCGGCCTGTTTGGCCGACAGCCCGAACTGGTTGCGGCAGTAGCTGCGACCGGCACGCCGGTGGTCCTGATCGTGGTGGCCGGTCGGCCGCTCACAATCGAGGCGGAGTTGGCGGCAAGTGCGGCCGTCATGCTGGCCTGGGTCCCCGGCGAGGAAGGCCCCGGCGCCGTTGCTGACGTCCTATTCGGCGACGCCAACCCCGGTGGCAAGCTGCCCATAACCCTCCCGCTCCGGACCGGCCAGATCCCCACCTACTACGGCCACAAGCCGTCCGGTGGCCAGTCGCACTGGTACGGCCCTTACGTCGATGGATCGAACCTGCCGCTCTTTCCTTTCGGTTTCGGGATGTCGTACACCACCTTTGAGGTCGCCGACCTTCGGCTGGGCGCGCCCCAGGTTGCGATCGACGGCGAATTCTCAGTGAGCGTTGCGGTTCGAAACACTGGTTTGCGCGCCGGCGACGAGGTCGTGCAGCTCTATCTCCGCGACGAAGAAGCCAGCGTCACTCGTCCGCTGAAGCAGCTCCGTGGCTTCAAGCGGATCCGGCTGGATCCGGGCGAGAGCCGCCGAGTGGTCTTTACCGTAGCGGCCGAGCAGCTGGCGTTCACAGGGGTGGACGGTCGGCTCCGCGTTGAGCCGGGAACTGCGAAGGTCATGGTCGGGACGTCGTCGCAGGATTTGCCGTGCTCCGCGCAGATCCAGATTGTCGGCGCAGTGAGAGTCCTGGAGCGCCGGACACGCTATTTCAGCCGGGTCGCCGTCGAGTAGCGGGTGACGTTGGAGTCCCGGCGTCGGCGGTTGCCGGGGAGGCGAGCGGGCCGGGTGCATTTATAGCGAGTGCTTGCCCTCGCTGCTTGCCGGAACGGTCCCCGGCTAACCCGTCGGTTCCTGGCATACTCCCGGTGTGGAGCGGACTTGCTCCTCAGTCAGCAAGGCCCTGGAGTTGCCCGTGCGGATCATCAGCGCCGACAACGTTGCCGAGTTTGTCCGTGACGGCGTATTGACCGTAGGGGACGGATGGACGCTCGCGCCGTCCGCGCTCGAGTATGTCCGTCGCAACGGGCTGCGGTATGAGGGCGCAGGCGCCACGAAGGCCGCTGCCGCGGCCGCTACGGACCTGGTAGTGATCACCGTCCAGGGGCTGGACAAGCCGGGCATTATCGCGGCTGTCGCGAGCGAGGTTGCAACCCAGCACGGCAACATCACTGATCTGAGCCAGACGATCCTCGCGGGCGTTTTCGTCATGGTCCTGGTTGTGGACATGTCCGCGACGGCTGGCTACCACGCGGTGTCGCGGGCGCTAGAGCGGGTTGGACACGAAATAGGTGTCGACATATCGGTTCGACTCTATTCGGTCTTCGAAGCCATGCACCGGATCTAGGCGACCACGATGGCACGCGGCCCCCTTGGGATGGACGAAATCCTGGAAACAGTGCGAATGGTCGGCGGCTCCCACCTAGACGTCCGAACGATCACGCTCGGGGTCAACCTGCGCGGCAGCCGGACGCCCGAAGAGGTAAGGGCGCGCATCATCTCGGCCGCCTCGGGTCTCGTTGTCATCGTCGACGCGCTGGCCGTGGAGACGGGCATACCTATCGTCAACCGGCGTATCGCCGTGACGCCGATCGCTTGGGTCGCCGACCGGCCGGACCGCTCGTTGATCCTTGAACTCGCCCATGCAATGGACGAGGCGGCGCACGCGGTGGGTGTGGACTTCATCGGCGGCCTCTCCGCTCTCGTGGAGAAGCAGGCCTCGCGTATCGACGAAGAATTGATGGCTGCGCTCCCCGAGGCGCTGGCGAGTACCCGTCGTGTTTGCGCGTCGGTAAACATCGCCACGACTCACGCTGGCATCAATGTGGATGCGGTCCGGATGATGGGCGAGGTCGTGAAGGCAACGGCCGAACTCACCGCGGCCGATCACGCCATCGGCTGCGCCAAGCTCGTGGTATTTGCCAACGCGGTTCCGGACAATCCATTCATGGCCGGTGCATTTCACGGTTTCGGCGAAGGTGATGAGGCCATATCGGTAGGCATCTCCGGCCCCGGTGTCGTCGCCGACGCGCTTCGCCGCCTGCCAGCGGGTGCACCGCTTCAGGATCTCGCAGAAGAGATTAAGCGGACCGTCTTCAAGATCACTCGCGTGGGGGAGCATGTCGGCCGTGAGGTCGCGCGGCGCATGAGCGTGCCCTTCGGTATCGTCGATATCTCATTGGCGCCCACCAGCCTGCCGGGCGACAGTGTGGCCGAGATCCTGGAATTGATCGGCGTCGAGCGCGTTGGCCTGCCGGGTACTACCGCCGCACTTGCGATGCTCAACGACGCCGTGAAGAAGGGCGGCGCCATGGCCACCAGCCGGGCAGGTGGTCTGTCAGGGGCGTTCATTCCAGTAAGCGAGGACGCGAGCATGGCCTCGGCCGTGGCGGACGGCCACCTCTCGCTGGAGAAGCTGGAGGCGATGACGGCCGTTTGTTCCGTGGGTCTGGACATGATCGCGCTGCCGGGAAGCACGAGCGCCCAGACCATCGCCGCGATCATCGCGGACGAGGCCGCCATAGGGATCATCAATAACAAGACCACGGCCTGCCGTCTGATTCCCGTCCCGGGTGCCGTTCCGGGGGATTGGGTTGACTGGGGTGGGCTGCTTGGTCGGGCGCCGGTAATGGAAGTGCGCAACAGGGAAACCGTGGGCTTGATCCTCCGGGCCGGGCACGTGCCGCCGCCGCTACGAGCGCTCGGGAACTAGGCGCGATTCTCCGAGGCAGCCGCCGACGCCGTCGATCCACAGAGCCTGCGCCTCGCCCGGTGATACAGCGTGTCGGCGATCGGCGTAGCTACCTGTGGTCGGACCCCAGAGCGCATCAGCGGTCTGGCTCTCGCGACCGGATGTCGAGACCTGGATAGACTCGGCCGATGAACGGCTTGATGGCTCTGGTCGGCTCCGGCGAGTTCACGTCGGCGATGGACGAGGTGGACCGTGGCTTGCTGGCGGAGATAGGCCGTGCCAATCCGCGCGTCGCAATCGTGCCGACAGCCTCGTGGCCCGACGGTGAAGCGGTCTTCATGCGCTGGGCCGCAATGGGCGAAGCTCACTTTGAGGCCCTTGGGGCGACAACGGCGTCGGTTTTGATCCGCGACCGGGCCGGCGCCGACGAACCCGCCGCCGTTGCCGACATCGAACGGGCGGACTTGATCTACTTCTCCGGCGGGAAGCCCGGCCACCTTCTTGCAGCACTGCGGGATAGTGCGGCCGGCGTGGCGCTCAGGGCGGCTCACGCGAGAGGCGCCGTCATCGCAGGCTGCTCGGCCGGGGCAATGGTCCTCGGCGCCCATCAGGTTCGTATCGGCGGGCGGCGATTCCTGCAGATGCCCGTGGGCTGGGAGGACGCCCTCGGCCTCGTGCCGGGCGTCGTCGTCATGCCCCACTACGACGCACTGCCGGAGACGCTGATCGCGCCACTCGCCCTGGCGGTTCCGGATGACTCGGTTCTCGTCGGCATCGACGAAAACACGGCCCTCATCGGCCGCGACGGAGCTTGGATCGTGGGCGGCAGCGGCCGGGTCACGATCTGGCGCGGATCTCGGCGGGAGCGGTTCCGCGCGGACTCGGCGGTCTCGATCTGACTGCAGCCGGAAGGACACGAACGCACGACCACAACTGCTAAGCGAGCGACGTTTGCTATCGTGGCGGCAATGGAAGCCCAATCCCAGGATTCGAAGCCACTCACATCCCGGCCGGAAGCCCCGATCACAGCTTGGTGGATTGGCCGCACGGCCTACCGCGATGCCTGGCAGTTGCAGCATCGGCTTGTTGCCGCGCGCGCGGAAGGGCTCATCGGAGATCAGATCCTGCTGTTGGAGCATGAGCCGGTCCTGACCCTCGGCCGCCACAGCGATCCCTCGCATGTGGTCGCGAGTCCGGCGGAGTTGGCCGCACGCCAGGTCGAACTGATCCAGACCGAGCGTGGCGGCGAGGTCACATACCACGGTCCCGGTCAGCTGACAGCCTACGTAATCGTGCGACTGGCCGATCGGTCGCTCTACGTCCGTTCTCTCGTGCATGCCCTGGAGTCTGGTTTAGCCCAGGCATGCGCGTCGATGGGCGTTGCCGCAGGGCCGAAGCCCGGCTACCCAGGCTGCTGGTGCGGCGACGGCACTCGCAAGATCGGGGCTGTCGGAGTCCGGGTCGAGAGGGGAGTGGCCTACCACGGCATCGCTCTCAACGTGACGGTCCGGTTGGGAGATTTCGATTTGATCGATGCCTGCGGCATGCCCGGCGTCGAGTCGACGTCGATCGCCCGCGAGCTTGGCGAGTCGTCGGAGCCCACGACCGAATCTGTGGCCAGGGCCGGCGAGGCCTTTGCCGTTGCTTTGTCCGGCGCCATTGGAGCACCGCTGCTGGGGTCGATCGGGTTAGGGGCGGACCAGTTCTCAAGCCGCCTGGGGCTGGACGCGCTTTTGTCGCTGCTCGTTCCCGAGGTTCCATCTCGGCCCGCAACAGCGGTGTCATCGCCGTCGCCGATATCACCGATCGTGAAGGCTCACTGATGGGCGCAGGCCTTTTCGAGCTTCGCAAGGACGACATTACCGGCTGGTGGGTGGCCACCGTCGTCGATCGGCAATTTCAGCGAGGGCGCTTCTCTCTGGCTGCGGCGGCCGTAGAAGACGAGCCTTGCCAGAATTGCAGCCAACCACCGGGCGATGGTGTCAGGATGCGGATCCTCAAGGACTATGCCTTCAACGTTGTCGGCTCTGAGAGCGAGGCTCGGGCCGTGGAGCGGAACCTGGCCCAGGTTGCCATGGCTCAAGCCAGGGCCTCGGGCAGCTGGCGCACGATCGTGGCCCCGCCGGGAGAGCATCGCCCGCTCCAGATGGTCGGTGGCGAGCTTCTGCGCACCATGCTGGGCGAGGCCCGCAGGGCCATCGTCGATGCCCAGAAGGTCGGCCAGACCCAATACCTTCAGGTGGTTCAGAACTGGGGCGCCCAGGCCGGAGCGCGCACCAACCACCTTTGCCTGGATCTCTACGACTTGCCTCAGATCCCGCACCGCGTGGCCGAGGAGATCGGCGGCGCTGCGAGGTTCATGATCCGCGAGGGCGAATGCCCGTACTGCCGTCTCGCTCGAGAGGAACCGCGCATCGGCACGCGCATGATCTGGGAGGATGACTCTCACGTCGCCTTCGCCCCCTACGCCTCGCGCTCACCGTTCGAGGTTTGGATCGTGCCCCGCCGCCACGCGGCAGATTTCGGGACCGCGGGTGATGCCGACGTAGCCTCCACGGCCGAGGCGCTGCGTCAGGTGCTGGGGCGCCTCGCCTGCCTGGACGGACCGCCTCATAATCTCGTACTGCACACGGCGCCGCTCAAGGAGCGCGTCGACGCGACGTATCATTGGCATTGGGAAATACACCCGCGGCTCCGCAATATCGCCGGCCTTGAAGTCGGGACGGGTCTGCCCGTCAATCCGGTCTCGCCCGAGGAGGCCGTGGAGGAGTTGCTGCGCCACAGGCCTGTTGGGGGAGACGCCGAACTGCCATGAGACTCCGGGGATCGGCGACCAGGCGTCACAGCCACGGCAACGCGCTCGTCAGAGTTTTTTGGCGCGGGGGGACGCGCTATTGGCTGTCTACCCGTACACCATCGGCGGCGAACAAGTGTCTTTCAGCGCGACGAGTTGGCAAATGGAGCGCGGCGTGACCGCCGCATCTGAAGGAACCGGCGACCGGACCTTCATCGAACATCTCTTTGCCATGCACCACTCCGAAATCTACGCGTACATATTCAGAATGGTTCGCGACGCGGATGTGGCTGCCGATTTCGCCCAGGACACCTTCATCAAGGCATACAAGGCTCAAGACTCCCTGGAGGATCGCGCCAAGGCGCGCGCCTGGCTGTACCAGATCGCTCATCGGGTCGTTCTGGATGAGATGCGCCGCCGCCGAATCGTGAGGTTCATGCCCTGGACGGGAGAGAGCTACGGAGCCGCGCCCTCGGCGGAACACCTGGCAATGGAGATGCGCCTTTCGGGGCCACTGGCTCGAGCGCTCGCTCGCATACCTGAGCGCCAGCGAGCGGCGTTGCTGATGGCGGAAGTCAACGACCTCACCGGACTGGAGTTGGCCGAAGCTATGGGTGTCAGCCACGTAGCGGCGCGCGCCCTCTTAACCAGAGCCCGCGAGAGTCTTCGGCAGGCCTTGGCCGACGAGAAACGCCAGGAGAAGGAACGAGAAGCGTCAATCGACGCCGCTTACGCCGAGCAGGCCCGTCTGATCGATCCCAATTCATCCAAGGATGATTCCTCGAGGTTGGGGCGATGAACCTTCAGGAAGCCGGCCACGAGCGCGCGTGTCTGCTTGCCGCCGAGTCGGTGGACGCCGAGCTGGAGGCTGCGGACGCTACTTGGCTGGATAACCACCTCGAAGTTTGTCCGGACTGCGCCGTCATCGCCGCCGAGTACAGAGCCATCCATACGGAACTTCGTACGTTGGCCGCTCCGGAGCCGCCCCGCGATCTTTGGGCCCGAACGTCGGCGGCCATGGACCGGGCAGATGCGCAGGGATCCGGGCGTTCTCGTGGCAGGGCCGGGAAGACGCAGCCGAGCCGCCGGCCGATGATCTGGACGGGCGCAGCCGTCGGCGTCGTTGTCGTTGTAGCCGCCGCCTCACTGCTTTCGCAGAGTCCCATCACTCACCCTCTCGTCGTGCCCGGCAGCAGCCTCGCTGTGGCTCTCGCCACGGGCTCTTCAGGCTCGTCAAGCGTGGCAGCCGCACCGCTCGCCAACGTACAGGGCGTCAGCTACTGGATCTCCAGCGATGCCGACCACTACGACATTAAGAGCGGGACGGCCAGCTGCGACGCTTCGGACGGAAGTTGCACCGTTCCGAGCGGCACCGGCCAGACGATCGGGTCGGTCACCAGCAACACGCCCGTTTCCGCCGTGATTGCGCCCGACGCCAATCGGGCCGCGGTTTGGACCGCCGACAAGGTGGTAATCCTGCCGCTGGCGACAGCGCCGGCGACTGTTTCGATAGATCAGATCACGCCGCGCCCAACGATTGCCGCCACGGCCACCACGGCCGCCACGGCCGCCACGATTCCGCCGACCGCGGGTCCGGCCGACACCTCCATGCCGTCGCCCACCGTCGCCGCAACTTTGGCGATCACATCGTCTCCGGCGACGCCGGCCACAACGCAGCCCACGGCCATCCTGTCCGGCTATGAGATCGTCGGCCGCGATCCGGAGTTTTCGGTCGACGGGACGACACTGGCCTTCTCGGCCCGGCCGATAGACCACAGCACCGGCCCGGACCTCTTCGTGTGGCGCATCGGTCAGGAGCAGGCAATCGCGGTGACCTCGCGCCACTCCGACATGTTCTCGGGCTGGTACGGCCGCAAGATCCTCATCAGCGAGATCTTGTCGGCCTCGGCGGATGCGGGCGGCCAGTCCGCTCCCGCCTACACGTCGTTCGTGTTCGATCCCGAAACGGGCGGCGTTGACAAGATCGATCGCCCTATGCTTCTGCCGACGTCCGACTCAACGAGTCACTATCTCGTCTATTGGGTAGGCAGCGTCGAGTTCGACCAGGCCTCCGGCCTCTGGCAGCCCGGCAGCGGCGATCTCTACTTCGACGCGTGGTCGGATATCACGCTGACTCCCGCCACCCTGGAACCTCAAGGTGGCCCATCCACGTTGCCCAGTGGTACGCCCGAGCCTCTGCCGACATCTGCAGCTACCGCGTCGACACAGGCTCCGGCCGAGAGTCCTGCGCCGGCCATGACCGCGGCGGAAGTGACTCCCGAGCCCACCAGCGCCACGGCGTCGGCGGCGCCGGCTGCGCCAACGCCGCCTCAGCTCCTCCCTATTGAGACGACCCCCGGCGCCATTCACAGCTGGGTTGTACGTTGGGACGAGGCCGGACAGCACGTCGCCATTTGGGCCGCCGATGCGAAAAGCACCAAGATCGGCCGGTTAGATCTCTTCTCTGTGAATCCGATGACCGGTGTCGTGGACATCAACGAGCCGCTCCTGGCCGTCGACAAGGTCCTACCCAGCATCTTCTTCGATGATGCGGGACACCTCGTCTATACCTCGGCGGTAGACGGAAAGGTCTACATGCAGGCAGTTCCGGCCGTCCCGCCGTCGGTGGCTTCCACCCCGGCCGCGACCGCACCGGGCCAGCAGGCCTCGAGTGCGGACGCGTCGGCGGGAGCCCAAGCGTCGACTCGACCGGGTAACTAAGCGTCCTCTTCTTTCACCCCACGAGCCGCCGCCGGCCGGCACGGCGTGAGGAAGGAGACTGGCGACGCAAAGCTTGCTGTCTCCGACCGTAGCCGGGCCGGACAGCGGCGGCGTCGCGCTGTATCCTTCGGATCGACCTTTAACGACCGGCACCGTGAGGCCGGGAAGGAGGACTGCGCCTTGCTGGGCAGCGAGATTCGATGACCGACCGGCAGATAATGACCGGCGATGAGATCCGGAGAGCCATCGTTCGGATCTCCCATGAGATCGTCGAGAAGCAGGCAGGTACGCAGGGCCTCGCTCTTGTCGGCATTCAGCGACGCGGCGTGCCGCTGGCGCATCGAGTCGCGACCGCGATTGAGGAGCACGAGGGCGTGCGGCTCCCAGTCGGCGCGCTGGACATCACCTTCTACCGTGACGATCTCTCGCTCGTGGCTCAGCAGCCCATCGTCAAGGGAACGGACCTGCCCTTCGATCTGAACGGCACCACTGTCGTGTTGGTGGACGATGTGCTGTACACCGGCCGAACGATCCGCGCCGCAATGGACGCCCTGATCGACTTCGGGCGCCCTAAGGCCATTCGGCTGGCGGTCCTCATCGACCGCGGTCATCGCGAACTGCCGATCAGGGCGGACCACGTGGGCAAGAACGTGCCGACCTCGCGCGAGGAAATCGTGCACGTCCACGTTGCCGAGACCGATGGTTCGGACGAGGTGAGCATCGCGCGCCAGTTGAGAGCGCCCGAGTCGGCTCAGGCAGTCGACTGATGACGACCGGATCGGCCGTTCCCGGTGCGCCCGCCGCGGGCTGGCATCATCGCCACCTGATTGACCTGGACGTCGTCACCTGGCCTGAGATGGAACTGATCATGCAGACCACGGCGCAGATGAAGGGCGTCCTCGCCCGACCCATCCGCAAGGTGCCGGCGCTGAACGGCCGACGCGTTACGACCCTCTTCTACGAAGCCTCCACCCGGACGCGCGTCTCGTTTGAGACTGCTGCCAGGAACCTCTCCGCCGACGTGGTCAGCATCTCCACCGGGACTTCGTCGGTGACCAAGGGAGAGTCGCTTGTCGACACCGTTAGGACGCTGGAAGCGCTCGGGGCCGAGATCCTGATCATGCGCCACGCGGTTTCCGGCGCCCCGTACCTGGCAGCCGAAGTCTTCGGCGGGCACGTACTCAACGGCGGCGACGGCTGGCATGCCCATCCCACGCAGGCGCTTCTCGACCTCTTCACGATGCGCGAGCACGTGCCCGGCGGCGATCTGCACGGCCGTAAGGTCGTGATCGTGGGCGACATCCTCCACTCGCGAGTTGCGCGGTCCAACATCTGGTCGCTGACCGCGGCCGGGGCGGATCTCTGGCTATGCGGACCGGCCACTCTCTTGCGGGGGTTCGATCGCTGGGCCGCCCAGTGGTCCGGTGGCAAGGTTCCGGGCCACGGCAAGTTCAACGTCACGAGCGACATCAACGCGGCTCTGAAGGACGCAGACGTGGTGATGGGTCTGCGGATCCAGCGCGAGCGGATGCAGGGTGGCCTCCTTCCGTCTCTGCGCGAGTACGCGGCTCGCTTCCAGCTCGACGCCGAGCGCGTCTCGCTGGCCAAGCCGGAGGCGATCGTGATGCATCCCGGGCCGATGAACGAAGGCGTCGAAATCGCGCCCGACATAGCGACCAGCGGCCGGGCGGTAATCCTGGACCAGGTGAGCAACGGCGTAGCCGTGCGAATGGCCTTGCTGTATTTGCTGGCGGGCTCCCACGACGAAGCACATACGACGGAGCCGGGCCGGTGAGCGCGGCCAAGAATCTCGGCCCAAAGGTGGGCGAGATGGTCGAGCGGTTCGAACTGGTGAAGGCCTGGCTGGTCGACCCAGTCTCCGGGCGCGAAGGTCCCGGCGAGATCGTAGTCACGGACGGCGTGCTCGATTCGGTCGTTTGGCTGGAAGGTCCGGAGGCTGAGGGCGTCACTGACAGGGGCGTCATCGTGGCCCCGGGCTTCTTCGACCTCCACGCCCATTTCCGAGAGCCGGGCTTTGAGGACGCCGAGACCGTGGCCACCGGCGCCGCGGCTGCAGCACACGGCGGTTACACAACCGTAGCCCTTATGCCGAACACTCAGCCGGCATTGGACGAGCCGGGCATCCTGGCCAGAGTGCGGCTGGCGGCGGCAGCGAGCGGATCGCCCGTGGAGATACTGGCCTACGGCGCGGTATCGGCTGGCAGGGCGGGCGAGCAGCTGTCCGCGATGGGCGAGCTGGCAGATGCCGGTGTCATCGGATATTCGGATGACGGCTCGCCGGTCAAGACGCCGAAGCTGCTGCGCAGCGCGCTGCTGTATGCGGGAATGCTTGGGCTGCCGATCGTCGAGCATGCCGAGGATCTTGAACTGACCGCCGGTTCGGAGTCTCACGAAGGCTACGTGGCCTCCGTGATGGGTCTGGCCGGCTGGCCGACTGCAGGCGAGGTCTCCGCGGTTTCGCGCGATCTCGCGGTTCTGGCAGATGCCCTGGGCGACGAACCGAGGGCCCGACTGCATCTGACTCATCTTTCGACCGCCCCGGCGCTGGACCTGGTTCGCCGGGCCCGAGCAGCCGGCCTGCCGGTCACGTGCGATGTCACGCCACATCACCTTGCCTTCACGGACGAGTGGATCGCCGGTGCGCGGCGCTGGGCATGGGAAGCGCTGGCCGAGGATGGAACCTCGCGCGATCCGTGGATCGACGGCGCTCTGACGGCCGGGCCGTACGACACGTCACTCCGCGTCAACCCGCCGCTGAGTACAGCCGACGACGCAGCCGCGTGCCTGGCCGCGCTTCTCGACGGGACCGCTTCGGCCGTGGTCACGGACCATGCTCCTCACACGATCGTGGACAAGGAAGTGGAGTTCGGCAAGGCCGCGAACGGAATAAGTGGCATCGAGACTGCGTTGGGCGTGCTGCTGTCGCTAGTGGACGCCGGTAAGCTGCCGCTGGCTCGGGCCATCGCCGCCCTGACGACCGGCCCCACCGCCGTCATGGTCGCAGCCGGCCACGTCCCCGGTTCCGCTGCCGCAAGACCGCGCGGGCTCGAGGAGGGAGTCCCTGCGGACCTGGTGATCTTCGACCGCTCAGGCCGCTGGCGGGTTTCGTCGGAGTCTTTGCTTTCCAAGGGCAAGAACTCGCCGCTCATCGGACGTGAGCTTCCGGGGCGCGTCCTGCTGACGATCGCGGCGGGACGTTTGGCATACGAGGATCCGCAGGCGGATCTAGGCTGAGGCGGCCTGCTCCACCGCGAATTGCTCGCCGCGGAACAGTTTTTGGGAGGCCGGCATGGGCGAGATTCAAGGCAGCGTAGACGCGCCGCGCACTTCGCTGTGGGCATCGCCCTCCGGCGTGCGAGAATAGGCGCCGCGCTGCGGTTCGCTTCGGCGAACGTGGGAGTCAATCAACTAGGAGACCGCTGAGCCCGTGCCAGTCCTTGCGACCTTCTTTTCCGTCCGCCGCGGACGAGATCCTTTCTTCAAGTTCTTCATGAAGACTCTCTTCCCGGGCCAGATGAAGCAGTACGAGAAGAAGTTCGGGATCAAGTTCGTGGGCTGGTTCAACGTGGCTCATGGCTGGGATTTCGACAACGTCATCATGCTGGACCTACCCGACTACGGCACCCTGGACAAGCTCGAAGCCGACGAGGCTACCCGTGCCCTCGGCCATCGAGCCGGGGAGTGGATGTTCGAGCGACACCATTCGATGTTTCTCCGGGAGCGAATTGGCCCGGATCTCGAGTTCAAGGGCTAGGAGGGCCAACGCGTGGATACGAGCCGCAACGATCAGCTCGGCGAACTCGCCGCGGAAGCCAACCTGGCGCGTACGGACTTCCTTGCCGCCGTGTCTGCCCAGATGGACAAGTTCCTGGATGCCAATCGCGATCGGATCGCCTCGCTCGGCGGACTAGTCTTGATCGACGACGAGGTCGACTACCTGGCCATCGAGGCGGACCTGAGCTTCAAGAGCCGCAGCCGCTATCAGGACGAGGCCACCGGCAAATGGGTCACCGAGGACGAGACCATAACGGACACCTCGGAGTTGGCCGAGATGTACAACCTGGCCGAGGTGTATGCCTCCTTTGCCGAGATCGACCCGGAGACGGGCGAGCCGGAAGGCGACCAGCCCGAGGCTGAGGACGCGGCCGTAGGACAGCCGGCAACCACCGCAGGCGTGAACCCATACGCGGCAGTGGCCGACGACTGGGCCGCTGCCGGCCACGTGGATGAGGAAGCTCCCGAGAGCGAGGAAGAGGCCGCCGAGCGGCTCTACGACCTGGCCTTGGCCTTCCAGGAGCGCAGCCAGCAGACGGAGGCCCACCTCCTCGAGCAGTTTGAGAGCGCGGCTGCACAGCTGACCTCGGTCCTCGGCGACGTGATCATCGTGGACGACGAAGACGAGCGGCTGACGCTCAGCGCTTCGGGTTCCTTCTCGGCCGAAGTCGTCCCCGACGACGACGCCGAAGCCGGCACCTGGCGTAAGCTC
>DASVJA010000117.1:0-6162 GCA_036386115.1 Candidatus Limnocylindrales bacterium
TAGACCTTACAAAGCGCAGCGACTATGCAATCCGCGCCATGCTGGCCCTAACTATGGTCGGCGATGGATTGCTCAGCAGCCGCAAGATCGCGGAAGAGATGAAGATCCCGCCGCGCTTCCTGCCTCAGATCATGGGCGACCTCACCAGGGCCGGGCTCGTCCTCGCCCATCCCGGTCGTGCCGGCGGCTATCAGCTGACCGAAGGTTCCAGGTCCGTCAGCATCCTGCGCGTCATCGAGGCGGTGGAAGGCGATCCGCATCGCCAGGTATGCGTCATGCGCGGGACTGCCTGTGGACAGGACGGCGAATGCGGCGTTCACGATGTCTTCTACGCGGCGGAACATGCCATTCTCAAGGAGCTCGGCGGATCGACGCTGCAGGAGGTCATCGACAAGTATCGGGCCAAGCAGGCCGCCGCAGCAGCGGCCACCGTCGCCTGATTTCCTAGCGCCCGGCCCGGTTTCGCGCCTCCCACTCGTCGAGCAAAATGCTCATGTGGATCTCATCCCAGAAGCGGCCGTCTCTGAAGATGGCCTGACGAGCTCGACCCTCCACCACGAAGCCGCACTTTTCGTAGGCGCGTATCGCGCGTTCGTTGAATTCGAACACCGTCAAGGCGACGCGATGGAGGGCCAGGTGAGTGAAGGCGTGCGCCACCATCAACTCCGCGGCCTCGGTGCCGTAGCCTTGGCCCCAGGCGTCGTGCTCGCCGATGGTTATGTGGAAGAGCGTTGAGCCGTTATCGCCGTCCAGCTGGCTGAATGCGCATGTCCCGACGAGCCTGTCCGTTTCGCGCACATGGATCGCCATGGCCAGGAATTCCGAGCCCATGACCCTGGTGTAGAAGAAGCGCTGGATTTCGTCGTTGGACAACGGCGACTGCTGGTAGCGGGTGAGGCGGGCGATTTCGGGGTCTGAATACCACCGCGAGAAGGCGCGCAGGTTTTCGGCGCGGTGCCGGCGCAGAGTGACGAGCCGGCCCGGGATGGCGTCCGGACGCCATGTTTCGCGCTCAGGAGCGGCGGCCATATCGTCCTCCGGTTCGCCGGTGCGAATCGCCCCAGGTGCGTCGAGCGGGCTTCATCGAGGGAAGGTATACCATCGCCGCCATGCTTGGCTGGAGCGAGCTGGCGGATCGTGTCGCCGGCACAACTCGCACTTCAGAAAAGACCTCGCTGCTGGCGCGATACCTGGCCACCCTGCCGGTCTCGGAGTTGCGTCCGGCCGCAACCTTTCTGGCCGGTCGTCCGTTTGCCGAGGTCGATCCACGCTCGGTTGGGCTGGGCTGGGCGACGATTGCGGCCGTCGTCAGCAAGCTGGCGGGAACGCCGGCCGGAGCGTTGGGCGCCGCTTACGACCACTCGTCGGATCTTGGTCAGGCAGTTGCAGATGTCCTCTCCATGCGGCCCGAGGACCCGGACTCATTCTTGAGCCCCAGCCTCGAGGAAGTGGCCGACGCCTTTGCGCAGATGGAAGCGGCCGTTGGATCGGCCGCGAGGGCGGCCGTCTTTGCGGCGCTCCTGGAGCGATGCGACGCCATATCAGCCAAGTACGTGGTCAAGATTCTCACCGGTGAGTTGCGTATCGGGCTGCGCGAAGGTCTCCTGGAGGCGGCGATAGCCGAAGCGTTCGGGCGGCCGCAGGAGACCGTGGGCATGGCAATGATGCTCACCGGGAACACGGGCGAGGCGGCCGTCCTGGCCATGGAGGATCGGCTTGATGAAGCCCGTCTCTGCCTGCTGCACCCGATCAAGTTCATGCTGGCAACGCCTGCCGAGAACGCGGCCGATGTGATAACGCGCCTGGGGCCTACGGTCTGGGTCGAGGACAAGTACGACGGCATCCGCGCTCAGCTCCACCGCCGTGGTTCGGAGGTCCGGCTCTATAGCCGTGACATGCACGACATCAGCAGCCAGTTCCCGGAGATTGTTGCGGCCGCCGGACCGCTGGACTGGGACGGCATCCTCGACGGCGAGATCCTGGCCTACGCCGACGGCCATGTTCTGCCGTTCCTGACGCTGCAGGGCAGGATCGGCCGGAAGGAGCCGACACTCCGGCTCCAGGCCGAGATCCCGGTGGCGTACGTTGCCTTTGATCTCCTGGCGGTCGGGCCGAGGCTTCAGGCCGCGGAGCCGATGCTCGCCGTGCCCCTTTCGGAGAGGCGGCGCCGCCTGGAGGCCCTGAACTTGCCGACCGTGGCCGATGGCGGCCGGTTCGCTCTCTCACACCTGGTCTGCGCGGAGTCGGTCGATGAGTTGGAGCGGTCCTTCTCCGAGGCGCGGGCCCGGCGCAACGAAGGCCTGATGGTCAAGGATCCGAACAGCGGCTACTCGCCCGGCCGGCGCGGCCTCGGCTGGCTCAAGATGAAGAAGGCCCTGGCTACTCTCGATTGTGTAGTGGTTGGAGTCGAGGAGGGCCACGGCAAGAGGCACGGCGTCCTCTCCGATTACACATTCGCCGTGCGTGATGAGTCGGGCGACCGGCTTGTGACCATCGGCAAGGCCTACACGGGTCTGACCGACGCGGAAATCGCGGAGATGACTGGCTGGTTCGAGTCGCACACGATTCACCGGCTCGGGCGCTTCCGGCAGGTGCACCCGATTGTCGTGGTCGAGGTCGCTTTCGACGTCATCCAGCGTTCCGATCGGCACCAATCCGGCTATGCCTTGCGATTTCCGAGGATCGTGCGGCTGCGCATCGACAAGAGTCCAACGGAGATAGACACACTCGCGAACGTCGAGCGGCTCCATCGTGAGCTGCAGTACGGCGCCGAATATCTGATCACCGCGGGCGCGAAGGCGACCGAGGCGCGCGCGAAGGATGCGAAGGCGACCGAGCCGGCCTGACCCGTTTGTCCCATTCCGTTGGGGCGCCGGCGCCGCTATCCTGCGGCCATGTTCAGTTCATTCAATCCACCGCTCGCGCTAGAAGTGACCCTGGTGACTCCCGCCCTGGTCATCGAAGGCATCTTTCAGACCAGACTGCGTCGCTTGAGCGACGTCCTGAACGAAGCCGGAACGGAGCATCTGATTCTGTCCGATGCCCGGGTCATGGAACTGGGGTCGAGGCGAATCGTCGCCGGGCCGGGTGTAGTGCGGGTTCAACTCGGCGACGTTCTGTTTGCCCATCGGAATACGCCCGTGGACGCCGGCGCGGAGATGCGAACGTCGATGCAGCCGGTCAAGTCCGTGCTTCTCGTCACTCCGTTCACTATCGAAGGGCAGATCCATCTCGCTTATGAGCCCGACATCGCCCGGGCGCTGGATGCCCAGGCATCTCGCTTCATGACCGTGAGTGCGGCCAATTACTGGGCGTATGCCGTCGCGGAGTCGCCGAGGGCCGTGGATCAACTTCTGGTCAGCAGGGAGAAGACGCACGTCGCGATTCCGGCCGGAGTCCAGTGGCTTACTGAGGCGCCGCCAGATCGTTCCAGCGGCGGCTCGAATCCCTGGTAGCGAGATCGGCGCACGGCGCCGCAGGCTTTCCGCCGGGCGCCGTTAGCGTTCCGCCGGGAGGTCCAGCCGGTCGCCCCATTCGGCCCAGCCGCCATCGTAGACGGCCACGTCATCGCAGCCGATGAGAGTCAAGGCGAAGGCCAGCTTGCACGCCCCCAGGCCCATCGTGTCGTAGCAAATCAGGCGGCTGCGCGGGCTTGCCCCCGCCTTGTGGAGCAGGGCGCGGAGATCGTCGGCGCTGCGGAACCTGTCGGTTCCGGGTTCAGTGGTGCTCGCGGCCGGCATGTTCAGGGCGCCGGGTATGTGGCCGAGGCGGCGCGTTCCGCCGACGTGTCCCGCGTACTCGGACGGCGCCCGGGCGTCCAGCAGTTGCGTGCCCGGCGCACCGATCAGGTGCTTGACGTCGCTCGCCCCGAGAGAAAGACGCGACTGGAGTCGCGGAGTGAATGTGATCGGCGGACGCATCTCGGCGGTTGTGGAGATCGGCTGGCCCAGGGCCCGCCATCCATCCAGACCTCCGACCAGGATTCGGGCGGACTCGAGGCCGTAGACCCGCAGCGTCCACCATGCCCGGGCGGAGTAGGAGGCCGCGATGTCATCCGTGACTACGGCGACCATGCCGTTGCCGATGCCGGCCCTCGTCAGCGTTTCGGTGACTTGCTGAGGCCCGGCAATCAACAAGACCTCGCTGTCTTCGTCGTGCTCGACGAGATCCGTCTGCCAGTCCACATACATGGCCCCGGGAATATGGCCGGAGGCATACAGGCGCCGGCCCGAGCCGTCAGGACGCCAGCGCACGTCCAACACACCAAAACCCGGCCGGCTCAAGTTTTCTGCCAGCCATTCCGGCGTGGCGAGAAGCTCTGGTCTTGCGTATCCGCCCACTGAGTACTCGCTCATACGCCCCTCGCCGTGAGCCCCGCTCCGCGCCCGGCAACGAGCCGTGAAACGCACTCAGCGGAAGCCCATGCCACCGGGCCTATCATACGGATCATGGTGACTCCCTTCCTCCCCGATGACGAAAAGATCCCCGCCGTGCGGGAAGCGTTGCCTGCTACGGCGGCCGGCATCTACCTGAATACGGGCACGGCCGGGCCACTCCCCAGGGAGACGACACGGGCGATGGCCGAGGCCGAGGCGTGGGAGCTCCGCACCGGGCGCGCTGATATCAACTTCTACAAGGACACGGTCGAGCGGAAGGGAGAGGCGCGGGCCGCGATGGCCGCTGTGCTGGGCACGAGCCCGGCCCACATTGCGCTGACCCACGCGGCCACCGACGGCATGAACATCGCGACCTGGGCGGTCGATTGGAAGGCCGGCGATCGAGTTGTAACTTCCAACCTGGAGCACTTCGGCGGTCTCGGGCCGCTCTGGGCCGTGCGCGAGCGCTTCGGCGTGGAGCTGGCGATCGCGGAGATCGGGTTGGGGGCGGGCGGCGACTCGGGCGGCGATGCCGGCGCGGAACCCGGGACCGGCTCGGCGCCCGATTATTCGGCCATCCTCGAGGCCTTCGATCGCGCGATCACGCCGGGCACCCGGCTCGTCTCCGTCTCACACGTGAGCTTCGCGACCGGCGCTCGACTTCCGATCCGGGAGATCGCCGAGCTGGCGCATTCGCGTGGCGCGCTGATCGCTGTCGATGGCGCCCAGTCGGTTGGCGCCATCCCGGTTTCAGTGGAGGAGCTGGGCGTCGACTTCTACTCGGTGCCCGGCCAGAAGTGGCTGCTCGGGCCGGAGGGAACGGGTGCCGTCTACTGCGCGCCGTCGGTGATGGAGAGGCCGCGAACGGCGTTTGCCGGCTATCCGAACTTCGAGTCCCTGGACCTGGCTGCGCAGGGCGAGCTTTGGCCGGATGCGCGCCGGTTCGAGAGCGCGGGCTTTCATGCGCCATCGGTGTTGGGTCTGGCGCGCAGTGCCTCCTGGTTGTCGATATACGTTGGGTTCCCGTGGATCCACGCTCGAATTGCGCGGTTGGCCGGTGAGGCGGCCGCGATGCTGGCAGAGATTCCGGGCGTGGAGGTGCTGACCCCGCGCGGCAACATGGCCGGTCTCGTTTCGTTCCGGATCGCCGGCTGGACTTCGCTGCCCGCCCTGCGCGAGCTGTCGCAGAGGACTCTGTGCATCGCTCGCAACATCCCGCCGCTCGACGCCATCCGCATCAGCGTCGGCTTCTTCAACACGGACGCTGAGTTGCGGCGCTTCCGCGACGGCGTCGCCCTTGTGGCCACGTATACGCCCGAGACGATCCCGCACCGGCCGCATATCGAGGTGCTCAGAGGGGGAGTGGATTAGGGGAGTGGCTTAGGGGAGTGCTCTGGCCGGCGTCTCCAGCCCGGTCGCGGCCCAGGCGCGGCTCGGCGGCCGCGTGTCCGGCCCGACTTCTGGCCTAACTCCCCTGGAGCGAAAGTTAGGCATCCGATCGCCGGCTCGGAGCGGGTGGTGAGACCTCGAAAGCTCGCTCTTCCCTTGGATCCACGCTCAGGGGTGATGCTGATGGGTGCCCAACCTCGCTGGCGCTGACGAAACGCCAGCCGCCCGGCCATACTCGGTGGCAACGTCTCGCCTAACTTCCGTGGCAGGGGAGTTAGGCCAGATATGCGGTCGCGGTCGCTCCGCCCGCTCGCGGTCCCCGGCTCGCGGCTCGCGGCGGCGGCGGTCCCCGGCTCGCGGCTGCGGCGGCTCCCGGCTCGCGGCTCCCGGCTCGCGG
>DASVJA010000118.1:0-1699 GCA_036386115.1 Candidatus Limnocylindrales bacterium
TGGACTCGCATCCTCGTCGATGTCGAGGACTATCGTGGCCGCCGCGAACGCCAGCTCCGTGACCTCGCCAACAGGGCGGCGGAGCGCGTCGTCGGGACCGGCAAGATGCTCCAGCTTGAGCCGATGCCGGCGCTCGAACGGCGCTGGATCCATCTGGCCCTGCGCGATCATGAACGAGTCGGAACGCAGTCCATCGGCGAAGAGCCGAACAGACGCGTCGTCGTTCTACCTCGCGACGTCTGACCTGAACATGCAACCGGCGGCCAATACCCGCCGGTTGCGGCTTTTCGCCGGACCCACCGAATCGGGTGGGAGCGACAGACTTACGTGTTTGCTCAACGATTTGGTCAGGCGGCGTAACGGTGAACGCTCTCGGCCCGTCCAACCAGCGGCCGGTGCGAACGCCTCGGTCCAGTGTGCTATGCCGTTTGAGACCCAGGCGCCGGTATCCGACCGGCGCGGAAGATAAGGGATGAGATGACAAGCGACTCGCTCGAGCCGTCGGGGCTCAAGGAGCAGAGCAAGGCCCCCGGTTCATACCCGCCGGGCGGTCCCGCCAAGCCCGCGTCCGGGGCTACGCGTCCTGCCGTAAATGGCGCGACCGCGCCGACCAAGCCGGCGAAACACTCTTCCGCCAGACCGCAGAAGCCGCCACGTCTCGCGGCACTGTACGGCGTAGACATGAGGATCGTGGGTTTCGCCGCGGCCTTCTTTGGTGGGGCCGTAGCCACTTTGTTCCTTCTTTCGGCCGTCGCCGTCGGGTTCAAGGGCTCGTACGACAGCCGTATCCTGCCCGGAGTCCGCGTCGGCACAATAGACCTCTCCGGGGCAACCCGGGACGAGGCGATTGCCAAACTCACGTCCGGCTACTCGTACCTGGGCCACGGCGAAGTCACGGTCACCACGCCGGTCGGTGTCACGACCATCACGTATCAGCAGGTCAACCGCGGTCCGGATGTCGAGGCCATGGCGGACGCCGCGATGTCGCTCGGACACAGCGGCAATCCGATCAACGACGCTGCCAGCGTCATTCACTCGGCGGTTTTCGGTCAGGACATACCCGTCGTGATCCGGCTGGACCCGACTGCTCTGGCGCAGCGACTCCATGACCTGGTGGGCTCGAGCACCGTGCCTGCCCAGGACGCTCAGGCGACGAGCAGGGGCGGCAACTTCAACATCACTCCAGCGGCGACTGGCACTGGTGTGGACGAGGTCCCGATCGGTTCGGAGATTCTCGGCAAGCTGACCGAGTCAAATGCCCCGGCGGACCTCCGGGCCGGCGGCTCGTTCGTCACCCTTCAACCCCGTGTGGACGATACCCAGGCCCAGGACGCCATCGCCTTCGCGGGCAAGATGTCCGTCGATCTTAAGATCACGTGGAAGACCCCGCCCAATCCGTTGCCTGCCGGCTGGAGCCCGAAGAGCTGGACGATCACGGCGGATCAGATCAGAAGCTGGATCGTTTTCGGGGTTCGCGACGACGGCACGTACGCCCCCGCGGTCGACCCGGCCCAGATCCAGGCCTACCTGGCCAGCATTTCGGGCAAGGCCAACGTTCCCGCCACGAAGCCCTCCGTCATATTCGAAGCCTCGGGTAAGCCGAGGACCCTTAGGACGGGCAGCAACGGCGTTGGCATCGACATAGGGGCGACCTCTGCCACCATCGCCGCCTACCTCGACTCCCTCGCCACGGGCGGAA
>DASVJA010000119.1:0-1592 GCA_036386115.1 Candidatus Limnocylindrales bacterium
GGCTGGGCCTGGCCCACGTCGCCACCGGCGACCTGTTCCGGGCGGCCGTCCGCGATCAGACGCCGCTGGGCATTACCGCCAAGGGCTTCATGGACCGCGGCGAGCTCGTGCCCGACGCTGTGACCATCGAGATGCTCCTCGAGCGTCTGGCCAAGCCGGACGCCGAAGCAGGCATCCTGCTGGATGGGTTCCCGCGCAACACCGCTCAGGCCGAGGTTCTGGACAAGGCCCTCGCCGACAAGGGTGGCCGCGTGGACGTGGCGCCGCTGATCGAAGTCCCGGAGCCGGAGCTCGTCTCCCGCCTTGGCGGTCGGTGGATCTGCCGCGCTCAGGGGCACCCGTATCACATGCAAGGCAAGCCGCCCCTCAAGGAAGGCGTCTGCGACGTCGACGGCTCCGAGCTCTACCAGCGTGACGACGACAAGCCGGAAACGGTCCAGGCCAGACTGCGTCAGCAGCTCGGGTCGCTGGCGCAGGTCGTCGGCTACTACCGTGACCATGGCGTTCTGTCGGTCGTAGACGGCACCACGGGCATCGAGAACGTCTCGCGGGACCTACTCGCGGCAATCAATCCGGCAATCGGCAACAGGGGCTAACGTCACCATGGCTCTCGTTCCCCACAGGACACGCCAGGAGATCGACTTGATGCGCCAAGCAGGCCGCATCGTCGCCGGCGTGCTTGCCCTGATGGAGGAGGAGCTCAAGCCGGGTGTGACTACCGCCGCCCTCGACGCCATCGCCGAGGACTTCATTCGCAAATCCGGGGCCCGGCCCTCATTCAAGGGTTATCGGGGCTTCCCGGCTTGCATCTGCGTCTCAATCGACGACGAGGTCGTGCACGGCATCCCGGGCAGTCGCGTCATCGAAGAAGGACAGGTCGTATCGGTCGACGCCGGCGCCATATGGCAGGGCTATCACGGCGACGCGGCCCGAACCTTTTACGTGGGTACTCCGCCGGCCGACGTGGCCAGGCTCATGGAGACGACGCGTCTGGCGCTGATGGCCGGCATTGCCGCCGCGGTACCGGGCGCGCACGTGGACGACGTTTCCGGCGCCGTCGAGGACGTTGCCATCGAGGGCCGCTGCGACATCGTGAGGCCGTTCGTGGGCCACGGCATCGGCACCAGGATGCATGAGGACCTGCAGATCCCTAATTACCGGACGGGTCGTCCTGGGGCCGAACTGGCCGCGGGCGTCTGCATCGCGATCGAGCCCATGCTGGCGCTCGGCAGCGCTGACGTGGAGACCCTGGACGACGGCTGGACCGTCGTAACGACAGACCATTCACTGGCCGCCCACTTCGAGCACACCATTGCGGTGACGGAGAACGGGCCGGTCATCTTGACTACGGCATGAACGCGGTGATCGCCGCAGCGCCTCTCGCAAGGGGCAGCGGCAGGACCCGAGTTGAGGCTCGAGAAGGCAGGTTGCCGGACTCGATGTTCTTTGGTAACCTGTTCGTTCGTGTGTCGGCCGCGCAGGCCGGCATTCGTGCGAGAAAGGGACGACACACAGAACGTGGCTAAGAAGGACGCGATAGAGGTCGAAGGAACTGTGTTGGAGCCATTGCCCAACACCATGTTCGCCGTCGA
>DASVJA010000120.1:0-2691 GCA_036386115.1 Candidatus Limnocylindrales bacterium
ATCTTCGGCTGGGACAAGCTGCCCAAATTGGTCCATCTCGCTGCGATCTGGATCACCGCCGTCGGCACCGTCCTTTCGGCCTACTTCATTCTGGCGGCCAACGCGTGGATGCAGCATCCGGTCGGTTACGCCATCAATAACACGCTCCACAGAGCCGAGCTGAAGGACATCGTGGCGGTACTCATGAACCCCACAGTCCTGTTTGCCTTTCCCCACGTGATCGCCGGCGCCTTCATGACGGGCGGCGCGTTCGTGATGGGTGTCGCCGTGTGGCGGCTCCTGCGCCGGCCGGGCGACGACGCCCCGTTCCGTATCGCGGCGAAGGTCGGGGCCCTGGCGCTCCTGATGGGCGGCTTGGTCGTGCTCGGTTCGGGCGACCAGCTTGGCCAGCAAATTGCCACCGAGCAGCCGATGAAGCTCGCGGCCGCGGAGGGCATCCAGACCACTCAAACCCAGGCTCCGTTCTCGATCATCGGGCTCTGGGATCTCAACGGCAAAGAGATATTCTCGATAAAGGTCCCCTACGTCCTCTCGATCCTGGCCACCCACGACCCCAACGGCGTCGTCCAGGGCATCGACAACCTGCAGGCCCAGTACGCCAGCCAGTACGGCCCCGGCGACTATTCGCCTATCGTGCCGGTCACGTTCTGGTCGTTCAGGTTCATGATCGGGGCCGGGAGTCTGGCCGCCTTTGCGGCACTGTGGTTCCTGTGGCGGATGCGCAAAGGTCGGCTCCCCGGCCGCTTCGGCGTGGCCATCGCTGTGGCGTTGCCGCTGCTGCCGCTGGCCGCCAACTCGTTCGCGTGGATCTTCACCGAGATGGGCCGCCAGCCCTGGATCGTCTACGGCCAGCAGCTGACATCTCAGGGAGTCTCGCCGAGCGTCACCGCCGCCGAGGTCGCGGCCACGATGATCATCTTCACTTTGTTGTACGGCGCCCTGGCCGCGGTTGAGGTGGGGCTGCTGGCCAAGCGGATCCGGGGCCCCCTCGAGGAGCCCGGCGCCGACTCGGCCGACTCCGCCGACCACCCCGCGCCCTTCGCATACTGAGGAGACGGCCGTGTTGCATGAAATCTGGTTCCTGCTCATAGCCGTCCTCTGGATCGGCTACTTCGTTCTGGAAGGTTTCGATTTCGGACTCGGCATCCTGCTGCCGTTCATCGGCCGCAACGACGGCGAGCGCCGGCAACTCATCAACGCCATCGGGCCCGTTTGGGACGGCAACGAGGTCTGGCTGCTGGTGGCGGGCGGGGCGACCTTCGCCGCCTTCCCCAACTGGTACGCCACCCTGTTCAGCGGCTTCTACCTGGCACTGTTCTCGATCCTGATCGCGCTGATCCTTCGCGGCGTGGCATTCGAGTACCGGGGCAAGCACGACAGCGCGCGATGGCGCCTGGGCTGGGATTGGGCCATCTTTATCGGGTCGGCCGTGCCGGCTCTCCTGTGGGGCGTCGCCTTCGCCAACATCGTGGCCGGCGTCCCGATCGACAAGAACATGGAGTACACCGGCAGTCTGCTGACCTTGCTCAACCCGTTCGGGATACTCGGCGGCGTGGTGACCCTGACGCTCTTCATGACCCATGGGGCCGCCTACATCGCCCTCAAGACCGAAGGTGTCGTGCGCGAACGGGCCAACAAGCTCGTGCTCGTCATCGGACTCGTGGCCGCGGTTGCCGCCGTGGCTTTGCTCGGCTGGCTGGAGGCCAAGACGATGGTCACCGGAGCGGCAGTCGTGTCCGTCCTGGCGGCGGTATCGCTCCTGTCCGCCCTGCTGGCCAACAGACTTCGGAGCGAGGGCCTGGCCTTCGTCGGAACGGCCCTGGCGATCGGCCTGGCGGTGGTGGCTCTCTTCCTCCACCTCTACCCCAACGTCATGCCCTCCTCCACCGACCCGGCATTCAACCTCACGGTCACCAACGCATCGTCGACCGACTACACGCTCCAGATCATGACCGTGGTGGCTGTGATCTTCACGCCGCTGGTCCTGCTCTACCAGGGTTGGACCTACTGGATCTTCCGCAAGCGAATCTCGTCCGCCCGCGTCCCCGACGCCGCGGCGAACCCCGGTTCGGCGGCTCACAACTGAGGGCCGTAACCTGAGGGCCATCGACCCTCGCCTGCTTCGGTATGCCCGCGCCACGTCGGTCGCTCTTGCGGCCGCCGTGGCGCTTGGAATCGCCACGGCCGTTCTGGCGGTCGCGCAGGCATGGCTTCTTTCGACCGCGATCAGTTCTGCGTTCCAGGACGGCGCCGGGCTCGCGGCGTTGCGCACAACCCTCATCGCCCTGGCAGTCGTCCTGGCGGCCCGGGCCGCGATCGGCTGGGCGCAGGAAGCGGCGGCTCGGAGCTGCTCGGCCGCGGTCAAGTCGAGCCTGCGGATGCACCTTCTGCGCCACGTGGCCACGAACTTGCCGGCCCTCGATTCCGGTCGGGCCAGCGGCGAAATCGTCGCCCTGACGACGCGCGGGCTGGACTCGCTCGACACCTACTTCGGGCGATATCTGCCGCAGGTCGTCCTGGCCATGATCGTCCCGCTGGTCGTTCTCGCCTGCCTCGCCGTCTCCGACACGGTGGCGACCATCACCGTCGCCCTGACGCTGCCGATAATCCCCTTCTTCATGGCCCTCATCGGCTCGTATACGGTGCGCCGTCGAAAGCGGCGCTGGGAGGCGCTGGCGCGGCTTTCCGGCC
>DASVJA010000121.1:0-2173 GCA_036386115.1 Candidatus Limnocylindrales bacterium
GTCGAGGAGGCTCAGTACGCTTTCGCCCGGGACCGTGAAGGCGATCTTGACACCGGCTCGGGCCAAACCCTCGGCCAGGACTGCGCCGACCGTCGTGGTGGTGCTCTGGCTCTCAGTCATCGACATTGACGTACTCCTTGAAGACGCCGCGCCGGAACACCGGGCGGTTCTTACCGGTAGTTCGTGAACTGCAGGGGAAGAGGTTCGTCGAGCTCTCTCAGCCGGCCGATGACCAGCTGGAGATCATCCTTGTTCTTAGCGGATACGCGCAAAGCGTCGCCCTGGATCTGTGACCTGACTTTTGGAAATTCATCCCGGATGAGCTTGCTGAGCTTCTTGGCCAGTTCCTCGCTGAGACCCCGCCGTAGCGTGATCGTCTGCTTGATCGTATCGCCGCCGGCCGGCTCGATCTTGCCCCAGTCGAAAACCTTGAGCGACAGGCCGCGCTTGACCGCCTTGCTTTCTATCAGGTCGCGGACGGCTTTGGCCCGAAACTCATCGTCGGTATGGAGGACCAGCTCGGTCTTGGCCTGAGTGAGTTCGAACTTCGCGCCCTTGAAGTCGTATCGCTGTTGGACCTCCCGGCGGACCTGATCGAGTGCGTTGCGCATTTCCATGTCGTCGAACTCACTGACGACATCAAAGGATGACTCGCCTGCCATTGACCCTCCTGAAGAAGCGATCCAGACAACCTGCTGCCCGAAGTAGAGATTGTGGCCTACTGCCACTCTGTTGGGGAGTACCAGATCATCAGGCGCAGAGCGCCTGCACCAGCAACTCCGCAATTCGATAGCTCTTGCCACCACCCATGACCAGGACCGCGTCTCCGGGCCTGACGTGAGCGGCCAGCCATGTGGCCGTCTCCTCGACTGAACCGGGCGCCACGGCCGTCAGGCCGTCTCTCAGGCGAGCCGTGGCAGCCGCCAGTGCGGCCGCCGACGTGATACTCGTGTCCGGGTCCCGGCTGGCCCAGATATCCGCGATCGCAACCGCGTCCGCGCCGGCCAACACTTCTGCGAATTCGTCCAGCATCGCGGCCGTGCGGTGGTAAGTGAGTGGCTCGTAGACGGCCCACAATCGGCGGCCGGGCTCGAGCTGCCTGATCGCCGCGAGCGTCTCACGGATGGCCGTGGGGTGATGGCCGTAGTCGTCATACACGACAACGCCGCTCCCCTCTCCCTTTCGTTCCAGACGGCGACCGACACCGGTGAAGGTGCCGAGGGCGGCAACGAGCCCGGCCGGGGCGACGCCCAGTGCCAGAGACGCACCGGCAACACCCAAAGCGTTCGCCGCGTTGTGCCTGCCCGCGAGCCTGATGTGGGCCTGGATCGGCGCGGCGAGCCCGGTGCCGCTCAGCAGGATCGTGGTTCCATCAACGTCCGCATTGAGGATCTTGCCCGCAAGGTATGGCTCCCCGGATACCGACGCGAAGCCCTCCGCCGCCGGCACGTCGGCCAATCCCACGGCCAGAACTACACCCGGCCAATCGCCCAAGCGGGCCACGACGTCGGCAACTCCGGGATCGCCCACGTTGGCGATCAATACCGGCCGCGCCACAGTCTGCGCGGCGCGATCCAGCCACGAGACGAAGGTCTCGATCACGGCCTCGCGATCGGCGAAGACGTCGGGGTGGTCCCACTCCGCGGAAGTCAGGACCGTCAGGTCCGGACGGTAGGGATCGAAGTTGCCGGCGTATTCGTCCGCCTCGACGACGAACGACGACCCTTGCCCCCAGCGCGCGGTCGCAGGCAGGCCGCCGGTCAGCGCCGCCGGCAACAGCGCCCCGACGAATGCGCACGGGTCCAACCCGGCCGCCACCAGCACGTGCACCAGCCAACCGGAAGTGGTGCTCTTGCCGTGCGTTCCCGCGACACCGACCAGCGTCTTGCCCACTGCCGCATCGGCGATGACCTGCTGCCACGACTCGACCGGAATGCCCGCGGCGCGAGCGGCGGCAAGCTCGCCGCTGCCGGGGTCGACTGCCGTCAGAGCCTTCGTCACTGCCAGACGCGCAGGCGGCGTGCCGCCGGAAACATGCCCGGCCGAGTGAGCCCAATCGAGAATAATTCCCGCGGCCTCGAGCGGCGGCGTGTATGGCGATGCGCCGCCGGCATCGCAGCCCGACACAGCGGCACCTCGGTAGTGGGCGAGCAGCGCGGCGGCGCTGGCGCCG
>DASVJA010000122.1:0-3194 GCA_036386115.1 Candidatus Limnocylindrales bacterium
CCAGCATCGGGGGCGCTGGCTGCTGGCCGGGGAATCCGGAGAATTCCCGGGCATCGTCACGGGCAAGTTCCGCCACGACGCCGAACCCGGGGCGCTGCCGGCCGTAGGCGACTGGGTTGGCTGCCTGCCTATTCGGCCGGACCCGGATACCGACGGTTCAGGCAAAACAGTGCGTGGCAAAGCCACAGTCCGAGCCGAGCGCGGCGGTGTCTGCGGCGAAGGCCGCGGCCCAGGGCTCGTCCCAGCCCCAGGCGGCAAGAGAGTGGGGGAGTGGTTGGGCGGAGACCCCAGCCGGTGCGGCGACCCCGGCCGGTGCCACGGCGCCGCCGGCCGATGCAGCGGCGCCGCCGCCGGCCGATGCCGGGGCGCCGCCGCCGGGTGTTTGCAGCTCGGTCATCTTCTAGCCCACTCTCTTGAGCTTGCCGGTTCGCTTGGCGTAGCGCTCCGCTTTACCGAAGCCCCACAAACCGAGCGGAATGAAGACGAAGGCCATGACGATCAACGGCCACAAGTCCGGCAGCAGCTGCCCGACGCCCTCGCCGTCGATTAGCGCGCGCCGGACTGCGTCCAGCACGTACGTCGCCGGCGAAATTCGCGAGATCAGCTGCATCCAGCCCGGCAGGATCGACGTCGGGTAGTACACGCCGCTGACGAGAAGGAGGCAAGACTGCAGTACGAAGACCATCTGCGAGCCGCGCTCGACTGACATCATCGGCAGAATCGCTGCGAGCATCCCGATGCCGATGAAGCTGGCCGAGCCGACGACCATGAACAGCGCCGCCGCCGGCACATTCGCCCGACCGAGGTCGAGCGAAAAGAAGAGCGCCAGCACCACGAGCAGTATGGCCGTGTGGATGAGGCCGTAGATGACCGCGTACAGCGCCGATCCGAGCAGCTGCGTCGAGCGTCGGACCGGCGCCATCATCGTGTATTCGAGCGTGCCCTCCCAGCGCTCCCAGGTGATCGTGTCGCCGATCGACTGGAATACCACCGAGAGGTAGTTCCAGAAGACGGCGCCGACCACCAGGAGCATCAGGAGCCGCTGGCTGCCGACCGATTGGCCGATCAGCGACACGGACAGCGCGCCCGCCACCGCGTAGACCAGGAATGCGACTTCCCAGCCCAGGTAGCGTTTGGTGAGGTTGAAGTTGCGTTCGATGAAGGCGTAACCCGCCCGCGCCTCGCGAGTCACTGCGATCACAGTTGTGTCTCCGGCCGGCTCGACGGCAAGCGCCGCGAGGTCGCCACTGAGCAGTCGGCATCGAGCGCCGAGCCGATTCGGATCAGCAGCCGGCCGACGGCTTGAAGTGCGGATGGTTTGGGCGGGCGTGAGGGGCGCTCGGACCAAGGTCGCAAACGACGCTCGATCTCACGCTGGCGTTCTAAATGAACGGCTCGAACAAACTCGTAATGAAGCAACGAAGTATCCCTTTCGTGACCCCGCCCATCAGGCAGGATCCTCCTCGCCCTCTTCGATGTCGTCATCGAGAGAGCGGCCTGTGAATTTCATGAAGACGCTTTCGAGGGTTGCCGGAGCGCCGTCCTCGATCGCGATGTCGGTTTTCAGTTGTTCGGGCGTGCCCTCGGCCGTCAGCCGGCCGCCGGCCAGTATTCCGATTCGCCCGCAAAGCCGGTCCGCTTCGGCGAGGTCGTGAGTCGTGAGCACGATCGTCGCGTCGTGGTCGGCCTGGAGTTCCTCGATGAATGCCTGGACGTCGAGCTTGGACCGCGGGTCGAGACCCGTTGTCGGCTCGTCGAGCAGCAGCAGCGCCGGACTCGTCAGGAGTGCCCTGGCGATGGCCACCTTCTGCTGCATGCCGCGGCTCATCTGCTCGAGGGGCCGGTTCATGCGCTTCTCGCCGATGCCGAGGCGGGCCAGAATTGCGATTGCCTCCCGTCGAGCCCTGCCCGCGTCCAGGCCGTAAAGCCGGGCCGCGAACGAGAGGTTCTCGGCTGGTGAGAGCTTCTTGAAGAAGGCGGCGTCAACGCTGACTCGGTTGATCAGCCGCTTGACCGCCATCTCCTCGCGAACCAGGTCGTGGCCGAAGACTTCGACACGACCTTCGTCGAGGGTCAGAAGACCGCTGACGAGCCTGATGAACGTGGATTTGCCGCTGCCGTTGGCTCCGAGCAGGCCGTAGATTTCGCCCCGGTCCATGCGGATCGAGACGTCCTCAACGGCCACGACCGGCGGCTTGCGGCGATCGACCTTGAAGCGCTTCGTGACGTGTTCGACAAGAAGAGCCGTTCCAGGCTTCGTTTCGGGCCGCCCGGCGAACGTGCCAATGGGGCCCGCGATGGGCCGGTTCAAAGCCGGCGATTTCGTCTGTTCGAGAACCGTGATGCTCATCAGTCACCTCCCTTGGGAGTGGGGTCGCGGAATCGGAACCGCGAGTGGGGGAAGCGGGTTGGGCTCACGGCTATGTCCTGGAGGCACTCGCCTGCGACAGGGCATGAAAAAAGCCGGGGGCCCGATCTGGCCCACGGCTCAGAGGTTCACCTGGCGGCATCGCCGCCTGGGCTAACTCTCGGTGGGCGCAGATCTCTCGCGCACCGCAACGCCGCCGCTCGTTCGAGCGGTCGTTGCCGATGGCTTCTGGAGGTTGCGCACAAGTCACCTCGTGTACGGCCGCCCACATGGCGGACTTGAGGATATTAGGAACGTCGGCGACTTGTGTCAACGCCCGATCGGATTGGGTTCCGGCTACCCGCACAGCCGATTGGGGTAGGTGCCGGCCTCATCCGATCAACCCGGCAGATTTGGCGAAAGGGTGCAGACGAAATTCCACAAGTTTGGGGATGGACTCGTGCCCCGCCGTTGTTAGCATTTCGTCGGCGGCCTATGTCCGCCAAGGGGGAAATAGCGAGGTAGAGGTGCAGGGGCTCCCTCCCATCCGGGTTAGGCTGCGTGTCCCGCCTTGGGTCGCGGCCGTAGTCCTGGGTTCGGCATGCTTGGGAGCCGGCGTGTGGGGCTTCCTGACGGAGTCGGCGGCCAATCAGACTCTGATCTACGCGATCGCGTATTTCTGGCTGCCGCTGCTGATGCTGGCGCTGATCGTTGTCAGCCTCGGTAGGCGGCGGTGGGCAATCCTGATCGCCCTAGCCTTGCTGGACGTCGAAGCCGCCTTGCTCGGGGTGGGGCCGCTGCTGGCGCTGCCGTTCGTCGTGGCCGTGCCGTTGCTGTGCGTGGCCGT
>DASVJA010000123.1:0-9210 GCA_036386115.1 Candidatus Limnocylindrales bacterium
TCGCTCGCATCGGCGTCGGCGGCGGGACCGGCCACGTCATCGAATACACCGGCGACGCGATCCGGGCGCTGTCGATGGAAGAGCGGATGACGGTCTGCAACATGTCTATCGAAGGCGGCGCGCGAGCCGGACTAATCGCCCCCGACGAAACCACGTTCGCTTATCTCAAGGGCCGCCAGTTCGCCCCGAGGGGCGCGGCCTGGGACGCGGCGGTGGCGGCCTGGCGCAAGTTGCCCAGCGACGACGGCGCGACCTACGACCGAACGGTCGTCATCGACGGCGACAAGCTCGAACCGATGGTCACCTACGGCACGAATCCGGGCATGGGCCTGCCGATCAGCGGCCGGATTCCTTCTCTTGAGGAGGTCGAGCCCGGCGCTCGCGACGACCTGGAGCGCGCGCTGGCCTATATGGGTCTTCAGGCCGGCAGTTCGATCGCCGGCCAGAAGCTCGACGTCGTCTTCATCGGTTCGTGCACAAACGGCCGGATCGAAGACATGCGCGCCGCCGCTTCGGTCCTCAAGGGCCGCCATGTCGCCGAGGGCCTTCGCGTCCTCGTCGTGCCGGGCAGCCAGCAGGTCAAGAAGCAGGCCGAGAGCGAAGGCCTGGACAAGGTCTTCACCGCGGCCGGCGCCGATTGGCGCGAGTCCGGCTGCTCGATGTGCATCGCCATGAACGGCGACCAGCTCGAGCCCGGGCAGTACGGCATCAGCACCTCAAACCGAAACTTCGAGGGCCGGCAGGGCAAGGGCGGGCGATCCTTCCTGGCCTCGCCGCTGACCGCCGCGGCCAGCGCCATCACCGGAGTAGTCACCGATCCGCGCACGCTTGTCGCGCAGACCTCGGCAGTAGAGGCCCACGCCTCGGAGGCGCACTGAAATGCCCGAACCGTTCAGCAAGACCACCAGCCGCGTGATCTCCATCCCGCGCGCCAACATCGACACGGACCAGATCTGCCCGGCCCGCTTCCTCAAGATCACGGACAAGGCAAACCTGGCCGACGCGCTCTTCTTCGACTGGCGCTTCACGCCGGACGGGGCGCGCCGCGTACCGCCCTCCTTCATCGACGAGCCGCACAACGCCGGGCGTCAGATCCTGCTCGTCGGCGACAACTTCGGCGCCGGTTCCTCGCGCGAGCACGCGCCCTGGGCGCTCCGAGCGTGGGGCATCCGGGCGATCATCTCCACTAGCTTCGCGGACATCTTCCTGGGCAACGCTATGAAGAACGCGCTGCTGCCGATCTGCGTTTCGCCCGATCAGCATGCCGCGCTGCAGATCCTCGTCGCCGCCAACCCGGACGGCGAGTGGACCGTGGACCTCGAAGCCCAGAAGGTCTCGCTGCCGGACGGCTCCTCCTTCGCTTTTGAGATCGATCCGTTCGCCCGGACGATGATCCTGGCCGGCACAGACGAAGTCGGCTACGTCCTGAACCAGCTCCCCGCCATCGAGGCCTGGGAGGCCGGGCATCCGGCCCGCGTCGATACCCGCGAGGGTGTCGGGGCGAGGTAGCCTGGTCCAACGCAGTAACTCGGAAGCCCGCCGGCAACGGCGGGCTTCCTGATTCCGCGGAGCTGCGCGGTATGGCGCTGGGTCATCTGGCCCAATTACCCTGGGGCGAAAGTTAGGCCGGATCTCGGAGGCGTTTGGCATAATTTGCGCTGCAGAAAGCACGGGGATGCCGCGCTCCACGCTCAAGTCCACTCGACCCAGGCGGAGCGCCGAGTCACTATCTCGCCTAACTCCCGTGGCAGGGTAATTAGTCCAGTTGTTCAGCGTAAGAGTTTGAATTGCGCCCGGCGCGTCCCCGGTTCGCCGGGCCCGATCGGTGGCCGCGTCCGCACGAATCGGCGTCGCCCCTGAAGTCGAGACGGGATACTCTCTGCGGATCGACGGCCGGACGAGAACCACAGGGCCAGGGAGACATATGGACTATAGGATCGCGCGCGTCGTCATGGGGTCGTTGCGCGACCGCGACCGCACCGGCTTTGAGCTCTGGCATTGGGTCGGGCCGGTGCATGGCGAGCACGAGGAGCTGAGCGAGGCGACGCTGTATCCGATTCTGTACGGCCTTGAGGCGCGGCGGCTGATCGGCGGTACATGGCGCGAGACCGAGCAGACGCGGCGTCTGTACAGGCTCGCCAGCCGGGGCGTCGACACGATGGCTCGGCGAAACTGGCCGGCAACCACCCGTCGCACAGAGATCGACCCGATCCTGACCGCGACCGAGCCGGCCAAGGCGGACGACACCGACGGAACCCCACAGGCCATCACCGCCTTCCTCGACCGGCTGGAGCAAGGGCTCCGGCTTAGCGAGGTCGACACCGTCCGTGTTCGGGATGAGATTCGGCATCACCTCGATGATTCCGGCGCCGCCCTGATTGAAGGCGGCATGCGACCGGCTGCGGCCACGGCCGAGGCGCTCGCGCGTCTCGGACCGCCGGAGGTCCTGGCCGAGGCAATCAATTCGGCCAAACTGACCAGACGGCGTCTCTTCACGGGTCTCCGCAGCGCGAGCATTGCGGCCCTTTTCGGTGGCACGCTCGGGCTTGCGGCTGCAGGATTGACGCTCGCATTCACGCCCATCATCGCCCGATACCTGACCTTCCTGGCGAGTTTCGTCGGCATTCACCTTTACGCGCCGGAGAATGGCGTGTGGTGGTCGCAGCAGCTGACGCTGACCGCGTGTGTCGCTGCGTTCATGGCCGCGAGACGCAGTCTGCCTTACGTTGCACAGCACACCGGCCGGGCCGAATCGCTGGTCCGGCCCATCTGGGCGCTTGCCGGCGGTCTCCTCCTCGGCGCGCTCGCGCTTCTGCTTCCAGCAAACCTGGACGTTCTCGTAGTGGTCGGTCTGCTGGGAATTCCCGCCTGCTTCGTCGCAGGCACATGGCTTTCCCAGGGACACGAAGACGATCTCGTTTCGAAACGCGGGATACTCGGAGCGACAATACTTCTGGCCGTCCTGTTGCTGGCGCCCGGTTTCCGAGTCTGGGCGTACGATCCGTCGGCGGGCCCGGCCGCGGCGCCTCCGCCGGCTCCGACGCAAGTACAGATCGCCTGGGAGAGCGGCAGCGCCGGCGGCGACTCGTGGGTCATAACGGTTCCGAATCTCGATGCCGGAACCTGGCACGACGCGAGATTGGAGTTCTGGCCCGCAGTTCGAGATGGCCTGACGATCGCGCCCGATCGTACCGCCCTACAGCCGGCATTCACGGCCGTGCCCGGCGCAACCTTCGACCTCGGCTTCTCGTCGGCTTTGGGCCACGACTGGTGGGTCGATCTGACGGCGGCCGGCCCGGATGGATCACGTCAAACCCTGGCGACATCCCTCCATTACGGCGCCTCCGGATCCGGTCGGCAAACCATACTGGGCCTGATCTTCGGGAACCGCTGATCCTCGGCGCAGCTCGGCCGCCGGTCTGCGTCTAGACTTTGGCGCGACGGCAAGAGCCGCTGCAGACCGGAGATCACCCGAGATGTCGAATGAGACGCCCCGACCTCTGCCTTACGACCTTCCGAGCAATCCGGACAAGCGCCACAGTGCGGCGCTAACGGACGGCCCGGACCGCGCCGCCGCGCGCGGCATGCTCAAGGCGATCGGCTTCAACGACGGGGATCTAGCCCGGCCGTTGATCGGCGTCGCGACGACGTGGATCGAAACGATGCCGTGCAACTACAACCAGCGCCGTCTGGCCTAACACGTCAAGGCCGGCATCCGGGCGGCGGGCGGCACTCCGATGGAGTTCAACACCATCGCAGTCTCGGACGGCACCTCGATGGGCACCGAGGGCATGAAGGCCTCGCTAATCAGCCGTGAAGTCATCGCAGACTCGATCGAGCTCGTCGTCCGGGGCCACATGCTGGACGGGCTGGTGTGCCTGGTCGGCTGCGACAAAACGATCCCGGGCGCGGCCATCGCTCTCGGCCGTCTGGATCGGCCGGGGCTGATCCTCTACAACGGCACGATCTACCCGGGCATGTACAAGGGCAAGCGCGACGCCACGATCGTCACGATCTTCGAGGCCATCGGGGCCTACCGCGCCGGGAAGATGAGCGCCGAGGATCTGTACGAGATCGAGTCGGTTTCGTGCCCGGGCGCCGGAGCGTGCGGCGGCCAGTACACGGCCAACACGATGTCGATGGTCATGGAGATCCTGGGTCTTTCACCGGCCGGACTGAATGGCATCCCGGCCGAGCATCCAGACAAGGACGCGGCCGCCAGGCGCTGCGGTGAGATCGTGATGGACCTGATCCGGCGCGACATCCGGCCCAAGGAGTTCGTCACCCGCAAGAGCATCGAGAACGCAATCGCCTGCGTGGCCGGGACCGGCGGTTCGACAAACGCGGTCCTGCACATGCTCGCCATCGCCCATGAATACGGGATCAAGCTGAACATCGACGAGTTCGGCGAGATCGCCGACCGGACGCCGATCGTCGCGGACATGATCCCAGGCGGTAAGTACTCGGCGGCTGATCTGTTCGAGGCCGGCGGTCTCTCGCTGGTCACTCGGGAACTGCTCAAGAAGGGTTCGATCGACGGCTCAACGCCGAACGTCGACGGCGGCACCATCGCTTCGGCGGCGGCCACCGTGGTCGAGACCGAAGGCCAGAAGGTCGTCCTCCCAATCGAGACTCCGCTCAAGGAGACCGGCGGCCTGGCGATTCTCCACGGCACGCTGGCGCCCGACGGCTGCGTCATCAAGCTGGCCGGCCACGAGCGCCGCTTCCACAAGGGTCCGGCCCGCGTCTTCGAGAACGAGCACGATTCCTACGTGGCGGTCCGAGACCAGAAGATCAACAAGGGCGACGTCATCGTCATCCGATACGAGGGTCCGGTCGGCGGCCCGGGTATGCAGGAGATGCTGTCGGTGACCGCGGCGCTGGTCGGCGTGGGCATGGGCGAACACGTTGCCCTGCTCACGGACGGCCGATTCTCGGGTGGCACCCACGGATTGATGATCGGGCACGTGGCGCCGGAGGCGGCGCTCGGCGGACCCATCAGCCTGGTCCAGGAAGGCGACGAAATCATCATCGATGTGGACCGCCACGCCCTGGATCTCAACGTTTCTCCGGAAATCCTGGCCGAGCGCCGCACCCACTGGACCCGGCCTGCCCCGCGCTACAAGAGCGGCGTCATGGCCAAGTACGCGGCCCTGGTCTCGTCCGCATCACTCGGCGCGGTTACCACCGGGGACCGGATGACTGAGCGGCTGGGGCGGTAGGCCGGCCCATCATGCCCTTACCGGATCCACTTGCCAAGTGGCTCAAGGCGTACCCGGAAGACCCACCGATAGGGTGGATGCTGCGTGAGCGACAGGCAGCGATCTGGACCCGTTTCCACAACCTGCCGGACGCCCAACGCTATCCGGACTCGCCCGGCGAGCAGAGAGTGGTTGCGGACCGCCTGAACCGTATCGCGGCCACCTTGTTCGACCGACAGGAGGTAGCGGTCTTCTTCATCGCCTTCTCGGAAGCCGAGAGGATCATGGCGAGCGTTCAGCTCCCCGGGTGCGCTCCGGTACTCCCAACCCCGGCCAAATGGCTTTCGGTGATGGAACCCTACTTCTACAATTCGATGGCGGGCACATTCCTGGCCAAGGAAGTCAGGTGGCAGCCTGGTTTGCTGCACGAACTGTTTATGGCCGCGGCACTTGATCGAGTGGCCGGGCCGACGCTCCTCGGAGTCGAAACGGGCGACCTCTTCTGTCCGTACGACGGCGGGGTCGATGTCTTCGTCCCCGACTTGCCCCGCCGGCGCGAATTGCGGATGAAGTTTCGCGACTGGCTTCCGGAGGAGGCGACGGGTTATCTGAGCGAACTCGACGAAGTCCCGGTCCGGATGCCGCTCCGCACTACCGAGGAATGGGAGGCAATGGCCGCGAAGCTTGGCTATACGAAGGTCGAACCGCGCGACCCGGTGAACTAGCCTCGATCGATATCACAGATCCGACCGCCCGTAGTCCTCAGGGAGCCCGTCTGAACGAGCCCGCTCGACGTGCGGCCTTGCGGCGAGGACGACAGCCTTGGTCTGCGCATCGAGTTCGCCCGACGAGTAGAGCAGGAACAATTGCGACGCGGCGTCGCTTCTCGCCTCTTGCCCTTCGACGAAAAGTTGGGCGACGAGTTTGGCCACGTCCTGCCGGCAGCCGATCCGAATGAGGATCGCCGGGGCTCCGGACCGAAAATCCTCGAAGACCCAGGGTTCGCCCCCGCGAGCCTTCGCGTCGGCCAGCATGGCGAGCAGCGGCTCCACCACAGGGAAACCCACCTTGACAAGGGCATTGACGATTTCCTTGTCCTTGGCTCGGAGGAGTTCGGTTAGCAGTGTATGGACGGCGCGCGGATCCCGCATCTCTGCGAGTGCCAGGGCGGCGGACCTGCGAACGTCCCCAGACGGGTCATCCAGGATGGATACGAGGGCGTCGGCAGTCCTGAGGTCGGCGATTGTGCCGAGAGACCTGGCGGCCGTCTGGCGGACCCCCGCCAGCTCGTCGGTCAGGGCCCGTAGTAGAGGCTCGACAGCCCGCGGGTCATCAATTTCACCCAGAATTCTGGCGGCCCACTGCCTCCTGCTACTCACTTCGCCATTCAGCGCTTCGATCAACTGGTCGAGCGCATCGGCGCCGATCTCCGCGAGGATCTGACCAGCGGCCTCGCGAGTCTCCAGGTCCGCGTTACCCAAGAGCGCGATGAGCGGCTGGACGGCCGGCCGGCCGATCGCCGCAAGCGCTCCCGCGGCGGAGACGCGGACAACGTTGGAGTGCCAGGTGAGAGTGGCAATCAACGGTCCCACCGACGGGGTTCCCAACCGGGTCAACGCCTCGGTGAGCGCTGCGGTGTCATGCCAGTCGTGTTGCCAGTCGGGGTTCCTCATGGCCAGGATGAGCGGGTCAACCGCTCGGGCATCACCAAGCTCGCCGAGCGCCGCGACGGCGGCTCGGCGGACACTTGCGTCGGCGGCGTAGCCCAGCGCCCTAATCAGCCCCTGGACGTCGCGCCTGACCTTGAGCTGCTCAACGTCAGGCGGTCCAAAAAGAGCCACTACCCATCTCCAGTGATCGGCGAACGTTCACCACGAGCATACATTGCCGCGGCCACAATCGAACCCCTCCGCACCGTCCCAAAGACCGCAATTCGCCGGCTGAATAGAAATAGTCGAATGTCGCTCGACGCCAATCGAGATCTTGGTCCTGCCGGAGTGGTCCCTTCATCTCCCGCGATGTCGCCCGGGCATTCCTTTCACGCGATCTGCCACCCGTGCCTGAGCGACATCTTGTTCCCGATCTGACTCATCTGGTCGGTAACTGTGCAAGCAAGACCCCGGCGGAAATCTGCAAGCTATCTCGACGCGGCATCCACATTGCCTTCGGAGGGACGCGGCAGAATGGGGCCCATGCTCACCCACGCCCCGACTCAGCGTCTCCTCGCCGGCCCGCCGCTCGACGGACGCGCCGAATCTCTCGCCGCGCACCATCGCCGTCTCGGTCCCTTGCCCGCGCTTCCTGCCCGGCAGATGGTTGCCGCCCTCGAGACCACCGGCTTGCTCGGCCGTGGAGGGGCCGGATTTCCCGTGGGCCGCAAGTGGCGCGCGATCTCCGAGAGGACTGAGAACGGGACGCCCGTCGTGGTTGCCAACGGCGCCGAGGGCGAACCCGAAAGTGCCAAGGATCGCTTCCTGATGACGCACCGCCCGCACCTGATCATCGACGGGGCGATCCTCGCCGCCGGGACACTGGGCGCCGATCGGGTCGAGCTCTACCTCGGCCGCGAGCACACGAGTGCGGTGCGGGCGATGCGGGTGGCCGTGAGCCAGCGTCACGTGAGCGAGCAGAAGTTGCTCCACGTCGTAGAGGCGCCGATCGGCTATGTCGCCGGCGAGTCCACCGCTGTGGTCCACTACGTCAACAGCAAGGACGCCCGTCCGTTGATGACACCGCCCCGCATGTCCGAGAGGGGCGTCCGCAATCGCCCGACACTGGTCCAAAACGTCGAGTCGCTTGCCTACTCAGCCCTGATAGCCCGCTACGGGCCGGATTGGTTCAGGGAGCGGGGGCGCGGCAACAATCGCGGCACTGCCCTCGTGACTGTGGCCGGTCCGGTTCGTAACGAAGGCGTGGTCGAGATAGACCTGGGAACGCCCCTGGCCGAGGTGGTCGAACTGGCGGGCGGCCTGACCGGCACCCCGCAGGCGGTCCTGATCGGCGGCTACTTCGGCACATGGACGCGCATCGATTCGGCCTGGAACCTGCCGCTGGACCCGGAATCGCTTAAAGCAGCCGGGCTCACTCTTGGTTGTGGACTGGTGCGGCTCCTCGACGCCCGTGCCTGCGGAGTGGATTATTCGGCGCGGATCATGGCCTTTCTCGCCGCCGGATCGGCCATGCAATGCGGGCCTTGCCGGTACGGCCTGGCAGACCTCGCGAGCGCAAGCGGCCGCGTCGCCGCGATGAGCGCCGGACCCGACGACCTGTACCACATCGACCGCTGGACCGGGCTGGTCACAGGCCGCGGCGCCTGCCGCCACCCGGACGGCGCCGCCCAGCAGATGAGCACCGCGATGACCGTCTTCGCCGACGACTTCGCCAGCCACGCCGAGCACCGCCGCTGCCTTGCCGGCGCCCACGTTGGAGGCGTGCGATGAGCGACCAGCCCAAGCTCAAGCTCAAGGTCGACTGGATCGCCTGCAACGGCTACGGCGTCTGCGAGGCTTCCGCGCCGGACCTCATCACGCTCGACGATTGGGGTTACCCCGTGCTCCCCGACGGCCCCGTCCCGCACGGCTTGGTGCGCCAGGCCGAGAACGCCATAAACGACTGCCCGATGCTCGCGCTTGCCTGGGAGAACAAGCAGGCCGCAACCGGAGGTCGGCTCGGGAGGTTACTCGGACGCGGCACCGCGCGTCGTCCGCAAGACGGCGGTCATCGCTGAGGTCTCGAGGCCGAACCGTTACTGCCGCGACTGCCGAAGATGATAGGCTGCGGCCGCGCCCCGGTGCGGCGAGCCGGCCTTGTTGTGCAAGCCGTGGGCCTGAGTCTGTTCAACGCGCATGGCCCAGGCCGCAACCTCCGTCCGGCGCCCGACGTTCAGCTTTGCCAGGATGTGTTCGACGTGGGCCGCGACGGTCTTTGGCGCAACAGGTCGTTCAGGAGCAGGAGCGCGATACAGGCTAGAGCGACCGGATGGAGGATGGCGTCCCCCGCTGATGCCCTC
>DASVJA010000124.1:0-7860 GCA_036386115.1 Candidatus Limnocylindrales bacterium
TCGGGGTGTGGCCTAGTTGGTAAGGCGCGTGCTTTGGGAGCACGAGATCGTGGGTTCGAGTCCCGCCACCCCGACCATTCTCACCTTTGCCTGCGGTGATTCGCATGGATCGCTCGGTTGCGTTGCTGTACCCAGACTGGCCACAATACGCCACGCGCATACGCGAAGCGGTCGAGAACCTGACCGCCGACCAGTTGGCGCTGAGAGCCGGTCCGGAGCATGCGCCCATCTGGGCTCTTGCCGCGCATGCGGCCGGCGCCCGCTTGTACTGGCTGTGCGGGGTGTTCGAAGAACCGGGTGCAGAGCAGACGCCCTTTCCCTCGCCTTTGACCGATGCGGGCTGGGAAGATGATGAAACCCATCCGCGCTCGGGCCACGAACTTGCGTGGGCGCTCGACTCGAGCTGTCGGGTTGTACAGGACTGCCTGGCGCGCTGGTCGGTAGACGATCTGGAGCAGACGGCCCGGATCCGCGGCGAGGTCAAACGGCTCTACAGTCGCGCGTCGATCCTCAACCGGTTGTTCAGCCACGACGCCTTTCATGCGGGCGAGATTTCGCAGCTCCTCGGCCTACACGAACTGCCGCCGATCGACCTCTGGGCTCGACAGCCGCACAGACCCTAGAGCAACCCGATGCTGGCGACCTGAGTACCGTCATCAGGCCTGCCGGTCTGCCGCCGGCCACCAGTCGGCCAGCAACTTAGTCCCGTCTTCGCCACATGCTGGAAAGCGGCTCGCCGCGCCCGGCGACTTCCGCCACTCGCTCGGCGCGCGCCGCCCGAGTCGCCGGCCGCTTTGCCTGATAGACCCAGGCCAGGGTCATGCGCCGCACGGACTCACTGCTGGCATCGAAGAGTTCGCGCGCGCCCGGCCGGCCGGCAAGCGCCTCGGCCAGGTCGTCCGGAACGATGAGGGCGTCGATCGCGTCCAGCGATTCCCAGGATCCGTTGGCGCGGGCCAGGGCGATCGCCGCGAGCCCGGCCTCGGTCAGTAGGCCGGCCGCCTCCAACCGCGCCACACGCTCCTTGTTCGAGCGCGCCCAGGTGCTCTTGGGCTTGCGGGGGGCGAAGTATTGGGCCGACCGCTCGGCGTCGACCGGATTGAGAACGCCGTCTATCCAGCCGAAACAGAGCGCCTCTTCGACCGCCTCCGCATAGGCGACTGTCGGCCGCCCGGTGCGCTTCTTCCAGGTAATCAACCAGACGCCGTCTGAGGTCCGGTGATTGGCCTCCAACCAGGCCCGCCATTCGGCGCGATCGGCGGGCTGAACGCGGGGCTTGTCGTTCATGGGCGAATTATCGGCCACCGGCGCAACTGTTCGCGCAGGACGAGCCGGTGTCTCTTAGGATGTGACGATGGAAGAGGGCGAGCGCCTGGAAGTGATACGACCCGGCAGCCAACCGGCCTGGATCGAGTTGCTCCAGGGCGACATCACGAAGGCGCGAGCCGACGCGATCGTGAACGCGGCCAACTCCCAGCTGGCCGGCGGCGGTGGGGTGGACGGTGCGATCCATCGCGCCGCAGGTCCGGAGTTGATGGCCGAACTCCACGCCCGCTATGCCCATTGCCAGACGGGCAGCGCAGTCATAACCGGCCCGGGTCGGCTGGCCGAGCACGGAGTCAAGTGGGTCGTCCACGCGGTCGGCCCCATCTGGCGCGGCGGCGAACACAACGAGCCGGACTTGCTCGAGTCCGCCTATGCCAGCGCCATCTTCATGGCCGACGACGCCGGCGCCAAGTCGGTAGCGCTGCCCGCAATCAGCACCGGGATCTACGGCTATCCGGTCGCCCAGGCCGCGGCGATAGCCGTACGAGCGGCCGGCAACGGCCTCGCCCGCTCCAGGAACCTGGACCTGGCCGTCTTCGTCTTGTTCAGCGACGAGGTGCTGGCGGCGTTCCGGCAAGCCCTTCGCGATCTCGCCTCCGACCGGCTCGCATAGCGGTACCGCTCGGCTACTCGATGTAGTTCGGGCTGATCGCGGTGGATAGGGCGACGCAAGTCAGATCGCCACAGCCGTCGGCCGGTTTCCTGGGTGGGATCGCTCGCGCGAACGCGATGCCGAGCCCCAGATAGCACAAGACCGGCGCTGCTTCGCGCCGGTCCTGGCAAATTCCGTTACGGCAAGGGTTCGTCCCCTACCGCGCGGCTATGCCAGCTCGAGTGTCACCGCTGATGTTCCCGGCGCGGGGTCTCCATTCGAGGTTGTAGACGCCACGTGAAAGGTCGGCCATCAACGGGAGTGCCCCGTCATCACAGCGAATAAGTCGCGAAACTGTGGCCGCCGTCGCCGCCTGCATCTTGCCTCCAGAAGTCCCTGGCGCGGATGAGACCGTCACAACCTACGCCTGTACGGGAGATGCCGCAATACCCATCCGGATAGTCTCGAATGGGACAACAGTTATCCTTCAGTTCGTGCCTCGGGGTGATGCAACCGATGCCTCATCCGCGATGTCGGGGCTCCGGAATCGTTCGTTCCGAGACGCCCGGCGCGGCGCCCAGCCAGCGGCTCAAGGAGCCAGGAATACGTTGACCGACAGTCCCGCACAGGCCGGCAATGCCGCCTCGCCGGCCACCGAATGGGCCCTCGATCCAACCGTGACATTTCTCAACCACGGATCCTTCGGTGCATGCCTGAAGGCGATCCTGGAGGTCCAGCGCGGCTGGCGCGACAAGCTCGAGGCACGGCCGATCCAGTTCCTCGCCCGCGATCTGGAGGATCTCCTCGACTGGGCCCGTTCCGAGATCGGCGGCTTCACGAGCTCAGATCCGGACGACCTGGCCCTGATGCCAAACGCCACATCGGGCCTCAACACGGTCCTGAGATCGCTGCGTTTTGAGCGGGGTGATGATGTCCTGGCGACCGACCACGCCTACAACGCGGCTTTGAACGCGCTTCGTTTCTCCGCCGCGCAATCGGGCGCCAGAGTGGTTCTGGCCCGGGTTCCATTCCCAATCCAGTCGCCGGAAGAAGCCTTCGAGGCGGTGATGGCGGCAGTCACGCCCAGGACCAAGTTGGCGATGATCGAACACGTCACCAGCCCGACCGCCTTGATCCTGCCGATCGAACGCCTGATTCCGGCCCTGGCCGAGAAGGGCATCGACGTTCTCGTCGACGGTGCCCACGGCCCCGGCATGGTGCCGGTCCATATCAAGGAGTTGGGCGCCGCGTACTACGTGGGCACTGCTCACAAGTGGACTTGCGCGCCGAAAGGCTCGGCCTTTCTGCATGTCAGGCGCGACCGACAGGCAGTCATCAAACCGCTGGCTATCTCCAGCGGCGCCAACGACACTCGAGTCGACCGATCGCGCTTCCGGCTCGAGTTCGACTGGCAGGGAACTTTCGATCCCAGCGCCTGGCTGACGATCCCGGCTGCGATAGATGGCATGGGCGAGATGCTCCACGGCGGCTGGCCGGCCCTTATCTCGAACAATCACGAGCTGATCGTCTCGGCCCGCGACATCCTGGCGACGTCGCTCCAAACCGATGCGCCGGCGCCCGCCTCCATGGTGGGATCCATGGCGACGCTGAAGCTGCCCGGAGGGCCGTGGCCTCGCTCCGATGCGCTTCGGCGCATGGGCATGATCGATGAGGCGATGCGCAGCCGGCGCTTCGAGGCTCCCCTCATGGCCTGGCCACCGCCCTGGCTTGTCGACTCGGGCGACCTGCCTGCGTCAACCGAGTTCGATCTGCTGGTGAGAATCTCCGCCCACGCCTACAACTCGCTGGGCCAATACGAGCGACTGGCTTCAATTCTCGGCGGGTTCGCAGACGCTGACCGGGTCGCGCCCTAGACTCGCACCACCGGACCCGCCCCGCCGGCCAGGCCCACCCGGTAGACGTTTGGCTTGAGCCTCGTCCGGCGGACGTACTCACTGGCAACGGCCGCCTCCAGCGCGGGCACGGCATCAGCCAGCACCAGGTTCACGGTACAGCCGCCGAAACCGGCCCCGGTCATCCGGGAAGCAATGACCCCGGGCACGGCCCTGGCGACATCCACCATCGCGTCGAGCGCCGGCGTACTCACCTCGTAGAGGTCTCGGAGAGAGGCGTGAGATTCGGCGAAGAGGTGGCCCAACGCAGCCAGGTCGCCGGCCTCCAGGGCGGCTGCCGTGGCCACGACGCGGCCGTTCTCAGCCACCACGTGTTCGGCACGCCGCGCGGCCCCCTCCGGGAGAAGCGCTCCGTGACGTCTCAGAGATGCGGTGTCCAGGTCCCGCAATGAGCAGAGTCCGGGCAGCCGCTCTGCCAGCAGGGCGACGACTCGGGCGCAGTCCGCCCGACGAGCCAGCAGCTCAGGGGAACGCCGCCCGCTCCGCTCTCCGGTGTCGCAGATCACGATGTCCACTCCGTACGGGAGGGCCACGAACCTGGTCTCCAGGGTGCGGCAATCCAGGAGCATCGCCTTGTTCTCGCGGCCGGCGGCGCTCGCCATCTGGTGCACGATCCCGGAATCCACGCCGACGAAGTCACGTTCCGCGCGCTGCGCGATTGACGCGAGTGCGGGTCCGGACAGGACATGCCCGCCGCCCAGAAGGGCCAGGGCGGACGCGACCTCTAGGGCCGCGGAAGAGGCCAGCCCCGCGCCTATTGGGATGGTCGTGTCGACGCAGCCTTCCAGGCCACGGACCGGCAGAGCGGCTTCGCGCAGCGACCAGGCCGCACCGGCCGTGTAGTCGCTCCAAATGCCGATGGGACCGAGCTGCGAACCGTGGTGGTCCGCTGCCGCGATCAGGCCCGCCGCCCGGCCTGCCGTCGAGGCTGCCGCCGAGCGGCTGAGGTCCGGTGCCAGGGCGTCGATCCAGAATGCGCCCGCCTCAACGAGTTGCTGAGACACAACCCTTACTAGCCCGTCGCGCCGCGACCGGAAGGCAATCCACGTATCCAGCTCGATCGCTGCCGGGAGAACGAAACCCTCGCTCAACTCCGTGTGGTCGCCCATGAGGTTGACGCTGCCGGGAGCCCGGACGATGCGCGTTTCGACTCCGTCCTGACCCACACCCCAGGCACGATCCAGCGCGGCCAGAAGCGTCTCGATTCGGGCGTGGTTCGGCGTCGTCACAACCATGGGCAGATGCTAACGCCCGGAGCGGCGCTAAGTGGCTGCCATCGAGCCTCGCCCCGGTGCAAAACTGGCCACTAGCTCCGCGACGATCGCCCGGACTAAGATGTCCTCGCACCGCGGCGTTGATGGGCGAGCGGCGCCAGAGCCGAGGCTATGCTTGCCTTCGAGCCTCTACTAGGGGTCACAGCGTCAGTCACGCTACTGCTGGCGGCAATCGCCACGCTGGTCGTTGCCGGCCTCGTGGGCCGTGGTCCGCTGTACCGACGCATTGCGGCGGTTGATCGGCCTGCGTCGGCGTCACCCCAACGGGGCGATATCCGAACCGACGTCGACGTTGTCCCCGGCAACCAGACCCGGCGCCCGGCGGAGGAGGAGCTGGACGAGGTTCTGCGGGGCAGCTTCACTCTGACCTCGTACAACCGGGCAGTCCGGATCATCGCCTGGTCGTTCATCACCCAGGCCCTGCTGGTTGTCGCGCTCGGCGCACTTTGGCGGCCGGTACAGCCACGGGATGGCGCCGCGATCATCCTGGCGGCCATCCTCGTTCTGCTGGTTCACGAGCTGATGCCGGCGGCCAACCTCCGGACCGCCGCGATGGTGGTCGAAGGGACTGCCGCGATCGTCTTTGTGACCATTCTCGTGATGATGACCGGCAACTGGACGAGTCCCTTCTTCTTCGTCTTTCCGGTACTCATCGGCGGCGCGGCTCTGGTCGCTGCGCCACCTATAACTCTGATCCTGACCATTGAGGCGGCTGCAGGCTACGTGATCGCCACCGTCTCAACGCCGATGGATCCGGCCACATCACGAGAAGCGGCAGCCAGAGTCGCGATCAACCTGACGATCCTTGTGCTTATGGCGTACGCGGGCGCGGCAGTGGCGCGAGTCCAGCGCCGGACGAGGGAGGCCGCTATACGCCTATCGACGGTGGACTCGATGACCGGCCTCCGCAATCGGGCCTACTTCTTCGACGCGCTCGAGCACGAAGTACGGCGCAGCCAGCGATTTCGGCGCGCTTTCTGCCTATTGATGATCGATCTGGATGGCCTCAAGGTAATCAACGACCGCTACGGGCACTACGGGGGCGACGCCGTCTTGCGGGAAGTGGCCCAGGTCGTCAGGGTCGGGCTGCGAAGCGTCGACACAGCGGGGCGTTACGGCGGCGACGAGTTCGTCGCACTGCTTCCGGAAACGGATCCGATCGGGGCCTACGTGGTGGCGGAGAAGATCCGCCAGGCGGTCAGCGACTTGATCGTCCAGTCAGGTGAGGATGCCATTGCCCCGTCTGTCTCGATCGGCGTCGTTTCGTATCCAGACGACGGCGGATCGGCCGACGAGTTGATGATCGCGGCGGATCGGGCCATGTACGCATCCAAGCGGCTCGGCAAGAACCGAGTCGTGGGCCACGCCGCACCCGGCGACCTGTCCGCGCCGGCGACCCACTCCCAGCATGCCGCCCTGCGACACGCGGATCCAAGCCTCTGAGGCGGCGGAGGGACGATCGGAGCGGCAGGACGTCGCCCGGGGTGAGGTCCTGCCGCCGGAAACTTGGTCCGCGGCTCGCATCCGCTACGATCTGCACATGGCCCGCTTTTCGACCCGAGCAATTCTTGCCGCCACCCGCTCGCCTGAGGTCAACCAGACCCCATCGGCCATTCCGATCTACCAGGCCGCAGCGTTCTCTGCGGACGACGCCGCCGAACTGGGCGATGTCCTGACCGGCGCCCGGGCGGGCTACGCCTACAGCCGCATCGACAACCCCACGACGTCGGCATTGGCGGCGGCAATCGCCGAGCTGGAGGGTGCCGAGGCGGGTCTCGCCTTCGCCACCGGCATGGCCGCCATACACGCCGCGCTCGTTTCCACGGTCCGCGCCGGCCAGACGATCGTCGCCGCGCAGGCCGTCTACGGCACGACGCGTGACCTGATGACGCGAATCCTGGCGGGTTTCGGGATCGCCACGGAATTCGTGGACACAACGGATCTCGCCGCGGTCGACGCGGCCCTGGCGAGGACGGGCGCGCCGGTTCTGTATGTTGAAACCGTCTCCAACCCGACGATCGTCGTCTCCGACATTGCCGTCCTGGCCCATGTTGCCCATCGGCACAAGGCGCTGCTGCTGGTGGACAACACCTTCGCTTCGCCGTACGCGTGTCGGCCGATCGAGCATGGGGCAGATTTGGTCATGCACTCCGCCACGAAATATCTGTCCGGCCACGCGGACGTGCTGGCCGGGATCGTGGTGGGCCGGCGCGAACTGGTCGATGCATTGCGACCGATACTCGTCGATGTGGGCGGCGCACTGGCGCCGCTTGCCGCCTTCCTCGTATTGCGCGGCCTGCCCACGTTATCGCTTCGAATGGAGCGCCATAGCGAGACGGCTCTAGATCTGGCAGCCTGGCTGACCGGCCAGGACGGCGTGGATCGGGTCCACTACCCGGGCCTTCCGGCCGATCCCGGCCACGAGGTTGCAGTGCGGCAGCTTGACTGCTTCGGCGGCATGCTGGCCTTTGAGCTCAACGGTGGCCGCGAGGCCGGGCGGGCATTCCTGGACGCAATGCGCATCTCCGAGCGCACCGCCTCGCTGGGCGCGGTTCGAACCATCACAACGCACCCGCCGTCCACGACTCACCGCCAGCTGGACGAGGCCGCGCTCAAAGCAAGCGGCATCGCCCCGGGTCTGCTCCGCTGTTCAGTCGGCCTCGAAGACGTCGAGGACCTGCGCGATGACTTTGAGTTAGGGCTCGCGGCGGCAGTTGCGGCAACGCAAGCGGGGCGGGGGGGGGACAAGTAGCGG
>DASVJA010000125.1:0-3416 GCA_036386115.1 Candidatus Limnocylindrales bacterium
GGTTCGAGGAGGACCGCGAACAGCTGGCCCGTATTGCCTCGCTGTATGACGCCGCCATCGCTCGGCTTCGGGCGGACGGCCAAGCCGTTCAGGTCATCGATGGCACGCGGTCGGCCGACGAGGTTCACGCCGAGCTCGTTCGCCTGGCCGCGGCGGTACTGCGACCGCGCTATCCGGGGACGAATCTGGGCTGAGTGGCCGGGGCTGAGTGACCGGGGCTGAGTGGCCGGGGTCGCGAATCGGGGCGCAAGAACCCGGGCGCGAAAACCCGGAATACCTGCCAGACCTGTACTAAGTGCCGACGCCTGGTCGGCGATCTAGCGGAAGAACTGCGTGGGTCAATCTCGGCCCGAAATCGGGCTATTTGCGCCGGTTTCGGTAGCAGAACGCTTGATCGAGCGCTAACCGGCGGGCGGTGGAACCGAGGACCCGGCCACCAGACCCGCGCCACGGCGCCACGGCCGACGCTCGGCGGCGCTACGGCAGGACCAGCGCCGCCTTAGCCCTTCGCCGCCGCCTCGAGCTTGTCGAGTTGGTAGCCGCACGCCTTGGCAGCTCTGGAGAGCGTGGCTGTCACCTTCTCCGTGGCGCGGATCCGCGGGGCAACGCGGGCGGGCGTGCCGACCTCCTGGGCAACGGCGTCGGTCGCGTCCAAAGCGAGCATCCACCACAGCATCTGAGCGAAGGACTCGCGGTTGAACCAGTTGACGCCTTCCCACACGTTCACTCGGATGTACGGCCGAACAGCTTCGTTCGCGACGAGCGCTCGAACGAGCGCCGGGGCTCGGTCCGCGGCCGCCAACCCGGCCACTGAGGAGGGCAGTGGCAGATGGCCGAGCATCCGAATCAGAGCCACCAGGCGCCAGGCGGCGCCGTCGTCCAGGCCGAGGTCCCGGAACACGCCCGCCAACACGGATCCGAGTTGAAGCTCGTCCATGGTGCTGCCGGATGCGTCCGCGGGATCCGCAACGGCGGATACGGCGCGTGACGCCAGGCGGCCCATCAGGGCGACCCAGGTCCACTCGTCGACCATGCCGGCGTTCAACTTCTCCTGGCCCAGGGCTGGCAGGCGGAGGGCTGCCTCGAGACCGCTGCGGAACTCGGCCGCCGCGCGATCGACGTCTCCGGCGGCGCCGGTAACGTCCACCAGCGAGCGGAGAGCGCGGGCGACATTACGCCGGGCGTCGTCCAGAAGGTCTGCCAGTTCGTCTTCGGTTGCGGGTTGGCCGGCGGCCGAGGCAGCCGGGGCTACGATGATCGGGGCATCGGCTGCGGGCTCTGTGCCGGCCGGGACCTCCTTCGGCCTGGAGGCGGCAGCTCCCGGTCCGCGCAACCCCAGATCCAGGGCGGCGACTCCGGGCGCGGCGGCCACGGCACGTGCGGCGCCGATCATGGCAATTCGGCGCAGCGAGCCATTCTCGGTGAGGCCGCGAATCGCGTCGTGCAGTGGCTGCAGGTGCATCTCGCGCATGGCGCCGCTGACGCTCGGTACGCCGGCTCCGTTCAGCTTCTCGGCCAGACGGCCCAGCTGCCCGGAAGGCCCGTCCTCAACCTCGCGGATGTCCAGGAAGACCTGGCAGCCGTAGGCGTGGAGTTCCAGATAGAGTCCGTCGCGGCAGAGATCGGATGACTTGCGCACGAACTCCAGGCCGGATCGCTGCTCGCGAAGCAGGGTGTACCAGTCGCCGTGCGGATGAAGGCCCAGGCCTTCGCCCAGCGACTTCTGGATGATCCGGCGCCCACCGCTGCCATCGGCGACGGAGTAGCCGGAGGATGTCTTGATCCAGCCCTTGGCCTCGGCGAACTTGTTGTGATAGACGATGAGGGCGCACTCGTCGCCGTGTCGGTTCGAGTAAGCAAAGACATCTTCGTTGACCCAGCCGGCCGGATCGTAGACGTCGTAAAGCAGGAAGTCGGTGACTTCGGCGAAAAGGTAGCGGCGGTGGAAGAGTGGGAAGATCTCCCGCTCGTGGCGCTCGATCAGCCAGCCGTCCGGATGTTCGTCGCGGTAGGCGCGGCGGTATTCCATGCCGTACTTCTCGGCGAAGCCTTCAATCTGCCCGTGCCCGACCATCGGCAGTCCCGGCATTGTGGCCATCAGCGTTGCAACGCCGAAGTACTTGTCGCCCTTGGCAAATTGATCGACCGCCGTGCGCTCGTCCGGGTTGCTCATGAAATTGACGAAGCGCTTCAGCACTTCCGGGTCGAATTCGATCGTTTCCTTGATGGCGTTGCGGTATTTCGCGTTCTCCTCGTCGCGGAGCATGTTCATGAACGCGCTGTTGTAGACGCGATGCATGCCCAGCGTTCGGACGAAGTAGCCTTCGAGCATCCAGAACGCCTCGGCCAGGAGCAGCGTGTCCGGCACTTCGGCGGCGACGCGGTCCACAACTTCCCGCCAGAACTCGTTTGGCATCCTCTCGTCGAAAACGGCTCGGGTGATGGCGTGTTCCGCGCGAGACGGAATCGCGCCGCCCTGCCCGGGCTCCGGGAACCAGAGCCGCTGGATGTGGCGGCGGGCGAGCGTCATAGCCGCGTCGAAGCGGATGATCGGGAATTTCCGGGCGACGTGGAGGATTGTCTGGATGACGGCTTCACGAACCTCGGCGTTGAGGTAGTCCAGCTGGGCCGTGTCGTTCCAGGGCATGCTGGTGCCGTCGTTGCCGTGGTAAATGTAGCGGGCGTCGCCGGTCCAGTTATCCGTCCGCTTGAAGACGACGGCCGCGTCGGTGCTGTTCCAGTAGTGGTCCTCGATTTGGATCGTCACCCGGTCGTCGTCGGACAGATTGCCGCCGGTGAACGAGTAGCTCGGGTATGGTGCGTCCGGCAGGCTGAGGAACCAGTCCGGGTGCTCGATAACCCATCGCGAGTCGATGCCCATGTGGTTGGGCACCATGTCGGAGCTGAGGCGGATGCCGCGACCGGCGCAGCGGCTGCGGAGCTGCTGGAAGGCCTCGTCGCCGCCGAGGTCTTCGGCGATGACGTAGTCCATAAGCGAGTAGGCGGAGGCGGCTGCTTCAGGATTGCCTCGCCACTGCTTGATCTTCTGACTGGCACGGCTGCGCTCCCAGAGCCCGATGAGCCATAGGCCCGTGAAGCCGCGGCGGGCCAGCGCCTCCAGCTCTTCGTCCGGAATCTGGTCCAGCCGTCGAATCTGGCGGCCGTATCGCTTGGAAAGTTGATCGAGCCAGACGTATGTCGTCTTGGCCATCAGGACCACGCGCGGCATCCATTCGCGGTCCTGGCTGAACTTCTCGTACTCGTTCTCGAGCCCGCCCAGATCTCCGAGGCCGGGTCCGTGTACGGCAGGGCCGGGCCCGGGCGTGGGATGCATCCGCATCCATAGGGCGACCTCCTCCTCATGGAGGACATCCAGGCTTACGACGAGACGGTCCAGGTAGCTGGTCAGCACGAGG
>DASVJA010000126.1:0-3106 GCA_036386115.1 Candidatus Limnocylindrales bacterium
TCCGCACGCGCCAACGGCCCGGGATAGCTGGGTCGCCGCAGAGAACAAGTGGCTTCAGCAGCGCGAAACCGATCGCCAGAAGACCATCGCCGACGTGGCCGATTTCAAGACCCAGCAGGCCGACTACAAGGCCTTCATGGATGACACAAAGGGCTGGATGGACGAACTGCGTCAGATCACGACCGCCGGTTGGGATGGCGCAACCCCGAGCCTCGGGGCCTCTCAGACGTCCTATAACTCGGACCTCGTGACTAGCTTCATCTCGGCCGGCGACACGGAAGTCGTCACTCTGGGATACATCTCTTCGGCCAAGACGCCGGATGACGCTGTGATTCTGGGCGGCTCGATCATCTCCGAGGAGGAGGCCTTCAATACCGCGTACGACAGCGCCCGCAGCCAGATAATGGGTTCTCAGCCATCGGCATCGCTTAATCCAACGTTGGTTCTTCCGAGCGTCTGCCCGGGCGTGGGTGCCTCGGCTTCGGCCAGTGGTTCCGCGGACGCATCTGCCAGCCCGTCGGTTAGCCCGAGTCCTTCCGCCAGCCCGAGTCCTTCCGCTTCTCCGAGTCAGGCCAGCGCTTCGAACCCGTTGGCAGGCTCGAGCCTTTCGGTTGCTACAAGCTCGCCGGCGGCTTCGCCGGATGCTTGCGCCTCGGCCGCTGCCAGTGCTTCTGCGCAGGCCGCCGCAAGTGCTTCCGCGTCGGCCGCCGCAAGTGCCTCGGCCGCTTCGTCCGGAACTCCGGGCTTGTCGCCATCGCCATCGCCGTCGGTGTCGGCCAAGCCCTAGCGAATCAACTGGATTGGTTCCGGCGCGATCTGCCTGGTGCAAGTCGCGTCGGACGCAATCCGCGTTCGCCCTCAGGGCTGGCGGGCGTGGGACTCGTGGAGCTACGGACCGGTACTTGTCGCTGCTCGCGGACTAGTACCGATGGCGGTAGTCCAAAGTACGGCTTGTGACGGTTGGGTGGACTCTGTACGGTTCGCGTCGCTTCGGGTCCGGTGCGGACCTGGTCAAATCGCGAGTCTCGATCGTCTGTCGCAGACGGCAAATACAGAGGGATCACATGGCTGCCATGGCCGCGAATGAACTCGGTCCGATGCTCACCGCGAGTGAAGTCGCGGCGATGCTTCACCTCCATGTGAACACCGTGAAGCGTCTCGGCGATCGTGGGGAACTACCGTTCTATCGCGTTTGCAAGCGAGGCGATCGCCGCTTTCGTCTTGAGGACGTGATGACGTTTCTGGACAAGAACCGCTAGCTACAATCCCAGGTTCGCCGGACGCCCGTAACAGGGCGAGGTGCCCGAAATCCGCCGAATCAGTTGAGGCCCGCGACGATAGTCGCGGGCCTCAACATTTGCGAGGAATGGGTCAGCATTGCCGGCAGGTTTCTGGCCCAGCGGGTGGCTACGCCGTGGGGCGCGCCACGGAGCGGAGGGCGTCGGCAAAGAGCCTGACGCCAGTGGCGATCTCCTCCGCAGTCACGTCGATCGGCGGCAGGAAGCGGATCACGTTGTGATGAGTTCCGCAATTCAGGACAAGCAGCCCGTGATCCGCACAGGCCTGCATGAGGGCGTCACAGGTGTCGCCGTCCGGCTCGCGGGTGGCCCGGTCGCGGACGAATTCCACACCTACCATCAGGCCTCGGCCCCTGACGTCCCCGATGCGATTGTCCTGTGACATGAGTGCCTTCAGGGCAGCCTGGAGCTGATCTCCGCGTGTTGCGGCATTGGCCACGAGGCCCTCTTTGGCGATCGTCTCCATGACTGCGACGCCTGCCGCACACGAGACGGGGTTGCCTCCGAAGGTGGTTCCGTGTGCGCCGACTCCCCAGCGCTCCTGGAGCTCCCGACGAGTGACGATGGCACCGAGAGGCATACCGTTGGCAATCGCCTTGGCGACGCAAACCACGTCCGGAACCACATCGGCATGTTCAAAGGCCCACATCTTGCCGGTTCTGGCGACCCCGGACTGGACCTCGTCGAAGATAAGGATGATGCCGTGCTCGTCGCAGAGCGCTCGAAGCTTCTGCAGGAACGCCACTGGGGCCGGGTTGAACCCACCCTCGCCCTGGATCGGTTCGATGATGATTGCGGCGACTTCGGACGGCGGGATCTCGTGGGTGAGGACCGTTTCGAGGGCCGCCATCGCTCCGGCTGTTGCCGCCGCCTCGTCGCCGCCGAACGCGCCGTAGACGTTGGGGAATTGGGTCAAGTAGACGGAGGGCAGGAACGGCTCGTAGCCTTGCCGGTAGTTGATGCTCGAGCTGGTGATGCTCGCGGCACCGTATGTGCGGCCGTGGAATGCGCCGCGGAAGGCGATGATGCCCGGCCGGCCGGTGACGCGACGGGCCAGCTTGAGCGCGGCCTCGATGACCTCCGCGCCCGAGTTGGCGAAGAAGACGGTATCGAGCGGATCCGGGCAGGCGTCGGCCAGAAGGGTGGCCAGCTTGCCGACGGGCTCGAGATAACCGAGCGCGTTGCAGATATGGAGCAGCTTGTCGGCCTGATCTTTGATCGCGGCCGTCACTGCCGGATGGCGATGGCCGAGAGACGTCGTGGCGATGCCGCAGGTGAAGTCGAGAAAGCCGCGGCCCTCCGTGTCGAAGAGGGTATGTCCCTCGCCGTGGCTCCAACTGCGCTCGTAGTAGCGGCCCAGGATGGGGGAGAGGTGCGAGGAGAGAGCCGCGAACTCGCCACGCGGGTCGCCGGCCGGTGCGCCGGCCGGGGTGGCGGCAGCGGAGGCGGAGACGACTTGATCCTTGGCGATATCCATGACTAGAGCTCCTCAGGGGCAAAAATGCGCCGGTAGTGTGCGACCGGCGGGGCTTACCGAGTATAGACGTGAGGGCCGGGGCGGGGCTGGGTGCGACAGGAGGAGGTGGCTGGGCCGGACCGGTAGGCGGCGGCTGGACTCCCAGCACCGGTTGAGTCTGGGGAGACTCAACGGACCGCCAATCTCGGAAGTGGAGCCGGTCGCAGGCCGTAACTGCCTCGTTTCGGCGCTCCGTCCGCCGGTTGAGTCTGGGGAGACTCAACGGACCGCCAATCTCGGAAGTGGAGCCGGTCGCAGGCCGTAACTGCCTCGTTTCGGCGCTCCGTCCGCC
>DASVJA010000127.1:0-23249 GCA_036386115.1 Candidatus Limnocylindrales bacterium
TCGTGGCCAAGATTGGGCCGCAGGCCTATGTCGCTGCGCTGGACGAATTCGTTGAGGGCGGCGGGGTAGATCTCGGAGAGCCTGTGCGCTTCCTTCGGGCAAGACGCGCGGTCCTGGCGCCAGGCATGACAACCAAACCGCCTCGGCCGCCCGCGGTATCGATCCGCTGATGGCGGGCTGGTTGCCGTACTTTCGGTCGACCGCTAGGTTCGCGCAGTCGGCCTCCAAGGCGACCGCCCCGACTGGGAGATCTAGCAGGAGTCGCTCATCGCTCAGGCCCTGCTGTTACCAATGCGGACATAACCTCTCTTATCGGAAGTAACAGCATCGAGATCCAGATGCCCTCTGACGCCCTCTGAGGCTCTCAGGGGCAGGTTGTGCGATCGCCTACTCTTCGTGCTCGATCTGGCTGATGCGCTGGTTGCTCAGGCCCAGGAGCATTCCCGCATCGCGCGCTGTGAAGCCGGCTGCGCGGATTTCACGTACGGCGCGGCGTACGGCGGCGGAGGCCTGGTCCTGAGCCTTTTCGGCTGATTCGCGGGCGCGCAGGGCGTCCTCGACTGGCGCCTGGAGGCCGCCCAGGGACGCCAGGTCCGTCTGCATCGCGATGTCGAACGAGTCCTCGGGCGCCTTGAGCGTCACGGAGATGGCCTCTCGGGCCATCGATTCGACCATGTCCAGGCGGCGTGCCTGGGCGTGGACGCCGCTGAGTTCGCGGACGGTGATGTTCCACCAGCGTCCGGTTCGGGTAGCTGTGACCCTGTAAGCCGGCTTCAGCATGGTAATGAGGCTCCATTTCCGTCCGGAATTCGCCCTCGGCTCCCCTAGCCTATCACAGTATGTGCAAGCTGCCTAGGCTGATAGGCAGGGATGAACGACGGCTCACCAAACTACGCCGGAACCGTGCGCCCACAAGGAACAGACGACCCGCCGGCACTTCGAAGCTCGGCGGGTCGCCTGGTGACGGATGTGACGGATGTGACAGACAAGCAAATGCCCAGAGGAACCGCGACTCCGAATCGATCCGGCTGATCCGAGGATCTGCCGAGCCGCTCAGTTTTCGTGGCCCCTCCAGGCAGGAGTGAATCTAGTCTAATCGCAGTAGCACGGCTACGGCCTTATCCACGTGTTTGAAGAATCGTGAGGGCCGGCGGGTGCATCTGTCCACCGGAGGTGGTCGGATATCCTCAACTCGGCCAGCGTCGAGCTCGCCCGCGAAGGGCAATAGAACGGGTGTACGTGCGTCTCGACATCTAGGCCGAGCCGAGCCGTCGATCCTTAGGCTGACTTGAGTGTTCGGCGTCTACGGCGGAACAAAGTCGCGAGCCGAAGCGCCACCACAAGCAGGAACGCCTCCATGAAGATGTTCATGCTCATCTTGGACGTACCAAGACGGCGCTCCTCGAAGGTGATCGGGACTTCGACCACGCGGGCGCCTGCAAGGCGGGCTCGGAATGTTGTCTCGATCTGGAAGGCGTAGCCACCGGCGTGCAGCTTGTCCAGGTCCATCTGCTGCAGTACCGTGCAGCGCCAGGCCTTGAAGCCGCCGGTCAGGTCGCGGTAGGGCATGAGCAGAACAACGCCGGCGAAGAGACTCCCGCCGCGGCTGACTATTCTCCGGATGATGTTCCAGCGCGGTATCTGACCGCCCTTGACGTAGCGTGAACCGAGGACGACGTCGGCCCGGCCGGAGCGCAGGGGCTCCAGGAGCGAAGGCAGGAACCTCACAGGGTGGCTGAAGTCCGCATCCATCTGGACGATCAGGTCTGCGTCCCGGGTCAGCAGTTCTCTGAAGGCCGCGACATAGGCCTTGCCCAGGCCCTGCTTCTGCGTGCGATGCAGGACCGCGATGGCGGGGTTCTTCGCCGCCATCTCATCGGCGAGTTCCCCCGTCCCGTCTGGGGATCCGTCGTCGACTATCAGGACGTGAGAGTCCGGGACCGCGCCGAGAATAGCGTCGGTGATTGGACCGACGTTCTCGCGCTCGTTGTAGGTCGGGACGATGATCCAGATGCTTGGGCTCGCGGAGGGCATCGATTTCCTGTCTGCTGAAGGGGGTACCGGCCGAGGATACCGCCTTGCTCCCCTACCCCGCTTGCCGCCCGGGAATCTGGACATACAAAAGTGCCCAGAGGAACCGTTCAATCGGACTGCGGGTTCGCGTGTACCGGCCGCTTCGACCTCCGCCGGTAAGGAGTCCGAGGACTTCTCACTTAGCGGTGGACCGCGCTCCGGCCACTGCCGGACCTGCCACCAGGCCCCATAAATCCGAGTTTCCGCGGTGTACGTTCTGTGTCCGGCAATCTCACCGTTGCGGGTTCGAAAGCTTTTGTACAGATCGTTGGCACCGTTTCCGCTTGAACAAAAGGTCTGGTGTCGATCTCGCTGGCCCCTCCGGGCAAGAGAGAATGTATGCCCGGCGGCTCCGGCGGCATAGTGGCTTATCCACGAGTTTTGGGTGCCCGTGACGGCGTTTTCGCACTTGTCCACTCACTGCCCACACAGGTAGTGGATAGAAAACGTCTCCTGCTATTGCATGAGAACGGGTGTGCTAATGTCCTCAGTCTGCTGCGTCGGCGTGCAGCGATTCATGCCAGCGCGCCGATGCGGCTTCGAGCTCGCCGGCGAGAGGCGGACTGACGCGGCCCCAGACTCGAACGTCGGTTGGGCGGTAGTCCAGCTCAACGGTCCCTCGCTCGCGAACCCGGGCCAGCAACTCGCCCGCCATGTACGGCACGGAGACGTCGACATCCACCCAGAGAGACGCCAGAAGCGCGGACAACTCCGCCTTGAGCGTCTCCAGACCGTAGCCGGTTACGGCTGAGATCAGCACCTGGCCCGCGATTGCGGGGGCCGGCGTGTCGCCGTCGCGAGCAGCGGCCTCCACGAGGTCCGCCTTGTTGAAGCAGATGAGCCGGGGCTTGTCACCTGCGCCGAGTTCCTCGAGGACCGTCTGGACGGTCGCGCGGTGTTCGGCGAAGTGGCGGTCCGAGGCGTCCACAACCTCCAGGAGGACGTCGGCGCGAGTGACCTCCTCCAGCGTGGCCCGAAAGGCGTCGACGAGCTGGTGGGGCAGTTTGTGAATGAACCCAACCGTGTCCGTAACGATGGCCGTCTGACCCTCGCCGAGCTTCACCTGACGGGAGGTCGGGTCCACGGTGGCGAACAGCCGATCCTCCGCCTTGACTACGACGGACCCGACCAACGCGTTGAGCAGCGTGGACTTGCCGGCATTTGTATACCCGACGATCGCAACGGTCGGGATCAGCCGCCGATCACGGGCCCTGGTGGCCGTGCGACGTTGTTCGGCGACCTGGTCCACTCGCTCCTTGAACTTCTTGATCCGGTCGCGGATGAGGCGCTTGTCGGTTTCAAGCTGCGACTCACCGGGTCCTCGTGTCCCGATGCCGCCGCCGGTTCGCGAAAGGTGCGTCCAGAGCTTGGTCAGCCGTGGCAGCTGGTATTCCAACTGCGCCAGCTCCACCTGAAGCCTGCCTTCATGCGTCTGGGCGTGCATGGCGAAGATGTCGAGGATCAGGCGGGAGCGGTCGATGACCTTGGTCTTGACGGCCTCCTCCAGGGCGCGTTGCTGCGCCGGAGATAGCTCGTCATCGGCGATGAGGATGGTGTAGCCGGTCTCCGACCTGGCCGCGACCAGCTCATCGACCTTGCCCTTGCCCACGTAGAAGTTGGGGTCCACGTGACGGCGGTTCTGCCACTCGGCGCCGACGACCTCCGCTCCGGCAGTGTCGGCAAGGTTGGCCAGCTCTGAGATTGACTCCTCGGCGGTCCAACCTGGGTCGTCCCCTGTGTCTACCGCAACCAGGAAGGCGCGCTCTTTGGGCGCCGCAAGATCGATCATGTCCTTTGTCATCGAAGTCAGGATAGCCGAACGACGAGAATCGACCCCAAGGGGACGTTTCGCCGGCGAACCGCCGGCATCGTCAGAGCTAACTGATTGGGTCGATGATCACCCAACGGCCGTACCACTCGTTGTAGCCAATCTGGCCGTCGACGGAGTCGCGATATGGGGAGTCGGTCTCGAGGTATGGGCCGAAGCCTATCCATGCCCCGCCGCTCTGCCAGTCCGCGAGAGTGATCCAGGTATCGCGATGTCCGGCTGCTGCCCAAGGATCGGTCAGGTTGATACCGATCACCGTGAAGTTCACGGAGCCGGTCCTCGGGTCGTCGCCCGTAACCTCGTAGCCCGTAACGAATTGGGCGTGGTGACCGTTCTGAGCCAGGATCCCAACGGGCTTCTCATGGGTGGCCAGGGCGGAAATCGTTGCTGTTGCAGCCGCGCTGAATGAGTCATATGCCGAATCCCGATAGACGCCCGCCTGGAGGCTGCCCCAGCCGAAGTAATTGAGGGCGTTGCGCCAGCCGTGGGGGTCGGTGCCGGCCGAGCTCGTCAACATGGTCATGTGGTTGCGCTCATACGCCAGGATCGATTCCTGGGTGCTGAAGGACGTGGTCGGCAGCCAGGAGAGGTGCGAAGCCACACCGTGGAAGGCGACGGTGTTCAGCATGGATTGGGCGGCTGCAGCAGTACAGGCTACGGCGTCGGGGTTCTGATAGCGCTCTGCCCTGGGGTCGAATAGATCGAAGTCCCAACGGGCCGCCTGATCTGATGGCGAGGCAAAGTAGCCGGTGGCGTCGAACACCAAAGAGGTCGTGTTGCCGCGGGTGGACATATAGGTCAGGCTGAGAGTGCCACCCGCACCGAGCGCGACCGTCAGTCCATTGGCTCTGACGTTGCCCTTGACGAAGTTGATCGTCGAGCTAGATGGACTCGCGCTGGCAGCCGGACCGACGAACACGGCGTACTGATCGGTCTCGTCGGTGACGGTCAGATTGCCGCTTACGGCCGCCGCGTTCGATGGCACTCCGCCTCTTCCTCCCAGCTGGAACGTGGCCGGCGTGTTGGCGGATTGCGGGCCGGATAGGCCATCGTCGACACGAGTGTCCAGCAGGCGGGCCGGATCAATCGGTACGAAAGTCGCTCCGGTGAGGTCGGGTGTGAAGTAGCCCGTGACGTCGAGCACCAGCGAGGTCTTGTTTCCCGAAGGAGCCATGTAGGTGGCGCTCAGTGAGCCGAGGGGGCCACTGCCGGGGGTGCCGGTACCAAGCGCGACCGTCAGGCCGTTGGCCCGGACGTCGCCCTTTGCGAAGTTGATCGTCGAGCTCGTGGGGCTGGGATTCGGCACCGGACCGACGAAGACGGCGTAGGAGTCCGTCTGGTCCGTCACCGTAACGTTGCCTGTAACGGCGATTGCGTTGGAAGGCACACCACCACGGCCGGCAACCACAAATGTGGCGGGAGTGTTTGCGGAAAGAGATACGGGCAGGCCGTTCCCGACGCGAGTGTCCAGCAGTCTCACCGGATTCAGGGCGTGAAAAGTGGCCCCGGTCATGTCCGGGGTGAAGTAGCCGGTAGCGTCAAAAAGCATGTCTGTCGTGTTTCCTGAGGCCGCCAGATAGGTGGCACTCAATGTGCCGCCGTCACCGAGGGCTACGGTCACGCCGTTGGCCACAATCTCGCCGGCCACGAAGTTGATCATCGATGTCGTCGGGTTGGCAGTCGGGTTGGGCCCAACGTAGATGGCAAACGATGCGGTCTCATTCACAACGGTGACGTTTCCGGTGACGGCAGTAGCGTCGCCCGGGATGCCGCCACGACCGGCGATCTGGAATGTCGCGGGCGTCGATGCCGCTAGCGGATCGGAGAGGCCGTTCCCGTATCGGGTATCGAGCAGGCGCACCGGATCGATCGGATGGTAGGTGTCGCCGTGAAGCGAGGACGCGCCGACATCGCCGGACAGCGGCGATGTTTGAGCGACGGTGCGGCCCGTGCCGACGAACGAGGTCACAAGCGCGCCCAAGACTGTCGCAGCCAGCAACATTCTCGATAGCTTGCAACATCCGATCATTCGCCGTCCCTCTTCCGACCCGAGAACCCTTGAGTGACTCTATGTGACTCTATCTGAGTCAGCATGCGCCGAACCGCGAGCTTCAAGCAAGTAGCGGGTAGTCCTGCGGCACTGGAGTGGCCGCCTGGGAGGTGTCGGCGGCGGAGGCGGAGACTGATAGCGCTCGGCGAGGCTCCAGGTCTAACGATCGACGCGTCCGAGGTACGCTCGAACCTCTTTGGTAGCGGGGTGGACTGGGAGCGAATTGGTGGCGTCCAACCACAGGACATCCGGCTCGCGGCGGAACCATGTCGCCTGGCGGCGGGCAAAGAGAACATTTCTGCGAGCGTCCTCGATGACAGCTCCCTCCGGGGTTAGGCGACCCTGCATCACGCCCAGACTCTCCGCATAGCCGATGCTCGAGAAGCTCGGCAATGAAGGGTCGTACTGAGCGGTCAGGGCCCGCGTCTCCTCGATCAGGCCTGCATCAAACTGCGCCCTTGCGCGGGCGACGATGCGGGTCCGGAGGACCTGGGTCTCCACCGAGAGGCCGATCCAGAGCGTATCCCGGCCATAACCCCTCGGCTTCGGCAGTGGCGCATCCCCTTGCAATCGAGCAATCTCCAACGCCCGGACCACACGCCGCGGATTGCGCAGGTCCACTTCGGCAGCTCTCGTTGGGGCGATCGTTCGCAGTTCCTCGACGAGCGCAGCGAGTCCATCGCCGGCCAGCGTCGCCTCCACGGCTGCTCGCACGTCCGTGTCCCATGGGAGCGCCTCGACATCCAGGCCGCGCGCGACGGCTCGGAGGTAGAAGCCCGTACCACCGGCGAGGATTGCCACGCTTCCGCGTCCCGCGATTGCAGGCAGCACTTCGGCAGTGTGGGCCACGAAGTCGGAAACACTGAAGGCCTGATCCGGGTTCACGAGGTCCAGGCCGTGGTGGGGAACCCGGGCGCGCTCCTCTGGGGAGACCTTGGCCGTGCCTATGTCCATGCCCCTGTAGACCTGGCGTGAGTCGGCGGAGATGATTTCGGCGGAGATGCCGGAGGCGGCCAGCGTTTCGGCCAGGGCGATGGCGAGGGCCGTCTTGCCGGTCGCGGTGGCACCGGCAAGGACGATGAGCGGCGGCAGGCCTGCGTGGGTCAACGGACCGGCGTGGCTGGGTCCGTAACGATTCGGCCACGGAGGGCAAATGGGCCGGCGTAGTCGATCCGGACGGTGACGGTGTGCCCGACGAGCGAGGGATCGCCGGCGAGGTGAACGAGCTTGTTCTCGCGGCTCCGGCCGGACAGGGCGACGCTCCCCTCCCCTGCCGTTCCGGCGAGGTTCGGAATGCCGGCGGTTGGGTCGTCCTGGCTCTCTGACTCGAGCGATTCCGCGCTTCCATCGGCCCCGCGCCGCTTCGTCATCACTCGTTCAATCAGCACCTCGGTCTCTCGGCCGCGCCAGGCAACGTTGAGTTCGAGCCCAATTCTCTCCTGGACGGCGAGCAGGTCGTTGAGTCTCCGTCTCTTCATGTCCGGCGGGACGTCGTCCGCCATCCGAAGCGCGGGTGTGCCGGGTCTCGGTGAATACGCCGCTGCAAAGACCGTGTCGAAACGAATCTCCTCCATCGCGGCCAGCGTCGCCTGGAACTGGGCCTCCGTTTCGCCGCAGAAGCCGACGATTATGTCGGTGGAGACCGAGATGCCCGGCACTGCCTCGCGGATACGAGCCAGGCGTTCCTTGTAGTGGCTGACGGTGTACTGGCGGCCCATGCGTTGCAGCATCTCGTCGTCGCCCGACTGGATCGGCAGGTGCAGGTTTTGGGCGACGGACGAGCATGTGGCCATTGCCTCGATCAGGCGGTCCGAAAGATCCCACGGATGCGAGGTGATGAAGCGCAAGCGCGGAATCGTCGGCCGCCCGTCCGACCCCCGGATGCCATCGATGGTACGCAGCAGTTCGGCCAGGTCCGGACGGGCCTGCAGGTCCAGCTTGCGACCGGCCGAGCGCTCGGTGTCGATGTGGCTGAAGCGGTCCTCCGCCGGGAGATCGTGGCCGTAGCTGTTCACGTTCTGGCCGAGGAGCGTCAGTTCCTGGAAGCCGGCCTCCGCGATTTCGTGGGCCTCGGCGACGATGTCGTCGAAGGGCCGGCTTCGCTCCGGACCGCGGCTGAACGGGACGATGCAATAGGTGCATGTCTTGTCGCAGCCGTAGACGATTGGGAGCCAGGCGGAAATGGTCGACGATCGGGCAACTCTGTTCTCCGCCAGAGCGGTGGCGCGCGAGGCGGCCAGGCGATCCGCGGCGCTTACGGCTCGGCCGCTGAGGGTTGTCGTGGAGGCCGTCGCGGCGGTCTTGAGCCCAACGGGCGCCTGGGCAGAAAGAAGACCGAGTCGCAGCGCGAGCTCCGGTTCCTCATCCGGCCGAAGGAAGATATCCACGGCCTTGAATCGCTTTGCCAGGCCTGCCCGCTCAGACTCGCGGACTCCGCAGCCGGTCAGGACGACGCGCATGCCGGGTCGGGCTCGCTTCAGTTCGGCGAGGTGGCCCTGACGGCCGATCACTTTGGCCTCCGCATGCTCGCGGACGGCGCAGGTATTGATGACGACCAGATCGGCCTCTTCCATGCTGGAGGCTCGGTCGCAGCCGGCCGCCAAGAGTTGGCCCGCCATCTCCTCCGAGTCGCTGACGTTCATCTGGCAGCCGAGGGTCCACATGAAGAAGCTCGGAAGACTGTGCGATTCGGGACGAAAGTCCATCAGGTTGGCGTCGACGGTCGGGATCGGCGCAGTCTGGGCGGCCGGCGCAGCGGTAAGTGCGGTGGCAAGTTCCGCGATCGTTCGACCGGTCACTGCGGCACCGCCTGAATGCTGCCGAGTGCCGCAAAGAGAGCTGCGGCGTCTTCATCGGGGACGAATAGTTCAGCATGCGCCTGGGCGTATGTCTCGCCGTCGCCGTGATAGTCGCTACCACCGGTAGGTACAAGGCGCAGGTTTGCGGCCAGGGCCGCCATTTCGGCCACCGTTGCGGCGTCGAAGTGCCGGTAGTGCACTTCGAGACCGCCGAGGCCATCCTCGATCAGTTCCGAGACGAGCGCGCGGCGCGTTGGTGCGTCCGCGAAGTGGGCCAGAACTGGCAGCCCGCCCGCCGCTCGAATGGCGCGGATGGCTTCCTGCGGCCCAAGGCCCTGTCGGGCCACATATGCGGATTTGCCTCTGGCAAGTAGCTGTTGCATGGCGGCATCGACGGATGGGGCGTGGCCTGCGGCGACCAACAGCCGTGCGATCTGCGGCCGGCCGAGTGATGAGCCCGGTTCGGTGATAAGGGCCGCAGCCTGCGAGTCGACGGGCATTCCCATCTCCCGCAGAAGCGCGACGATCATCCAGAATCTTGTGGTACGAAACTGCCGCTGGCGCTGCAGAGTGGCTTCGAAAGCATCGCTGGCCGGGTCCACGCCCAGACCGAGCATATGAAGCTCGCCCTCCCAGAGTCCCTCGAGGCCGGTTGCGATGCTGTTGATCTCCACGGCGGGAACAAGGTTGAGGGGTAGCTCCTCGACCCCAGGCGCACATAATTCGCGCACGCCTGCCAGTGTGTCGTGGTCGGCAAGTGCCAGGACCCGGATGCCGGCTGCCGCAGCGGCAGCCACCAGCTCAAAGGGCTCCAGAACGCCGTCGGAGCGGCGGCTGTGGGCGTGCAGGTCCACTCGTGACGGATACGGCGGCACAACGGCCGGCCCGACCATGGTGCGATAGCCGCGACCGATCCTCGGTTCGCCTGACACGCTAGACCTCGACGGTGCGCTGGACGCGTTCAACTGCGACGGCTCGCCCTGTAGCCGAGTCGACGTCGATCATGCAGGCGTTGAACACGACCGGTCCGGAGCCAACTTCGAACCGAGTCGGCAGACCGTTGAGGAATCGCGGAATGACGGTGTCCGGGTTGAACCCGATGACGCTGTGGATCGGCCCCACCATGCCCAGATCGGACTGGTATGCCGTGCCCTTGGGCATGATCCGCTCGTCTGCCGTTGGCACGTGCGTGTGCGTACCAACGACGGCGCTGACGCGACCGTCCAGGTAGATGCCGAAGGCGTTCTTCTCGCTCGTAAGCTCGCAGTGGAAGTCCAGCACGCGAACCGGCGGGAGCGGCTCGGAAGCCTGTTCGATGAGCTTGTCGAACTCGGTGAAGGGGTTCTCGATGGGTGTCATGTACGTACGGCCCTGAAAGTTGAGGACCGCCACTTCCGTGCCGTCCATGGCGTGGAAGACACCCCAGCCACGCCCGGGCACGCCGTCTGTGCCGTAGTTGAGCGGCCGCAGAATGCGCTCGTCGCTCTCCAGCTCCTGGTACATCTCGCGCTTGTCCCAGATGTGGTTGCCGGATGTAATCACATCCACGCCGGACTTGAACATCGCCTCAGCCGTTGAGGCGGTGAGCCCCATTCCGCCGGCGACGTTCTCGCCGTTGGCCGCGACGAAGTCGATGTCCAGCTCGTTGCGAAGGTCCGGCAGAATCGTCTCCACGGCGACACGACCGGGCTTGCCTATGAGATCCCCAATCATGAGGATCCGGCAGACGTTGCCGCTCGGCCGGGCGCGTCCCGGCGTGGCCCCGTTGCTGGTCACGGCGCCTACTTGGCGTACTCGACGGCCCGCGTCTCGCGGATGACCGTCACTTTGATCTGGCCCGGGTAGGTGAGGCTGGCTTCGATCTTCTTGACAACGTCTCGCGCCAGCTTGGTAGCGCTGACATCATCGATCTGCTCGGGCCGAACGAGGACACGAACCTCGCGCCCGGCCTGGACGGCGAAGCTCTTCTCGACGCCTTCGAAGCTCTCGGCGATCGCCTGCAGATCTTCGAGGCGGCGCACGTACGTCTCCATCGACTCGCCGCGGGCGCCCGGGCGAGACGCGCTGATGGCGTCGGCGACCTGGACGATCGGAGCCTCCAGGGACTCGAACTCGACTTCCTGGTGATGGGCCGCGATCGCGTTCACGACCTTGGCGGAAAGGTTGTTTCGGGCGGCAATTGCAGCACCGATCTGGGCGTGGGGGCCTTCGGTCTCGTGATCTATTGCCTTGCCCATGTCGTGAAGAAGCCCGCCGACCTTGGCTGCCTGGACGTCCGCGCCAAGTTCTGCGGCGATGATGGCGGCTAGACGGCTCGTCTCGACCGAGTGGACGAGGACGTTCTGGCCGTAGCTGGTGCGGTACTTGAGGCGACCCAGGAGTTTGACGATTTCGGAGGGCAGCGCCGGGATGCCGGCATCGTAGACGGCCTGTTCGCCGGCCTGGCGCATCACAAGATCGACCTCTGACTTGGCCTTGGCGACGACTTCCTCGATCCGCCCGGGGTGGATTCGGCCGTCGGCCATGAGCTTGGTCAAGGCGATGCGCGCGATTTCTCGGCGCACCGGATCGAAAGCGCTGATGACGACGGTCTCCGGTGTGTCGTCGATGATCAGGTCCACGCCTGTGGCCTGCTCCAGGGCTCGAATGTTGCGCCCCTCGCGGCCGATGATGCGGCCCTTCATCTCGTCGTTGGGCAGGTGGACCGTGGAAACGGTGTGCTCGGCCGTGTGGTCTGCGGCAACACGCTGCATTGACGTGATCACGATCTCGCGGGCCCTTTCCTCGGCCTCGTCGCGGGCGGCGTGTTCAATGGACTTGGCGAGCTTGACCGCGTCACGATCGGCTTCCTCTCGGACGGCCTCGAGCAGCTGAGCCTTGGCCTCGGCGGCCGACATGCCGCTGACGCGCTCCAGCGCGGCCACGTGATCCTGATGGGCGCGGGCCAATTCCTGGCGGGCGGTTTCGAATTCGCGCTCTCTGTCCAGAAGCTTGCGGTCGCGCTGCTCGAGCATGTCGGCGCGCATATCCAGCTGCTCGTCTCTGGCAAGGAGGCGGCTTTCAAGGCCGCTCAGTTCGGCGCGCTTGGCCCGGGCCTCGTCTTCCGCCTCGCGCTGCAGGCGCAGCTTCTCGTCCTTGGCGGTGAGGATCAGTTCCTTCTGCTGGGTTCGTGCCTCGGCAACGATGCGGGCGGATTTCTCCTGCGCGCTTTGTATTGCCTGACCGGCAACAAGGCCGCGGGCGACGAAGCCAACGACCGCGCCCGCGGCAAGCGCAGCCACGACAACGGCGGCCACAAGGGCGATTTCCATATTCAGTTTCCTCCCACCCGATCGAATAGCGCGATCGGAGGTACGTATGTGTTTTCAGAGCGGCCCCAAGCCCGATCCCGTTCTCCCTGAACCGACCAGGCGAAACCGCGTTGTCAATGATTCGAGCTGGCGACGCCGCCGAGCATTTGTGGCCGGCGACGCGTTGTTCGTCTCGACACGTAGTCTACGGCGCCTGAAAGAATCCGGTTACGTCGGAGCGTCAGGCGGGAAGTTGTTCCCGCGGGTGAAGCCGCACCCGGCGGTTGTCAGTCGTCCGCGCCTTCATCGAGCCCAGCCGACCGCGCGCTTACCTCGCGGCAGACCTCCGGATCGAAGCCGTTACGGGCGAGCATGGCGTAAGCGCGACTGCGACGAGCGCGCGGATCTGCGACGCGCATGAGGGCGGCGCGGCTCTTCGTCAGCAGACGTTCCGCGGCGTCTGAGTCTGCACTCCTGGAGCCACCGTCCGCGGCTGCGGCCTGGACCGCATCGCTGCGCTCGACCAGGATCTCGGAGATGGTCTCCCTCTCGATCCCCTTGAGAGACAGCTCGCGGCGGAGGGCGCTCTCGCCGCGAGGCCGGGATCTGTCACGAGACTCTACCCAGGCTTTGGCATAGGCGGTGTCATCCAGAAGACCCAGTTCCAGGAGGCGTGCCACGGCGCTTTCAACCATCTCCGTGGGAAATGCAGCCTGGGTCAGGTGCCTCGTGACCTCATGAACCGAACGCGACCGCAGCTCCAAGAAGCGTGCGGCCGCGTTCATTACAACAGCCGGGTCTGTTTCCGCGGCATGCCGCTCGAGACGCGCCTCTCGCGCCTCTCGGGCCTCTGCCCTGGTTCGATGGCGAGCCATGACGGCCTATTCGGCCTCTTCTATCCCTTCCACGGGAAGAGTGACATCGGCCATCTTGCCGCGGATCTGCTTGTCCACTTCCGTGGCGGCGTCCTTGTTGTTCTTGAGGAACTCCTTGGCAGCCTCGCGGCCCTGGCCAAGGCGAGTCTCGCCGAACGTGAACCAGGCGCCCGTCTTGGTCACGACGTCCATCGCCACACCGACGTCCAGCAGTCCACCCTCCCGGGAGATCCCTTCCCCGAACATGATGTCGAACTCTGCGACGCGGAACGGCGGCGCAACCTTGTTCTTGACGACCTTGACCTTGACTCGGTTGCCCATCGATTCCGTGCCGACCTTGATGGTCTCGACGCGCCGGATGTCCAGCCGGACGCTGGCATAGAACTTGAGGGCGCGGCCACCGGGTGTGACTTCCGGATTGCCGAACATGACGCCGATCTTTTCGCGCAACTGGTTGGTGAAGACCAGCGCTGTGTTGGATCGATTGACGGCGCCGGCGAGCTTCCGCAGGGCCTGGCTCATCAGCCGAGCTTGGATTCCGACGAACGAATCGCCGATCTCCCCCTCGATCTCCGCCTTCGGAACGAGTGCCGCAACCGAGTCGACAACGACGCAGTCCACGCCGCCGGAGCGGATCAGTGTTTCGGTGATCTGGAGGGCGTCCTCGCCCGTATCCGGCTGACTGACAAGCAGCTCGTCGACGTTGACGCCGCAGGCTCGGGCGTAACCTGGGTCCAGCGCATGCTCGACGTCGATGAAGGCAACGACGCCGCCCTTCCGCTGGGCTTCGGCAAGGATGTGCTGGCAGAGCGTCGTCTTGCCCGACGACTCGGGACCGAAGATCTCGGTCATTCGTCCGCGCGGGATGCCGCCGACACCGAGGGCCAGGTCCAGCGCGATGGAGCCCGTGGAAATCACGTCCACGGCCTGCCGATCAGACGAACCGAGCCGCATGATCGAGCCACGCCCGAACTGCTTCTCGATCGACATGATGGCCGCGTCTACGGCCTTGCTGCGCTCGTTGTTCTTCTCTGGGGTGGTGCCCCGAATTTCGGCACCGCGCTCAGTCATCGCCACCTTGCTCCTCGCTCCGTTGCACTCCGGGATGTGCGGAGCGGTCGCCTGATGGCTTCCGCTCGCGCTCTAGCTCTCTGATTCTTCGGTCCGCGGCTTTCGCTTTGGCTTCCAGACCTCGACGTTTGTCGGTGGCTCCATGAGGGGCTGGATCTTGTTGAGTCCCTTGGCCCCGGCGTCCTTGGGCTTCTTCTTCTCTTGCTTACCAGGGCGGTCTCGACTGGCCATTGGTGTGCCTCCGCATACAAGAACTTACATGTGGGCTCTTCACTCCGACTGCACTGCCACTGCACGAGACCTTGACGGGGATGCCGCCGCCCGGAGTTCGGGCAGGCGCGCGGTGAACGTTCCGGTGCGCAATGCGGAGCGGATTTCGGCCATGAAGTCTAGGGTGAAGGTCAGGTTGTGACAAGTCGCGAGGCGGTACGCGAGGAGCTCCTCGGCCCGGAATAGGTGCGATAGATAGGCTCTCGAAAAGTTGCGGCAAAGCACGCAACGGCAGCCGTCCTGAACCGGCCGCGGGTCGTCCATGAACTGGGCATTGCGCATATTGAGACGGCCGCCGGGAACCCACAGTTGGCCGTTGCGAGCGACTCGAGCAGGCAGGACGCAGTCGAACATGTCCACGCCGCGGTGGACCGCCTCCAGCAGGTCCACCGGCGAACCCAGACCCATCAGATAGCGAGGCCGTGGGTCCGTTTCCAGCAAGCCGACGACCACGTCGATGGTGTCCTCGCGCTGGCTCGGCGTCTCGTCGCCGGCGAGACCACCGATGCAGATACCGTCGAACGGCAGGCCGGCAATGGCTTTCGTCGACTCGGATCGGAGCACGGGATCCAGGCCGCCCTGGATGATGCCGAAGAGGGCCTGATCGGGCCGGCTGTGTGCCGCGAGCGATCTTGCCGCCCAACGATCGGAGCGCGCGGTCGACTCCGCAAGGGCCGAGGCTCCGGTTGAGGCCGGCGGCACAGGCTGGTCGAAGTGAACCGCGATATCCGCGCCGAGCGACTCCTGAACCTCGATCGACAACTCCGGCGTGAAGTGATGGTAGGAGCCGTCCAGATGGCTCTGGAAGGTGACGCCGCTTTCATCGATCTTGCGCAACTCACCCAGGGAGACCACCTGGAAGCCGCCCGAGTCGGTAAGGATGGGGCCGTCCCAATTCATGAACTTGTGCAGCCCGCCCAGCGCCTCGATGCGTTTGTGACCCGGCCGGAGATACAGGTGATAGGTGTTGGAGAGGATGATGGTGGCGCCAACTTCCCGGATGTCGTCCGGGTCCAGCGCCTTGACCGTCGCATTCGTGCCGACCGGCATGAACTGCGGCGTTTCCACCACGCCGTGAGACAACGTCAATCGGCCGAGCCGAGCACGCGTCGAGCCATCCACCGGCGCGGGAACAAGGACTTCAAATTCGGCCGGCGAGACGCGGGCAACTTCTAGGCCCGGGGTGTTCATCATCCGGCTGCTGTGTCCGGGCCGCTGGCCCCGCCGCGGGTGGCACCATCCCATAGGGCCGGCTGTTCCGGACTCGCGATTCGAGGCGGCGGCACTTCATAGCCGAGCCGAGCCAGATGGGCGCGGGCGCCGTCGGTGGCGATGCGTCCTTGAGGTGTGCGATCCAGGAAACCAAGGCGCAGCAGGAACGGTTCGTAGACGTCTTCGACGGTCTCCGGTTCCTCGGCCAGGACGGCCGCAAGAGCCTGGACGCCCACCGGACCGCTGCCGAACTTCTGAACGATGGCGGCCAAGAGTTTGCGGTCCGTACCGTCGAGGCCTTCGTCGTCTATCTCCAGCGCGGCCAGAGCCTTGTCCGCGGTTGCCGCGTCTATGTGACCGTCGCCGTTCATCTGAGCCCAGTCGCGGACACGGCGCAGGAGGCGGTTCACAACTCGCGGCGTGCCCCGGCCACGCCGGGCGATGGCTGCGGCTCCGTCAGGATTGAGCCGTACGCCCAGCAATCGCGCCGAGCGCTCCACGATGGCCTGCAGATCTGGGATGTCGTAGAAATCCAGCCGGTACGTGGCGCCGAAGCGGTCACGAAGCGGGCTGGAGATGCGGCCGGCGCGCGTTGTGGCGCCGACGATCGTGAACGGCTTCAGGCTCAGCCTCAGGCTACGCGCCGACGGCCCCTTGCCGATCATCACGTCCAGCGCGAAGTCCTCCATCGCGGGATAGAGGATCTCTTCGACAGCCCTGTTGAGGCGATGGATCTCGTCGATGAAGAGAACGTCGCGCTCGTCCAGCGACGTCAGGATGGCCGCCAGGTCCCCTGCCCGCTCGATTGCCGGGCCGCTGGCATAGCGAATGTTGGCGCCGAGTTCCTTGGCCACGATCGTTGCCAGGGTCGTCTTGCCGAGGCCGGGCGGGCCGTGGAGCAGGACGTGGTCTGCCGCGTCCCCTCTCTGGCGGGCGGCGCCGAGGAGAATCGAGAGATTGGCCTTCAGCTCCCGCTGGCCGATGTACTCGTCCAGGCTGTGAGGCCGCAGGCTGCGATCGACCGCGACCTCAACCTCGTCCCCAACGACCGAATCGAGTATTCGCGATATGTCGGTCATCTGGCCGTCGCTCATACGTGGATCATACCATAGCGAACGGGTGTTCTATGCCGCTCCGGCGCCGAGTTGCTTACGGAGATATGACTCCAGGGTCGGAGCGATCCAGATGCGGCTGTCCAGTTCATGATCCCAGACATAGATGTCCTTCGGCGTAACGCCGCGAAGAACGCGGAACCCGACAAGGTCGCCGTTGCCGATCTCGCCGAAGAAAAGCAAACTGTCGAACGGCATGTGCAGCTCGGCAAAGTCGGACGCCTCTCGGATCTCGAGGTTTCGCTCGACAAGTTGGCCGACCGGCCAGACGAGACCGTGGCCGTACTGGTCGGCGATTCCATCGGATTCAACGAGAAGGTCCGTCAGCGCATCCGGCAATACCGAACCGAGGGCACGGCCGGCTTCGGCGACGGCCGTCTCAGTAGCCGGATCCGCCAGTCGAACGCCGATCCGGTCGCCGACCTCCAGTAGCTCACGCCACATCCGCTAACCCCGCAGGAGCGTCCGGAGCGCCGCCTTGACCCGATCCTCCAACCCCGGGCCAACGACTGGGTCCAGCAGCGCGTCGCGCGAGGCCTGCCGCGCCTCGCCCGCCGAGTAGCCGAGCGCCAGCAGAGCCGCGATCACTTCGGACTCGCCGGCCGCCGGTCCGACACCGCCGACGCCGCCGGCAGAGACACCCGCGGCCGCGACCTTCTCCTTGAGTTCCAGCACTACGCGCGCGGCCAGCTTCTTGCCGACGCCCGGAACCGCGGTCAGTAGCGCCAGGTCGTCGGAGAGAATCGCCAGCTGCAGGTCGCCGACCGGGCGGGAGCCAACGATGCCCAGGGCCACCTTCGGCCCGACTCCCGTAACGGTCAACAGCAGCCCAAAGAACCCAAGCTCCTGCGCATTTCTGAATCCATAGAGAGCCTGGAGATCCTCGCGGATCACGTGGTGGGTAAAGACCTTGAGCTTCTCGCCCATCACGGCGCTCGACAGCACGGACGGCGCCGCGAAGACGCGATAGCCCACCCCGCCGACTTCCAGGATCATCGAGTCCGCGAAGACGGCGCTGACGACACCGTCGAGTGATGCGATCACAGTGCATACCCTCCTGGCCGGACCAACCTGGTGAAGTCGGGGTTAGGACGCCGTCTTGGACCTCGGCGCCCGCTTCGGCTGAGCGCCCGCGCCCAGGCCGAGTCGCTCGCGGCGCAGTGCCTCGCGGACCGCCTTCTCGTATGGAGTCACGCCCGTATCGGCCGGCTTGAGGGCGGATCGGTCGAGGACGCCGGTCGGGATGCGGCTCATGGAACGCTCGCGGTTGGCGACACATATCGCGATCGCTAGTGCATCCGCCGCGTCGTCCGGTTCCGGGATTTCAGCCATTCCCAGGATGGCCTGGACCATGCGCTGCACCTGTTCCTTGGCGGCGGATCCGTGGCCGGCCGTGGCAACCTTGACTTCGTTTGGTGTGGCCTCGCGGATCTCCAGATTGTGGAGCTGAGCCGCCAGGAGAACCACGCCCCGCGCCTGCCCAACGGCAAACGCCGTCTGAACATTCTTGGTGAAGAAGAGCCTCTCGACGCCCATGAGCACGGGCTTGTGCAGCTCGATCAAATCCGTCACGGCGAGGTAGATCGCTTCCAACCGCTCGGGAAGTTCGAGAGTGGAAGCGGTCTTGATGACGCCATAGTCGATGGCGCGAAGGCGAGAGCCGGTTCTCTCTACGATGCCGTATCCAAGCATCGCCGTCCCGGGATCGATCCCGAGAATAATCACCCGCCGAGCTCGGCCATAACGGCTTCCGGGATCTCGAAGTTGGCGGTGACGCGCTGCACGTCGTCGTGGTCCTCGAGGATTTCGACGAGCTTCATCGCCTGGCGCGCTTTCGACTCATCCAACTCGACGGTGTTCTTGGCGATCATGGAAAGCTCGGCCGACTCCATCTTCACGCCTGCGGCTTCCAACGAGCGCCGAACCGCTTCCAACTCGGTGGGTTTGGTGTACACCTCGACTTGGTCTGCGGAAGTGTCCACGTCGTCAGCGCCGGCGTCGATGGCGATCAGCGAAAGCTCGTCCGGATCGCCGCCCTCGGCGAGGAGGATGACACCGCGCTGCTCGAACTGCCAGGCAACGCTCCCGGAAACGGCAAGCGACCCGCCGTGCTTCACGAGAATGGAGCGTACGTCCGCGGCGGTGCGGTTCTTGTTGTTCGTGGCCGTCTCGACGATGATCGCCACCCCGCCCGGACCGTAGCCCTCGTAGGTGATCTCCTCGTACTGGGCTCCGTCGTCTCCACCGGTCGCCTTCTCGATGGCGCGCTTGATCGTGTCCAGCGGCATGTTCTCGGCGCGCGCCCGCTCGATTGCAAGGCGTAGGCGGAAGTTGCCGTCCGGATCTGCTCCGCCGGCGCGAGCCGCAACTGCGATTTCGCGGCCCATCTTGGTGAAGACGGCTCCGCGCTTTACGTCATTGACGCCCTTCTGGCGCTTGATCTGTGACCACTTCGAATGTCCTGACATCGGGCGGAGTATAGCGCCCCGAGGCCGTGGCCAGCCGCGCGTCTACTCCTCCTCGCCGGCTCCGCGCAGGTCTATCATGGCCGGGCGGCGCCAGGCTCCCCGTCGCGCCGTTTGTTCGATACGTTCTGATCGCCACCAGAGGATCGAATAGCCGATGACTACCAAGAGCGCCGACCTCCTCCACCTTCGCAGCGTCGTCCTCGCCGCCCATGCCGGGGCCGGTAAGACGACGCTGGCAGAGCGCCTCCTGTTTGATGCTGGCGCGATCACGCGACTCGGTCGCGTCGATGACGGCACCGCCAGCCTGGACTACGAGCCCGAGGAGCAGAAGCGCAAGCAGTCGCTGACCCTCGCCGTAGGCAACTTCGAGTACGAGGGGACGAGGATCCAGCTCGTCGACACCCCCGGGTACGCAGATTTCGCGGCCGAGGTCGTCGAGGGCTTCGCGGCGACAGACGCCGCGGTTCTTCTTATGGATGCATCCGGGCACGTTGAGGCCGGCCTCGAAGCGGCGGTTGCGCTGGCACGCACGAGCAACCACCCGGCTCTTTTCTTTCTGAACAAGTGTGAGCGCGAGAACGCCAACCCCACGCAGGCGCTCGACGCTCTGCGCACCTCCTTCGGCAAGAAGGTCGCGCCGTTGCACCTCGCAATCGGCGCCGCAGACAAGTTCACGGGCTTCGTGGACCTGCTCCACAGCAAGGCGTACCAGCTGCAGGGCGGCAAGGAAGTCGAGATCCCGATCCCGGCGGATCTGGCGGACGAAGTGGCGATGCGCCGCGACCAGCTGCTGGAGGCCGCGGCCGAAGGCGACGACGATGTCCTGGTCAAATACCTCGACGGCGAAGCCATCACCGACGACGAGTTCGAGATGTGCCTGCACAAGGCGGTCCGGTCCGGCCTGGTGGCGCCGGTACTGGTCGGCAGCGTCTCCAAGGACATCGGCGTTCGCGCCCTAATGAACGCGATCGTCCACTATCTGCCGTCGCCCGTGGAAGAGGAAACGATCACGGTCACGGACTCCAAGGGCAAGGAAGTCAAGCTCCCGATTTCCATGGATGGTCCTGTGGTGGCGCGGGTCTTCAAGACGACGGCGGACCCGTTTGTCGGTCGGCTCACTTACCTACGAATCCTGACGGGCACCCTGCAGGGCCAGGCGCAGGCCTGGAACGGAACACGCAATGAAGCCGAGCGGATGGGCCAACTCCTCCTTCTGCACGGCAAGGACCAGGAGACGATCGGCCAGCTCCACGCCGGCGAAATCGGCGCCGTCGCAAAGCTGACGATTACCGGAACCGGCGACACACTCTGCACCTCCAAGGAACAGTGCTACTCGCTGCCTCTGCTCGATTTTCCGATTCCAACACTCCAGGTAGCAATCGAACCTCAGACCAAGGCGGACCTGGACAAGATGGGCACGGCGCTCCAGCGCATGCTCGAGGAAGAGCCTTCGGCCAGGGTCGAGCGCTCGGCCACCGGCGAGCAGATCCTGCTCACCATGGGCGACGCCCACGTGGCCGTGCTGGGCGAGCGCCTCAAGCGCAAGTTCGGAGCCGCGATTAAGACCCAGACGCCCAAGGTTGCCTACAAGGAAACGATCCGCGGCACCACAAAGGTCCACGGGCGGTACAAGAAGCAGACCGGCGGCCACGGCATGTTCGGCGATGTCTGGATCGAGATTGAGCCGAACCACGGCGGTGGCGTCGAGTTTGCCGAACACGTTGTCGGCGGCACGGTTCCCAAGAACTTCTTCCCGGGCGTTGAGAAGGGCATCCGCGAAGCTGCGGCCGAAGGCGTGTTGGCGGGCTATCCGCTCAGCGATTTCAAGGCCACTCTCTACGACGGTTCATTCCATCCGGTCGACTCGAACGAACTCTCGTTCAAGATCGCCGCTTCTATGGCGCTCCACCAGGGCGTCCTCGAATGCAAGCCGGCCCTGATGGAGCCGATCATGACGGCCGAGATCCGGATCCCCGAGATCTACATGGGCGATGTCAACCGCGACCTCAACGGCCGCCGCGGACGCGTCCTGGGCATGGACGTCAAGGACGGCTACCAGGTGATCACTGCCAGCGTTCCCCAGGCCGAGCTGTTCAGCTATGCCACGGAGCTACGCTCGCTGACCGGCGGCCGCGGGACGTTCACCGCCACTCTCGATCGCTACGAAGACGTTCCTCAGCACATCGCCGACAAGGTGATCGAGCTGCACAAGAAGGCGATGGAGTTGGCGCACAAGGAGTAGCGGCGGGCGCTCAACAAGGTTCGAAGGAAGGCGGGAGTGGCCGAGGTCGCTCCCGCCTTTTGGTTGGGAGGCGTCCGGAAGCCATCAGCTTCCGTGACTCGCCTGGAGGGAAGATGCCATGGCAGACGAGTCTCAACCGGTGGTGACAGGCGATTTGCCCGTTCCCGATCCCGCTTCACAACAGGCCGTACCGACTCGGCTCGGCCCGGAGGTCGCCACTCCCGTCGGGAAGACCAGCGGCTATGCCCCAGGCTTCATCTTCTACGCGGTTACGCTCGCGCTGGCTCTCGGGGCGCTCGTGCTGGATGCCGAAGCGTCCCTTCCGGCCATCCTGCTGAGCCTATTACTTTGCGTCGGACTCACAGGCCTGGCGATCGGCTGGTTCATCCTTGGGGCGGTCGCCGTCAAACGCACGCATCTGAGGATTGGGTTGCGGGCCTGGGCGCGCGGGCTCTGCATTCCGGTCATCGTGGCCTTGTGCTTCGAGCTGCTGGCCACGTCCGCTCCGTTACGCCTGCGCTTCGAGTTGAGCCGGACGGCGTTTCAGCAGGCCGCCTCGCGGGTGCAGGCCGGCCAAGTGGTAGATGGCGGCAACATTGGCCTCTTTCAGATCGACAGGGTGCTAGAGCTGCCCAATGGAGTCTGGTTCGAGGATCTCTCGCTCGGGTTCATCGACCCGTGCGGTCTGGCGTATTCGCCGTCGGGCCGGCCTGAAATCACGCGCCTGGGCACCGATCTCGGTGGCGGATGGTGGATCGCCTGCGAGGATTTCTAGCTCGCATTGGCCGCCAGACAGATTTAGCGGGCTCCACACCGGCCGGCGCAGAGCCCGCGTGCCTGTTCTGCGGCCGGACGAATGGGCACACGGCCGATCCTCGCGCCCGATCCGAAAAGAGCCACAGGGTGACGCCGCATTAGCCGTGGTGTTCGCCCGTGAAGGCCGACCCCGGAAGCCGACGCCTCCAAGGGAATTGTCGGCGGTTCACAGGAAGGCTTGAGGTCAAGGCGGTGCGCGCCCGCTACACGGGACGAGGGTGGAAGGTCGCTGGTTGCTCAATGACGCCCCGGGCGACGCTAAGTAGCGGCGACGGCCTGAGTTGGTGCTCTAGAGGCGCGGGAACCCTGATATGTTCGCCTTTGTTAGCCACAAACGGAATACATTTGACCCAACCTGAGGTCGATAGTGCCGACTACGGCACTTAGTGCTTCCACCGGCGTCAATGAGCAACCAGCAGGCGCGTTTCGACCTATGGATGCACGGGAACAGGAGTGCCGCCGGCGTCGGTTCGCGTGCTAGGATAAAACCGACCCGCCGGTCGGTTTTGATGTTGATGGGAGCACGGCCTTGAGCCCCAAGCGCCTCTCGGTTGAGCCCAGCGAGAAGAGCCGCGCTCGGCGCGACCAGATCCTGGATGCGGCTTTCAGCACATTCGCCCATCGCGGCTTCCGCGACACGTCGATGGACGAGATCGCTACGGCCGCGAGCACTTCAAAGGGCGGGGTCTACTTCCACTTCCCCACGAAGGAGACGATCTTCCGCGAGTTGATGCGGACGACGGCCGACCGACTAGCGGCGAAGGTCGACCGAGCTGTGGCGGCGGAAACGGAACCGATCGCTCGAGCGGAGGCCGGCATTCGGACGGTCCTGCTGACGTTTGCTGGACATCGAACGACCGCGCGGCTTCTGCTGATCGACGCGGTTGGCGCGGGACGCGCGTTCCAGACCGAAACGGCGCTCATGCACGCTCGATTCTCCGGCATGATCCGCGTCTATCTCGAGGAAGCCCAGGCGGCCGGTGTGATTCCTGCGCTCGACGCGGAGACCACCGCCAGAGCGTGGTTCGGCGCATTGAACGAGATCGTCTCGCGCTGGCTCCTGGACGAGAAGCCGGGGCGGCTCGAAGACTCGTATCCAGTTCTGCGGGCCGTGCTGCTGCGTAGTGTCGGCGTGTCGGAGGAG
>DASVJA010000128.1:0-4801 GCA_036386115.1 Candidatus Limnocylindrales bacterium
GAGAGTGACGGCCGGATCGTCCGGAGACGAAAATGCCGCGGCGAGACCGACGACGATCAGCGATACGGCCACGAACGCGAGCACGAACTCCTTGACGAGGTCATACCGGATCATCTTGATGCCGCGGTAGTACCGGGCTTGCGGATCCTCGGTGTTCATGCCGGCTTCTCCTCGCCGGTCGGCTGTGCCGACCCCTGCTTGTGTTCGATCGGTCGGACGACACCCTTGATCCGGACCATAACGATGTGGGCGGCGACGAGCGTCAGGACCATCAACGGCAGCAGGACGATGTGGAGGCCGTACATCTGGCCGAAGTTCAGGACGTTGAAGAACGAGCCCACGCCGCCGGCGTTGGTCGCGTCCTTGGCGTTGATCGCGATCCACTGGCCGTCGAAGTTCTGCTGGGAGATGAAGCCCGTGAACGCGGCGATGATGCTGAAGGCGAAGATGACCACGCCGATCATCCAGGTCTTGGCTCGGCCGTCACGCCAGCTCGCCATGAAGTACTGGCCCCACAGATGCAGAACCATCGAGATGAAGAAGACCTGCACGGACCAGAGGTGGATGCTGTTGACGAAGCGGCCGGTGCTCGACTGGTGCCACCACTGCGGCCCGAAGAAGGCCAGCAGGCAGCCGCTGAGCATGATCCAGATGAGCCCGCCGATGGCGAGGACGCCGAAGATGTAGACCCACGAGCCCACATAGAAGGGCTGGCGATCCGGCAGGAGGTGTGCGAGCGGCAGGCCGCGCTCGAGGCGGTTGCGGATGGAGAGCGTCCAGCTCGACGGTTCGGCCGTCGCCGGGGCCGCAGGGGCTGCGGGTGCTGTGGCCTTGGCGTCAGTCATCGCGACTTTCCCCCGGCTCGACGATTTCGGCATGCTTCGGGAACGGCGCAATCAGCGCTACCGCGAAGACAACGATCATCCCCACGATGACGATCAGGTTGGGGATGGATATCAGAATGAAGTTCCAACTCAGGTACGTCGCTGGTGCATCCAACGCAGATCACCTCAGTGTTTATATCGGCCGCAGAAGGCGTATTTGCCGACCGCAAGCAGATGTCAACTGTGGAGTAGCCGCTCGATCGGCACCAGTGGCCGATGTCACTCTTGCACCTACCCGATCCGGTGGGCCGCGCCGTCTCACCCGGCGGACGGCCGGGCGCGCGGCCCTAGCGAAGCGTGTCGCCCGTCGGCGGCAGCATCGACTGGATCAGGGTCAGGGCCTGATCGGCGCTGGCGTGGGTCACCTTGGCCAGCAGCGACATGGAGTAGTCGGCGGCGAAGTTGCCGGAAGAGGCCGCGCCACTCGTCCCGACTCCGGAACCGCCGCCCGCGGCGGACACGTCGGTGGAGGCGGCAACGCCCGAAGTCATCGGCTGCGCTGCCATGGCCGTAAGCGCGCTGATGGAACCAATACCGCTCATGCCCGGGGAGTCGGCCGCCTAGGGTCCGCGGCGTAGGGGTTTTCCCCTAAAGTGTTGGCGCCTGACACCGCCCGGCCCCGCCGCGCAACTCATTTCACCGCGTTGATGATGACCCACTTGCCCCACCACTGGGAGTTCCCGGTCCCGCCGTCGATCGGATCCCGGTACGGCGAGTCGTTGTGGTAGTAGGGCGAGAAGCGGACGTACAGCGGGCCGTTGCGCCAGGTGTCCATTGAGGTGTACACGTTGCGGATCTGGTCCGATCCGAGCGGGTCGGTCATGAACACCCCCAGAATCGTGTAGTTGTCGCTGATGCGCGGGTCCTCGCCCTGAACCGTGTAACCGGTTATGTATTGGGCATGGCCGCCGAACCAGCCGAGTATCCCGACGGGTTTGCCGGTCTTGGCCAATGAACGGACGGTCTGCCTGGCCGCGGCGTCAAACGAAGGAAAGGAAGTGTCGACATAGACGCCCGCGGTCATGGAGCCCCAGCCAAAGTAGTTGAGGGCGTTTCGCCAGCCGTGCGCATCGGTGCCGGGTGAACTCTGGTACATGGTCATGTTCTGGCGTTCATAGGCGAGGATGCTCTCTTCGACCGCGAACGAAGTGTCGACCTGCCAGTGGAGCGTCGTTCGCGGGAGGCTGCCGCCTCGAGGCGGCAGATCCGCCTGCGTCGTAACGCCCACCAGGTTTAGCATCGATTGCGCGGCGGCAGCGGCGCAGGCGGCCCAGTCGGGGTCCTGGTATCTGACCGCGGATCCGTCGTAGATGTTGATGGACCAGATCGGGGCGGGAGGCGAAACCTCGGGCGCGGAACCCTCCATAGGAGGTTCGGCGAATACGGCACCGGAGGAAACCAGGCTCAGGACGGTCGCCAGGGCGAGCGACGCCTTGAGCACAGAGGACGAGCGGATGCGGCGCCGGACGTTTGCGGCAACGCTTCCTTCCGGCTGCGAACCTATCCATGTGAAGTAGGACATCAAATCGACTTTACCCGAAGTCTGGCTACAAGCACGCAACGTCTCGGATTGAGGGGTGGCGGCGGGCCGTGAAACGTTCAATATGGGCGGACACAACTTGCGCTGATCGTTTCGTTCGGCGGCATGGCCGGTAAGTACTATCCGCTGCGGGTCCATCGGGCAGTACTTGGCGTACCACTGTCCCATTGCGACCAGACCGCATACAAACGACCTTCACAACACACCGTCAGGTAGTACCGCTTCATCTCCCTGAGAACTTATTGCCGCCCGTCGAGGCCCCCAGAATGAGCAACTCCCAGGAAGCACCCGCGCTTATCCAGTACGCGTGCGAGCGCTGTAAGACAAGGTTCGTCCTGCCGCCGTCCAGCCGCACGTTGAGCATTGCCGGTAAGTTCCGCGCTTTCTCGATGGGAGTGAGCCGCGCCCTCAAGTTCCACGAAGGTCTGGGCGCCGGCTACGACACGTCTCGCCGCCAGCTCCTGGCCAAGATGGACGACGAGGCCTACCAGTCGTTCGTCCAGAGCTTCCGCTTCTGCCATGAGTGCCGCCAGTTCGTTTGCAACGAATGCTGGAGCACTTCGCGCCGCAGCTGCCTCACGTGCGTCGCCAAGTCCATGACCGGCACCGTCCGGCCACGCGCGCCCTTTGCGCCCACAGGGCCGGAGATCCCGCGTCCGGTCGTGTCGTCACTCAACCCGCCTCGCAAGGGCAGGAAGCGCCGCGACGTTGCGCTTGTAGGCGTGGCCCTGATGATCATCATCGTGTCGCTGGAGGCGGGCATCCTGATTACCGGCGCTATACCGAGTGGAGTGGCCAACGCTACCGCGCCCGAAGAGACCATTTACACGGCGTTTCCTCCAACCAGCTCGCCGAGTGCCGTGCCGACCGAGACCGCCGTTCCCACCGACACTCCGTTCGTCGTGATCACGGACGCCCCTACGGCGAGCCCGAGCCCGATCGCGAGCGCCACCTCGAAGGCGACGCCGACGCGCGCGCCGGTAGTGACACTGCGGCCGACCACACCGCCGGCGACGCCGACGCCGCCGCCGGCCGCGACGCCGACGCCGGTGCCGGACATCGCGACGGTGATTATCGCCTGCAACGAGACGAATCCCCTGGCGACGTACACACTGCACTGCTCGATAACGTCGCCAACTCTTGCTGGGGATGGGATGAGTTGGATGCTGACGCAGGTGCTGCAGGCAGGCGGTGGAACCTCCCACGACTTCACCAACCTTACCTACGGTCAAACGTACGAAATAATGGTGTACGTCACTCGACTTGGAGTTTCGACCGCCAACTCCCAGAACAAGTATTGGACTCAGGCCGCGCCCTAACCCGTCCATTGGCGTAGCCGATTAGGCCCGGTGCGGGGCTCGGCCCTTCGGCCGGTGCGGTGGGGACCACTTGCCCATTGCCGTTTCGGCGGCCCGGCGCGACCGTTTACGCATGTCGTCGATCTCCCCGCACGCCGTCGCCTGCGCCGAGCAGACCGCCGTTCGCTATGCCTGCGAGCGTTGCAAGACGGAGAGCGTGCTCGCCCCCGGCCGAGTCGGGCTGGGAGTGGGAGGCTGGCTGAAGGCTCGGCTGATCGTTGTCGGTCGGTCGAATCGGCGGCGCGACGGAACCCGGCGAACGTTCGCCGAAGTGCGCGCCGAACTCATTGCCAGGACGGACGAGGATGCCTACCAGGCGCTCACGGGCCGCTTCCGCTTCTGCCACGACTGCCGGCGCTTCGTGTGCCCGCGCTGCTGGAACCGGTCGTGGTCGAGCTGCAAGAGCTGCGTGGAGCAGGCCATGAAGCGGATGAGTCCGGCCCGGCGGCGCTTCCGGCTGGGGCTCAGCCTCACGGTTATCGCGGCCTCGCGCGTGGTGCTGGTCGTCAGCGTTGGGTCGGTGGTGGTGCTGGTGGCGGTTCGCTAGGGCCCTGATCCCTCCCTCGATCAGCGGTTCACCCGGGGCGAGCCGGTCGTGGCCCGGATTCTTGCAAATACTCCTACCAGTAGTGGCGTACGCAATTACGGGATAGGCGGCAGCTCGGGCCGCCCTCTCCGGGCCGCGATCCACGCTTAAGTAGGGCCATTCAGGGGCCCGTTAGGCTCGCCGACGGTGGCCGCCGACCATGGATCCGCGTCCGGCACCACTACCAGGCCTAAATGACGAAAACTGCGGTGATTTCCCGCCGGATACCAGCCCGGCGCGTGTCCTGACGGGAACGAGGCGGACAGCGGTGTCGCTACTTGCGGATCGGGAGACTAGGGCGTGTACAACTCAGCCGGCGAAACGGATCCGTAGTCTCCGGCGCCGCCGGCAATCAGGACCCGGCCGTCCTGGAGCAAAGTGGCGGTGTGCGTGGTCCGATTTATGACCATCGACGCGGCGGGGCGGAAGGTTG
>DASVJA010000129.1:0-31729 GCA_036386115.1 Candidatus Limnocylindrales bacterium
TGGTGTACCCACAACCGCTACGGCTGTCACAGGCAATCTCACCGTCACCGACCAGACCAATTCCTGGGCCATCTTCCTCGGTCCCATCCCAACCGCAAGCCCAACGAGTAGCACCCTCAACTTCGCCAAGGGTGATGTCAGGGCCAACAACGTGACTGTGGCTCTGGGTACCGGCGGCAAGTTGAGTGCTACCTACATGGGTCCAGCGGGGAATACCACGGCGCTCGTGTTCGATGTCACGGGGTACTTTGTAGGGCCGTAGGGGGAGCGGGGGAGCGAGGTCTCAACCTCGTGGCGGCCAACTCGCTGAGCCGTCGGTCGGCTGCGAGGACATGCCGGAGCGCGCGTCGATATCACCGGCGTGAGGTGGGATTTCGTTGTAGGCCTGAGTCACATAGAGAATTTCGCGGCGTTCTGTTGAGCGGTGTTCCGTATGCGTCAACGTTCTGCGCGGCATAGGGTTGAGGCATAGGTAATCTCTATCATCCCTTCGGCCGCGCTTCGCGCTGTAGTCGTAAGCCAGGACGGAGGGAAATCGTGTCCGCTGACCGAGAACGGGCGCTCCGGCCGGAAGACCTGACAAGGTTGTTTGTGGAGTTCGGGAATGCCGGAGATGCCGCGGGCCTGGCCGGGCTGTACGAACCCGATGCGATAGTTGCCTTTCCGCCCGGCCAGATGACCGTGGGGCGGCAGGCGATCCAGGCTCTCTACGAGAAGATGCTCGCGGCTAAGCCGCACTTTCTGCTTGAGACGCCCCTGCCGACGCTCCAAATCGGCGACCTGGCGCTCACGGCTACGCCTGCCCGGGACGAAGCAGGGGCGCGGGCGCAGGTAGCGCGGCGCCAACCGGATGGGAGCTGGCTCCGAGTTCTTGATCGGCCGGACTTCAGGGGGTAGCGGCGACGGCATCGGCCGCCTCTTCCTTCGCGGTCGCCGAACGGCGGCAGGTTTGGCTACCTGCGCGCGCACAGATGCATATCTGACGAGTCTGGCGGCCGGTGGCTCCGAGTGACGTCGTTGCTGCGCGTCACGCGATGCAAGAACGGCCGCGCTGCGCGTACGCAGGTGCAGATCCGACCAGATCCAGCCTTATGCGAGGTCTCAGTGTCGGACGTGTATCGCTATACGCGCACGACCAAGACGCATGGGTTGGAGCGGGGAGAGCTCGCCCAAGCAATGGCCGTCGGACCGCGGCGGCACAAGCCGCCCGCCGCTCAGGCGTGCTTGACGACGATTCTCTCGATCATGTCCGCCACGTCCTCGCACTTGTCGATCGTGTCCTCGAGGAGGGCGTAGACGTCCTTCCACTTGAGGACGTCGATCGTCTTTGTGCCGTCGTCGAAGAGGCCGGCGATTGCGGATCGGGCGAGTTTGTCGCCTTCGTTTTCGATGCGGTGGACTTCCATGATGTACTTGTCCATGTCCTTGAAGCCGCGCAGGTTGGTGAGGGCCTGGTGCAGCGTCTCGCACGCTTGCACTACCAGGGCGGCCTGCTTGATCGACGCCTTTGTCGGCGATTCGATGCGGTAAAGGACGAAGGTGTCGGCCACTTCCTCGATCAGGTCCAGGATGTCGTCCAGGCCGGCAATCAGGGCGTGGATTTCCTCGCGATCGAAGGGTGTGACGAAGGTCGATTCCAGGCGGTGGCCGATGTCGTGGCTGATGTCGTCGCCCTTGTGTTCGGTCTCGCGGATCTTCTTGGCCGACTTGTCAGGATTGTCGTAGGTCCGCAGCATCGTCTCGAGCTGACGGGCGCCGTCCAGGACGTTGGCGGCGTCGGCGACGAAGAGGTCGAAGAAGCGCTCTTCGCGCGGGATCAGTCGAAACGAGGGCACCTGAACAACCTCCGGAGGGTCGCTATCTAGAACGTACTGGCCGACTCACGCAGTCTCTAGGGTAGCGTCCGACGGGGATCGCTGCCAGCGGCACAGCGGCTGCCGAGCCGAACTCGCGCCGCTGTGCCATGCTCGGTATGTGGATACGGTCGAGCTTCTCTTTATTGTCGTTTTGGCCGTCCTGCTGGCCTGGGCGCTGGCGGCGGCAATCTCGCGCGGTCGTGTCATCGAACGTTTGCGGGAGACAACAGGCGCGACCGATGCCGACGACGTCGAACGGCATGTCCGGATGGCCATCGAGGAAGCCGAGGATGCGCGCTGGAACGCCGAACAGACCAGCCACGACACGGACTATCTCACCGAGCTTCTCACCGCAGGTGTGGTTCGTCTGCGCGACGACTTGACCGTCGAGTTCGCCAACGGTGCCGCCCACGTGATGCTCGAGCGGCGACTGGGCTCCATGGTCGGGCGGTCCGCGCTGGAGGCGTTCGTGGACGCCCGGATCGAGGGTGTCGCCCGATCGGCGATGGAATTCGGGTCGGCCAACGGAGAAGTCAACGTTCGGTCCAATTCCGGGGCGACGGTCACAGTGCGGGCGCGGCGCTCGCCTGTTTCCGGTGTCTGGCTGGTACTGGAGGACGTGTCCGAGTTGCGTCGTCTGCAGCGGATCCGGGCCGAATTTATCGACAACCTCTCGCACGAGCTGAGAACTCCGCTCACGACGATCAGCCTTCTCGCGGAAACGGCCGCGCGCGACGCAGAGACGGCTTCGCCCCGCCTGCGAGACCGCATCGCCAAGATCGAGATCGAGACGGGCCACCTGACCCAGATGATCAACGAGCTTCTGGATCTCACTCGGATCGAGAGTGGAACGGCCCAGTTGCTGCTGGACGACGTGGATCTGGTCCGTCTGTCGCGCCTGACGGTGGAGAGGCTGCGCCTATTCGCCGAGCGCCAGAACCTGCGCATAGATCTCGACTTGCCCGACCACGTCTCACCAGTCCGCGGCGATGAGGACCGAATCGGCCAGGTATTGATCAACCTGCTGCACAACGCCGTGAAGTTCAGCCCCAACGGCGGCGCGATCGTGGTTGGAGTGCTCGAGGATGACGGCGAGGTAAGGGTTTGGGTCAGGGATCCGGGCGTGGGCGTTCCACGCGCGGATCTGGCGCGCATCTTTGAGCGGTTCTACAAGGTTGACCGGGCCCGCGTTCGGGGGCGCGGCGGGACCGGGCTGGGGCTCTCGATTGCGCGCCACGTGATCGATGCGCACGGCGGGCGCATCTGGGCGGAGTCGGAGGAGGGTTCCGGCTCGACGTTCATCTTCACCGTGCCCGTCGCGCCGCTCGGCGCGGCCGCCGGCACATCCTCGGATCCTGCGGGCCTCAGGCCTGAGGATTCTCCGGCTCAACCGGCGGGGTGACTGTCGCAGGCTTCGGCCTGGCCGCCGTCCGGCGAGGGGCAGCCGGCTTGGCAGCCGGCTTGGCCGCGAGCTTGGCGGCGGCCGCAACTCGCTTCGCGGGCGCGGTTTTGGGCGCCGGCCCCGGCACCGGGGTGACGAGCGTCTTCGGAGCGGCGGGCCCGGCGGCCATATCGAGGATCGGCCCTTCGGACAGTACGAAGGCGAGCGCTGCTTCGGCGACCTGGCGTCGGTTGCGGGCGCGCTCAAGTTTGCGGAGCCGCTTGCTCTCAAGCCGAGCCGCGTCGACGAGCTGGCGCTCAAGGCGTCGCAACTGCTTCTTCAGGCCTCGGGGCGTCGGCGCGACCAGGGCCATGGCCTCCAGATCCGCGATTCGGACGCGGGACTTGGATTTGCCGGACTTTTTGGAGCCCTTTGACATTCTCGGTTTCCCTTCAGGGTCGGCAGTGCTGGGCTGCAACCATTCGAGCGCGTGGCATGCTCAGACAGCCGCGGAAGCATAGCAATTCAACATTAACGGTCAATCGTCAGGTGCCGACCTCGAGCAGGTCGGGCGGGATGAGCCAGCGCAGGATGCCCCCGCCCGGACGCAACGGCAGGCTCGCGTCAATGCGCAGGAGCGCCGCCTTGCGGACCGGCAGGTCGGAAGCGCCGACCAGCTCGGCGGCCAGAAGGCTGAAATCCGGATCGTGGCCTACGAGCAGCGGTCGGGCCGGGTTTCCGGCGGCCCGAAGCAGCCGTTCGACAGTGTCGAAGTCCAGCGCGTCGCCCAACTCTCCGACCACCCGGACCGGTACATCCAGTGCCGCGCCGACGAGTCGTGCGGTTTCCATGGCTCGCGTCAATGGCGAACTCAGGATCGCGTCTGGCTGAAAGCCGGATCGAGCCAGAAATACGCCGAGGCGCTCCGACTGCTGCCGGCCCTTCTCTGTCAGCGGCCGGAGATTGTCCGGGCCTCGCCACTTCATCGGATCGCCGGCGTGGGCGTGGCGCAGCAGGTGGAGCTGGATCTCGTTGGACTCACTCACGGTCAGGCGTTGAGGTCCTCGATTTCGCCCGTGGCCAGAAAGACCACCTCTTCGGCGATGTTCGTAACTCTATCGCCGATGCGCTCGAGGTCCTTCGCGGCAAAGAGCAGGTGAGCGCCTACGTCCACCCAGTCGGGCTCCAGACGCATGCGATCGAGCGCCCGGTCGAAGTAGGCGTGGTAGATCCGATCGATCTCATCGTCCTGTGCGGCCACTCGTCTGGCGGCGTCGACATCCAGATCGACGAGGGAGCGGATGACCCCGTGAAGGACACTGCTCGCCAGGGCGCCCATCTCATCGACCCCGACGCCTCCACCCTTGCGGGCGTCACCGATCTTGATGACCTGCTTTGCGACGCCGGCGGCATGATCGCCGATCCGCTCCAGCTCGTACGTGACGTGGGCGAGCGAAAGGACGAACCGCAGGTCGCCGGCGACTGGCGATTGAGTGGCAATAGTGGTGACGATCTGGGCGGTGAGTTCGGCCTGGCATTCATTGATGGCCTGATCGCGGGCTACGATGGCGGCGGCCGCCTGAACATCCCGTCGGATCAGGGCGTCGACGGCCGCGTCGATGGCCGCGGAGACGAGTTCGCCCATGCGGACCACGCCCTCGCGCAGACCGATCATCTCGCGGTCGAAAACATCCCTATGACCATGGGCAACGAACCGATCGCCGTCTTGCACGCTCAAACCATCAACCGGCTGGACGAGCTTCCGAATCTGGCGCGGTGAAACAACCGACCACGCAGAAGGACGCTCCTGGCGAACAAGCATAGCGGCGACGGCGGAGCTAGTGGTCGCGGGCGGGCGCATCGGACTCCTCCGACGCTGCGCCGAGTAGTTCCAGGATTGCCAGGCAGGACAGAGTGGTCCTGCGCGAAACCAGAGCGGCCACTCGGCCGCGATCGTGGCGGATTCGAGCCAGCCGATGAGCGTCAAGGCGTGGCCAAAGCGCCATAGCACGGATCCCGTAGTCGGGGCCTTCGTCAGATATTGGGCCGATGGGTCGGGGCTGGCCTGCCGGGCGGCTCGACTGACCGCTATTCATCATCCATGCCACCCATCAATTCGAGCATCGGGCCCTCCGGAGCTTCTTCCTCGGCAAGTTCGAGCCAGCGCAGCGCATAGGCGAGGTCCAGCGCGGCCGTTTCGTAGTCGGCGCGATCGGAGCTGGATGCTAGACGACCGAGCGACTCGCGCCTGTAGGAATCCAGGAGTGCGGCTCGGTCCCTGATCTGATTGAGTTCGGCCCGAACGCCGGCCACGATTTCGGCCGGAGTGGGTTGGGCTGGGAACTCCAGTTCGGCTGCGTACATCATCGACGCGGTCTCCTGTCCTGGCCGGCCGCCGGGGCATTCGGCAGCACACTCAGAAGACTGGCGACGCGAGGTGATCGCGGTATGAACCTGGGATTAACGCGCGGTCATTTACCAGCGGCTCGGTATGCGATGATCTCCACCTTCTCGAGCGTGATCAGACCGTCGCCAACCATGGCATCCAGCTCGGGTAGAATCGCCCGGAGCCTGGTCTCTTCGTCCACCACTTCGATCAGGACCGGCAAGTCCTCGGAGAGGCGCAGGATCCGTGTCGTGTGAAGGTGGGACTTGGCCCCAAAGCCTTCGATCCCGCGGATGACGGTCGCGCCCGCGATCTGGCGCTCGCGAAGCAGCTCGACGATGGCCTGGTACAGCGGTCGGCCTTGCCAGTGGTCGCTCTCTCCGATGTAGATCCGGACCAGCAGGCCGATGCCTTCGAGTTTCATGCGAGTGCCCTCCCGAGGGTCAGGCCGGCGAAGACGGCGCACAGGCCCACCGCACCGGAAAGACCGACATTCAACATGGCCAGGCCCCAGCTGCCGTCCTCGGCCAGGCGCCAGGACTCAAGCATCAGGGTGGAGAAGGTTGTGTACGCGCCCAGAAAGCCGATCATCACCGGGCCGCGGATGCGTGGGTCGATCGAGGTCTTCTCCAGGGCCAGGGCGAACAGAAGACCCAGCGTGAAGGCGCCGCTGATATTGATCACGAAAGTCCCAAGCGGAAAGGCGCCGATCCTGGTGCTGCCACTCACCCAGCCGTCCACGAGGTACCTGGCGATGGCGCCGAAGAAGCCGCCTACGCCTATAAGGATCAAGTCCATGAGGAGCCGCCCGTTCCGATTCGCATGAGCGCGAGTTTACAGGGCCGCGGCTGCTCGTCCCAAGGCCCGCCGGAATGGCGCTCCGCCGACGGCTCGCCAGACTGGGCCCAGGGCCCGACGCAACCGAGCGACCTCGCGCTCGCGAGCCCGCAAGTACGCGCCGATGGCATCGGCCTCTGCCTTGGTGAGTACATCGGCGCGCGCAACAAGCAGGTCGCGGGCCAGCTTGGCCGCGACATCCGCATCGTGCAGGCAGCCCAGGTGCTCCTGCAGTGCGCAGACTCGTTCCAGTAATCTCGGACCGTCGGGCCCGAGCGTCTCGCCGAAGAACTCGAGGGCGTAGCGGAGCCACTTGGTCGAGATCCGGAGGTCGTGGAGCGTCTCGTTGCCTGCCCATGGCAGGACGACTTCATAGGCGCGGACAACCTCGTACGCGGCCCAGATCTCGGACGCGGCCCGATCGCGGACTCGGTGAGGAGCCGTCGGCGTGCCGACCGCGGCTGCGGCATGGGCGCCCGCGTCCAAGAACTCGTCCATCTCCCGGACGAAGCCCGCATATCGGTGCGAATCCAACTCGGTGATGAGCTGAGTCCTGGCGTGCGCTCGTTGCCTGCGCCACACTGAGAGAAGTGGCTCCAGGCCGGGTCGCCGCCGTTCGTCCAGAGATCCCTGGTATGTTTCGAGGCCTTCGATCAGGACGTCAAGGTCACGCACCGCGCCGAGCCGGTCGGCCAGCCTCTCCAGGTATCGTCTGATCTTCTTGGTCTTGCCCGCCTTGAAGGCGCCGTCGAAGACCCGCCAGGCGGCCCGCATCCGCCGGGTGGCAACGCGCATGTCGTGGAGATCCTCGGCATCGGCGCCGGTGCGGGTTCCAGCTTCGCGGCGCTGCAGCCGGGCGAAGTGATAGTCCAGAACTTTGCGAGCCGCTTCCGGCATGCTGTCCTCGGGTCCTATGCCGATCTCGCGCGGGCTGGGTCGTGGCGGAGCGATCGGCTGCGGCGGAACCGGCAGGCTATCGGTGGCCGGTGGTTCGGTCCTTGCCGCCTTGCGACGCTGCTTCTCCTTGCCCGCAAGCAGTTCCGGCGGAGCGGTCAGCCAGCGCTGCTGCAATTCCTCAGGCATCGAGGGCATGGACTTCCGGATCGCCTTGACTGCCCGTGCCAGCTTCGATCGTGAGACCGGCTTCAGGATGCGGTCGTGACCGAAGACTTTGACCAGCGCGGCCAGCGGCGCTTCGTCGCCGCGCTTCAGCTCAACCTCAAGCTCCTCAAAGCTGTCGAGCAGGTGGTCTTGTCCGAACACCTCGACCTCGTCGACGGTTATTTCGGCCTGAGTGTCGCCGGCTTGAAGCCGGCGCAGGCGGCGCGTCTGCCGGATCGTCAGGAGCTCGACCAGCGGTTCGCCCCCGCATAGCTCCATGACGACGGTGCGGGCCTGAGACGCTGGCCAGTCCCTGGCCATCATGCCGTCATCGGCCGGGCCCTCGATCTCTTCTCGCCGCTGCAGTGGGCCGATGGAGGAGTTCTGGGCCTTGATGCTGATGACCGTTCCGCGCGAGGTCTTGCGCAACCTGGCCGCGAAACCTGCGCGAGCCAGGCCCCAGGCTGCGGAGTCGACGTACTTGTCTTCGACGCGAACGGCGGTAACGGGTCCGTCGGGCGTGAATGGGCCGAGTTCAGGAGTAACCAGATAGCGGTCGGCGCCGCCCGGTTCCACAACCTCGTACTTGATCTCGATCTCTATCTTGTGGCTCGTGGCCATTGTTCCCTCGCTCGGACCAGGCTATGCCCTTGGATCGAGCGAGCCCATACCGGCGTAAGGTCGGTGAGGGGCGTCGGCCGAATCCTCTGCGCTCCGAATCGCGAGCGCCTTGAGCGTCTCGAACGTGTCGATGTTACCTGGCGCGGCGTTCATTTCCTCGGTCCGCCGGTAATCGCCATCCGGACCGAGCTGCCATGAGCGACTGTCGTCCGCCAGCATCACCTCGAGGACCGCCTCGATTCGGGCCCGGGACTCCAGATCCTCAATTGGTACGACGGCTTCGACTCGCCGGTCGAGGTTGCGTTCCATCAAATCCGCCGATCCGATGAACAATTCCGGACGCCCAGCGTTCGAGAAGGAAAAGACGCGGGAATGCTCGAGGTACTGGCCCACGATCGATCGGACGACGATTCCCTCGCTGACACCGGGCACGCCCGGCCAGAGGGAGCAAATGCCTCGGATGATCAAATCCACCGTCACGCCTGCCTGCCGCGCCTCGTAGAGAGCGGCTATGCAGGCCGGGTCGACCAGCGAGTTGAGTTTCAGCACGATGCGGGCCGTCTTGCCCGCCCGCGCATGGTCGGCCTCGCGATGGATCATTTCGAGGACCCAGTTGCGCAAGTTCATGGGGGCCACGACCAGGCGCCGGAAGTCGCGCTGGCGGGAGAGGCCCGTGAGAACGTTGAATAGGTCGCTCACGTCCGCGCCGAGCTCGGGGCGGCACGACAGGAGGCCGAGGTCCGTGTACAGGCGAGCCGTGCCGGGGTTGTAGTTGCCGGTTCCGATATGGACATAGCGGCGGAGCGTCGATCCTTCGCGTCGCACGACCAGCGAAGTCTTCGAATGCGTCTTGAGACCTACCAGCCCGTAGACCACGTGGGCGCCGACCTGTTCCAGCTTGCGGGCCCACACGATATTGGCCTCTTCGTCGAAGCGGGCCTTGATCTCAACGAGGACCACTACCTGTTTGCCCCGCTCGGCGGCGGCGATCAGGTCGCGCACGATGGGGGAGTCGCCGCTGGTTCGGTACAGCGTCATCTTGATCGAGAGGACATCCGGGTCCGACGCCGCCTGCGATATGAATTGCTGCGTGGAGGCGGCAAAGCTCTCGTAAGGGTGATGGACGAGGATGTCGCCGGCGCGTATGGCGGCGAAGATATCGGCCGCTTCATCGTCCCCGCCTGGTGCGAGGCGGGCCGGAACCACGGGTGACCAGGGCGGCAATTTGAGATCCGGGCGGTCAAGTTTGGCGATCTGCCATAGCCCGGTGTGGTCGAGCATGCCGGGGATCTCGTAGCAGTCCGCGGGGTCCGCGCCGACGCCCTTCTCCAGCAAGTCCCTCATCGAGGCGGGCATAGCCTCATCCACTTCCAGCCTGACTACGTCGCCGAAGCGCCGCCGCCGCAGCTCCATCTCCAGAGCCAGCATGAGGTCGTCCGCTTCGTCTTCCTGCAGCTCGAGGTCCGCGTCGCGGGTCACACGGAAGAGGTGCGTTTCAAGGATGTCCATGCCCGTGAAGAGCATGTCCAGATTTGCAGCGATGACTTGCTCCAGCAGAACGAACTTACCAGGCTCTACTTGCATGAAGCGCGGTAGGGTCTCCGGCACCTTCACCCGGGCGAATCGCTCTTCATTCTCTTCCGGATCCTCCATGCGGATGGCCAGCGAGAGGCTGAGCGAGCTGATGTAAGGGAAGGGATGACCCGGGTCCACCGCCAGGGGAGTGAGGACGGGGTATATCTCATCCTCAAAACGCTGGCGAATTGCCTTGTGGTGCTGCGGTACGCTGTCGTAGTCGACGAAGTCGATGCCTGCGGCACGGAGATCTGAGCAGACATGCTCGAAGATGGTGCTCTGCTCGTCCAGGAGCTCGCGGAAGCGCCTTCGGATTTCGGCCAGTTGCTCTGCGGCGGTCTTCTCGCCCGGGGTGCCGGGGACCGCGTGAGCCTCGGCTTGCTCCATCAAGCCCGAAACACGGATCTGGAAGAACTCGTCGATGTTGCTCGAGAAGATGGCCAGGAATTTCACTCGTTCAAGCAGCGGGTTCCGCACGTCGCTCGCTTCGTAGATGACGCGGTGCTGGAATCCGAGCGAGCTGAGCTCGCGGTTTATGTAGGGCAGCGCCGAACCGGCCTCGCCCGAGGTGGGCGTGGCGCGACCGGTGTTCGGGCGAATGATCGAGGTCACTTGCTTCTCGGATTCCTGAGAGCGGTTGGATCAGGGCCGCTTGGAATTGGCGCGATCCTCAGGTGCATCGGCCCATTCTCGACGGTCGGCGCGACTTGGCAATAGGCGGACGCCCCACGTTGCTACGCGTGACGCGCGCAGCGCCGCCCTGCCTCCGGCGCCTCAGCGGCGGCCCTCGGCCAGATAGCGCCGTTCGCCCGTGCGCTGGTCCACGTACACACGCATGACGAGGTTGCTGGTTGGGTCCGTGAATACTTCGCTCGTCGGCGCGAATCTGGGATCGATCCGGCCGATTTCGCCGCCGCCCGGGCCAGGATTGGAGCCGGTCCTATCTGCCGCGAGGGACCGATAGCGCGCTCTCTGGAGGACGGTTGCGATCATGATCGCGGCGCCGAAGCCCACCGCCCAGATGCCGGAGAGGGCTGCGGCGCCGCCGGCGCTGATTGCGACCAGCCCGCCCGCGAACATCAACGCTCCGAAGCCGAACACCAGCAGCTTGACCGAAAAGTGGAGCATCTTGCGTCTCTCCAGACCCGTCGAACGGACGACCGGCCGACCGGTCGCCCGGCGCGAAACCTGCCGAGGTATCGCTCCGGGCGATCCCGAACGGGCTTCTGAGGGCTCTCTACTCGCCCGTTGGGTTACCGCCGGACGCATCTGGGACAACCACGACCGCGGTCCCATAGGCCACGATCTCCGACATCGTCGTCCCGATTTCGGATGAGTCGAAGCGCATCGAGATGACGGCGTTGCAGCCCATCAGAGTGGCGTTGTGAACCATCCGGTCCAGGGCCTGGCGGCGGGTGTCCTCGAGGAGTTCGGTGTACTCGTGGATCTCTCCGCCGACGAGTGAGCGCAGGCTGGCGGTGAAGTTGCCGGCAAAGCCTCGGCTTCGAACGACAAGGCCGAAGACCTGGCCCTTGACCTCGGTCACCTTGTATCCGGCCAGGTATGGGGTTGTGGCGACGATCACTTGATCTCCTCGTGCGTGATTGGTAGTGACATGGTGAGCAACTGGTCTTGTATCAGATTGTCCCCCCTCGCGACCGCGAGTGGGTCGGCCGGTGTGACGAAACGGCCATCATTCGCAAGGCCGAGGCGTTGAGGGGCTCAGTTCGGCAGACGTCGGTCTGCGGCGCACTCCGAACACGGGCAATCCCGGCGGAGCGCATCGAACGTGTAGTAGCCGGTGTCGTGGCCGTCGCCCCACGTCGGCGCAAGCGCGTACTGGCCTATGAGTCGCATGGCGACGAGTTGCGTCTGCTCCGCCGTTATCGTTGGGTTCGTGGCCAGCCAGCCCGGCTGACCGGCTTCGCCCTGGCAGAACGCACACGGACAGTTCAGCCTCAGGTTGGTGGCACCGTAGACGCTGCGATGGCCGTCCGACCAGTCGACCGTGACGATGCCGGCCTCGCGGTCGGCGTTGATCGCCTTGGGCTCGTTTGCAGGGTTCGTCTTCATGCCTCATTGTAGAGGCGGCGTCGGGGCGGACGCCCATGGCCTGACAGTCGAGCAGCGGACCCGGCTCGATACGGTGAGATGTCATGACCGCTGCTCCGCACGGGGCGTTGCCGCCCGCCGATTCTTATGCTGATCTCCCCGAGGTCGCCGCACAACTGCCTGCCGAATCGGTTCTGGAGAGGCTGGGCGTAAGCGCGTCCGTGGGCCTCACACAAGAGCAGACTTCGGCTCGGCTGGCAGAGTTCGGTCCAAATGAGCTGGAGCCCTCTCGGAAGACATCCTTCTGGAAGCTGCTGTTTGAGGGGGCCCGCGAGCCATTCGTCGTGTTACTGGCGGTTGCCGGCTGTCTTGCGATCGCCCTGGGTGAGGTCCGTGACGGCCTTCTGGTCCTGGTGATCCTGGCCCCGATCGTTGGGGCCGGCGTTGTCACCGAATACCGGGGCGAGAAGGCCCTGGAGGCGCTGCGAGACGCGGCGGCTCCGATCGCGCGCGTTCGGCGGGGCAGTTCAGTTGAGGACGTCGCGACACGTGACCTCGTGCCCGGTGACGTGGTGCTTCTGCGGACGGGCGATGTCGTCCCGGCGGATCTACGGCTGATAAGGGTCGAGTCAATGACGTTCAATCGCAGCGTCTTGACCGGCGAGTCATTGCCTGAGCCGGCTCAGGTTGAGGCGGATCCAGCTGGCGCGGCGCTTGCCGACCGGCGTTCGATCGCTTACGGCGGTACCTCCGTCGTCGGTGGTCGCGGCGAGGGCGTCGTGATCGCGACGGGTCTCCGCACCGAGTTCGGTCGCATTTCGCAGGCGCTTGCCGGCCGCGAAAGGCGCCGCTCTCCGTTGCAGCGCGAGATGGACCGGCTCGTCCACATCCTGTTCTTTGTGGCCATCGGCCTTATCACGATCGTGGTCGGCCTGGGTTTCCTGCGGGGCCAGGAGGCTGGCAAGAACGTTCTGGCCGGTATCTCCGCTGCGATCGCGGCAATCCCCGAAGAACCGCCGGCCCTGGTAGCCGTGGTGCTCGGTCTGGGCGCTTACCGGCTCATGAAGATGAAGGTGCTCGTCCGGCGCCTTTCGGCCCAGGAGACGCTCGGCTCGGTGGATCTGATCGTCACCGACAAGACTGGAACGCTGACCCAGAACCGCCTCGCTCTGGCCGCGATTCGCACCCCGGACGGCGTGGTCGAGGATGAGAGTCGTCTTGTGGAGCTGGCGACGCTGGCCGTTCGAGCTGAAGAAGACGCCTGGAGCGCTGTCGCCGGAAACAAGCCTGGGTCGTTCAGCCGCTCCCTGTTCACCTTCCTCTCGGACCAGGCCGTTGTTCTGGACCTGGATCCAACCTATCTGATCGATGCGTCCGGAGCGAGCGACGAACAGCCGTACTCGCGGACGCGGGCTCGAAAGCCTGGTTCTGGCCCTTCATCTGAAGCTGAGGAGTTGGCTCTCGGCGCACCGGAAGCCGTTCTGGCCATGTGTTCGGGCCTGGCGCGCGCCGAGGTGGCTCGTTGGCATGACCTCGTGGAGAGTGGCGCGGAAGCTGGGGAGCGCCTGCTTCTTCTCGCCCGTTGCATCGAGGGTGGCAAGTGGCTGCCGCTCGGCGTGCTTGCATTTGCCGACCCGATTCGACCCGGCATCAGTGAGGCAATGGCGCTTGCCATCGAGGCCGGAATTCAACCCATGGTCGTGACCGGTGATCATCCGACGACGGCGGCCGCGATTGCCGCAGAAGCCGGGCTACCGAACGCCCATGTTGTTACCGGCACCGAGTTGGCGACCTGGGACGACGCCCGTCTTGCCGATGAGTTACCCCGGCTCCACGTAGTGGCGCGAGCCATTCCGGAGCAGAAGCTGCGGATCGTCGACGTAGCCCGGGCTGCGGGCCGCACCGTCGCTGTCACGGGCGACGGTGTTAACGACGCTCCGGCACTCAATCATGCCGACGTGGCGGTTGCGATGGGAAGTGGGACCGCAGTCGCCCGCGAGGCCTCCGACCTGGTCCTCAACGACGATTCGTTCGTGACTCTGATGTACGGCCTGCGCGAAGGCCGCCGACTGGTGGCCAACGTCCAGAAGGGCCTTGTCTTCCTGATCTCGACTCACGTGGCGATGCTCGGCTTCATCTTGATCGCCACAGTTGCCGGCTTCGGCCAGCCGCTCCTGCCGATTCAGATCCTCTGGCTCGAGGTCTTCATCGACATGCTCACGGCTGTTTCGTTTGAGGGCGAGGCTGAGGAGCCCGGCGCGATGCAGCGGCCGCCGCGGTCGCGCACGAAGCCGCTCCTGGACTGGTCCATCCTGGCTCGCATCTGCCTGGCCGGCGGCTTCAGCGCCGTGGCGGCGCTCTGGCTGATCGAGCAGCACAGCCCGGACTTCACGCACGCACGCTGGCTGGCTTACACGGCGCTCGTGATCGGTCAAGTGATCCGAGCCAACGCCAACCGCAGCCTTGCGTACCCCGTCCTCTTGCGGCGGCCCAACGCCTTGTTGCTAGCCGGCGGGGTCTTGTGCGTGGCCGTTCAGATCGTGATCCCGTTTGTTCCGCCGCTGCAGGATGCGTTCCAGGCCACTCCGCTGGATGCGGTTGACTGGCTCCTCGTGGTGGCAATCGCACTGGCGCCGGCTGTGGTTGCCGAGGCTTATCGCGCGATCCGTCACAAGCCCTGGGTCGCATAGCCGCAGGTCCGCGCGATGAGCGATGCCAGCTATTTCACCAGAAGCCGATGTCCCGGCGGTCTTCATGACCATGTTCGTGGCGCCGCGCTCTATCCGATTCTTAAGTTCGCCGACCTCGATGGATCACCGTATGCGCTGACCATCCTGATTTTGAGCGGCTTCCACACGGTCAGCAGATTCTGGTACGGTCGGACGGTTTGACAGACGTAGCGCAGCATCGCGGCAGTGGCCGGCATGCTCGGAGGCCTGTACATGGTCGAGTTGGTCTGGTACAGACGGAGAGCACAAAGCCGTGGCTCCTCCGCCACGGCCCGGCTGATCGTCGACTAAATGGCATGCAACCTTGTCTTACGAGATTTGAATGGCACTGATCATCGACTCCGTGTCCAAGCGCTTCGGGGATGTCCAGGCGCTTGATGGCATCTCGCTGGAAGTGAAGCCGGGTGAAGTCTTCGGCTTCCTCGGCGCCAACGGTGCCGGCAAAACCACGGCCATGCGCCTGGTCCTGGACATCCTTCGGCCCGACTGCGGATCGATCACTTGGAATGGGACGCCCAACACCGAGCTTCCCCGCGAGACGTGGGGTTATCTGCCGGAGGAGCGCGGTCTCTACGCCAAGATGAACGTGCTTGAGCAGCTGGTCTTCTTCGCCAAGCTCCATGGGGTGAAGGGCAAAGTGGCCGAGCGGGAGGCTCGCGATTGGTTGACGCGTTTCCGCATCCCCGAATACGCAGATAGACGCGCCGAACAGCTTTCGAAAGGCAACCAGCAGAAGATCCAGTTCATCGCCGCGATTATTCACGACCCTCAGATTCTGCTGATGGACGAGCCCTTCACCGGCCTTGACCCGGTCAACGCGTCGCTGCTCAAAGAAGCTTTCCTGGAGATGAAGAACCAGGGCAAGACGATCGTGTTTTCGACTCACCAGATGGAGACCGTCGAGGAATTGTGCGAGTCGATCGCCATCCTGGATCGCGGGCGCGTGGTCGTTGGTGGATCCGTCCGCGATGTTCGCCGCTCGACCGGTCGCCAGATGGTTCGCGTTGCGGTCGAGGGCGATCCCGAAATGGCCTGGCTCGGAGCACTGAACGGCGTGACAGTCACCCGACGGGTTCAGGACTACACCGAGGCCGAGGTCTCACCCGGCCAAGACCCGGGATTGATCCTTCAAGCCGCCCTGGACAGTGGCCATAAGGTTCGCCACTTTGAGTTGACGGACCCATCGCTCGAGCAGGTCTTCATCGAGCATGTCGGACACTTGGACACCTCGGAACGGACCCTTGCACCAAAGGCGGCACGCAAATGAGCGGCTGGCGGACCCTATTCCCCAACGCCTGGTACATCGCTGTACGCGAGTATCGCGGCAGAGTCAGGACCAGGAGCTTCATCGTCGGCACCGCGCTGCTGGCATTGGTCGCGTTTGCGGCCACCCAGCTTCCGGTCCTGATCGATTACACGAGCAGCACGTCCCAGACGCGCCTGGTGGTTCTGGCGCAGGCCCCCGGCATGCCTGCGGACTCGCTGACCCTACTTAGCAGCCAACTAAACGGCCAGTCGACGGATCAGAGCGCCCACGCCGCTTATGCAATTACCTGGCTTGCGCCGGGTGACGAGGCGGCAGCCCAGAAGGACCTCGAGGCCGCCAAGTTCGACGCTCTCCTGCTCATCGTTCGGGATGCAACGACCCAGGATTTGACGTTCACTCTTCGAACGGACAGTCCCGCCGACGGCCGGTCGGTATCGCAAATCACGGGCGCATTACCTTCGCTCGAGATAGAGGACCGCCTCTTCCGGGCGGGGACTTCCACGGACGCTTTGCGGGCCCCGTTCAGCCTGACCGTGGCGCCGGTCAGCGGTTCCTCCCAGCCTGCGAAGGATCTCAGCCAGGAGGTCTCGTCCAGTCTCCTGTCGACCGGCCTGATCGTTCTGATATTTATGGCCATCATCACGTATGGCGTCTGGGTGGCAATGAGCGTGGCCGAGGAGAAGGGAAGCAGGGTGATGGAGTTGATGCTCAACGCCACTACTCCCATTCAGATGCTGGCCGGTAAGGTGATAGGGAACGGCGCCGCCGGACTGACCCAATACGGGTTGATACTCGGGGCCGTATGCGGCGGTCTCATCGCTCAGGATCCCATCCATAAGGCGCTTCTCGGCACCGGCACCGGGACTCCATTCGGTGGTTTGAGCCCGTCCGTCCTGATCGCGTTCGCGGTCTTCTTCGTCCTGGGCTTTCTTCTGTACTCCCTGCTGTATGCCGCTCTGGGATCGCTGGTGAGCCGCCAGGAGGATGTTCAAAGCGCGACCTCGCCGTTGATGATGTTGATCATGGTCGGCTACTTCATGTCGGTCTTTGCTCTCCAGTCGATCGACGACGCCTGGGTTCGGATCGCGTCGCTGGTGCCGTTCTTCAGCCCGTATCTGATGCTGGCCCGTGTTTCGACAGGGCACGTGGAGATTTGGGAGTTGGCGCTGGCGGTGTTGTTACTGATTGCGGCGATCGCCGTAGCGCTCTTCTTGGCGGCCCGGATCTACAGCGCCGGGGTGCTTCTCTACGGGCAGCGCGTCGGCTTGCGGCAGGTGTTCAGGGCGGCGCGGGTCTCGCGCTAGGTTCGGGCCGGCTCCGTCGGTATCGCGTCCGGCTCGGGGCCAAAGTCCAGCGGCAGTCGCTGTATCAATGCCAGGATCGGCCGGGACGGTGGTTCGGCCACCAGATCAGGGACGGCGTGGAGCGGCATCTCGCCGGGCCGCGAAGCGACCCACCGCCACAGCTCGCTACGCCGGCCGGGCAAGTAGGGGCTGCGCAGATGGCGCGCCATCACGCCGCGGAGTCCCTGCTGGGCCACGGCGAAGTAGAGATCCAGGCCGTCGCGCACAACGCCCGGCAGGATTACCAGTTCTGCTGTCGGCCGCACAATCTTGGCCAGGCGTTCCCGCCGCCGCAGAAGCGGCTGGGCGATGATCGGCCGGCCGGCCGCCCAAAGCAGATCGAAGGCGAGGTAGACAGGCGTCGAATCGCCCTTCACGCCGTCGGCGAGGCGCGCCACCAGGGACTCCTCGTCCATTCGGCCGGCCTTGTCCGGCATCACGATCTCGCCGTCCAGGATCGCCGGCAGGTCGCCGACGAGGTCGGCCAGAATCGCCAGCTCGGGCAGCTGGGCGGCCAGGTCGCGGCCGTTGTCGTCGATCAGCCGCAGCCGTGGGCTTCCTCCCGACCGATCGGGTTCGATGAACGCAAGAACCCGGCGCCCGCCCCAGCGCGGCTCGAACATGTGCTCGTCCGAGTCGAAGGCGGCATCGGCCGGTTTGGCCAGCATCGGGCGCATCGATCGGGGCAGCCGCGCGACGTCACCGGACAGGCTCAGTGAGAGTTGGTCGGACACGCCAACCATCCTAACCGCTCGACGGGGCAACACGCCGCGCCGTTGCTGTCAGTACTTCTCCGGCACGAAATGCTGGTGCTTGAGCGGTGGCCGAACATAGCCCTTATCAACCTGGCGGGGCGGCAGGACGATCTTCTCGGGCGTGGTGTCCTCGTACGGGATCATCTTGAGGATGTGGCTGATGCAGTTGAGCCGGGCACGCATCTTGTCGTTCGCCTCGACGACCCACCACGGTGACTCGGCTGAGTCCGTCGCTGCGAACATGGCGTCCTTGGCCCTGGAGTAGTCGACCCACTTGGCCCTCGAGGTCACGTCCATCGGTGAGATCTTCCAGCGCTTCGTCGGCTCCTGGATGCGGCCCTGGAAGCGGCGCTCCTGCTCCTCGTCGCTGACCGAGAACCAGTACTTGAGCAGGATTACTCCGGAGTGGATGAGCATCCGCTCGAATTCGGGTGTGGCGCGGAGGAATTCCTTGTACTCGCCCTCGGTGCAGAAGCCCATGACGTGTTCCACGCCGGCCCGGTTGTACCAGCTGCGGTCGAAGAGGACCCATTCGCCTGCGGCCGGGAGCTGAGCCACGTAGCGCTGGAAATACCACTGACTCTTCTCGCGCTCGGTAGGGATACCGAGGGCGCAGATGCGGCAAATGCGCGGGTTGAGGGTTTCGGAGACGCGCTTTATGACGCCGCCTTTGCCGGCCGCGTCGCGTCCTTCGAACAAGCAGACGACCTTGAGGCCGCGGAGCTTGATCCACTCCTGCAGCTTGACCAACTCGACCTGCAGCCGCGCAAGTTCCGCGTCATATGTCTTGGGGTCGATCGGCTTGCGGCGCTTCTGAACCAGGTCGCCGGTGGTGGGGTCGAACGAAACGGCGCGGGCGACCTTCTTGCCCTGCCGACGCTCGGCGGCCGATTTCGCGGCTTGCTTTGCGACGGTAGGCTCGGCCGAAGGTGCCGGTGCCGACGGGGATGGCTTGGGTTTGCCAGGTTGCCGGCTCACGCCGGAGTCGCCACTGCTATCTCTACTCGCCACAGTAGCCTCCTTGGAGGCCACGGTAGGCCATGGCTATCCAAGGAGCAACCCTAGAAATCCGGCGCGGGCGGTCTGTAGCCCCGTGTCGGTGCCAGGTCGAAGGTCACTTACTCGTGGTGAACGATCCTTCGGCCAGTACCTTGTCGTCCGAGTCGAGGATCTGGAGCCTATGAGTTCCGGCCGAGAGCTGTCCATCCGGGCCGTGGCACGAGTCCAGGATCGTGGAATTCGAGTGCAGCCAGGTGCCGTCGGATTGCTTCTGGAACTGATCTGAGACGATCACCGAACCCCACGTCTTGCCGTCCAGGGTTGTGATCACCTGCTGAGTGCTTCGCACCGAGCCGGCAAGTCTGATGGTGAGGTTGACCGTGCCGCTTGAGGAACAGCTGAAGCTCGACGGGTCCACGTTGATGCTGCCGGCGGGGGAGCCGCCCTTGGAGCCGGAGATCGCGCCTACCGCCACGAAGCCGATGACGCCGACCAGTGCCACGATCATCAGGCCGGCCAGCACTAAGACCAACGGGTTGATGCCGCCTCGGGCATTACTTGCGGGCTGAGACGCGGACCAAGGAGCGGGCTGTTGTGGCTGTGCGGCTCCGGCCGGGAAGGGCGCGGTCCATGGACTCTGCGGCGATTGCGCCGGCGGCGCGGCCGGAGGCATCGGTGGGCGCGGCATCGGTTGCTGCGGCTGCGGCTGCGGCTGTGGCTGCGGCGCGGGTTGCTGCACGGGTTGCTGCGGCATCGGCTGCTGCGGCGCCGGCATGGGCTGCTGCATCGGCTGCTGCGTAGGCGGCCGCATCTGCGGCTGCATGGGCTGGGCGGGCCCTGCCGGCGCTTTGCTCTGCCAGCCTTGCGGCGACGCAGACGGTGCGGAGTTGGGCCACTGCGGGGGCGCGGGAGCGACAGGCGCTGCCTGGAACGGGGCCCCGCAGGCTCCGCACGGCCCTCTCCACGAGGCATTCAGCGCAGTCCCGCATCTGGGGCAGGCGCGAGTCCCCATGGTCATTGCGATCTCCTTCCAGAAGGAATCCTGTGCGGCCGTTGGCGTTGGGTATCGTACCGCCGCTGCGTGGGCACGGTGGCCTCTACGGGCTTTGGCGGACGCCCTCCGGCGCGCCTGCCGTTACCATTCCGCGATGCGGTGGTTGAGGGTGCTATATCTGTGGAATGGGCTGGTCATCGGCGCCATGTATGGCTTCGTGCCGGTCCTCCTCCAATCCAAGGGATTCGCCCCGGCCCTGATCGGAGTTACTTGTAGCCTTGGGTCAGTCGCCTACACGCTCGTTCTACCCATCTGGGGCCACGTCGGCGATGTCGTAACAGGACCTCGTCGGGCTTTGCAGATCGCTTGCGTACCGGCGGCAATCGCCGGCCTGATGTACGGCCAGCCGTTGCCCGTTATCGCGATTGTTCTATGCCAGGTCCTCATGAACCTGGGCGGCGGGCCGTTGATGGCGCTGACCGATGCGATGGCCATGCCCATCCTGGCAAACGCGACGCGGGAGTACACGCGACTACGCCTTATCTTGAGCTTCGGCGCAGGTGGCGGCGGAATTGTCTTCGGTCTTCTTTACGGGGTTGTGGGGTACGGTGCAGCGCCGTACATATACGTTGCGATCATTGTTTCGATGATCGTCTTCGCGCAACTGGTTCCCCTGGGGCGGGACAGCGAACGCCATCGTCGCACCAGCGCCCAACGCGAAGGTCGCGCCCATGTCGAAGGTTCTCATGGCCGATTCGGGTCCGTAGGAGAGGCTTTCAGGATCCAGCCCAGGCTCGTTGCGATCCTGCTTGCGGTGACGTGCGGATTCATCGGAATCATGGCTGCGACCACATTTGTCTCACTGCGAATCGCCGATCTGGGCGGGGGGGCTGCTGAGGTCGGCATGGTGAACGGTCTTGGTTCAGGTGCGGAGGTCCCCGGGCTCGTCATTGCGGGCTTCCTTGTTGCCCGCTTCGGCGCCAGGTCCGTCCTGATGGCATCATCCCTCGGCTTCGCGATCTGCCTGCTGAGCTGGGTCTTCCTTGTGGACACCGCGCCGATTCTCATTACCCGCTTCATATCGGGGATCTTCTTCTCAGGGGTGTTGGTCTCGTACGTACTGACGATCGCTCGGATGCTGCCCGCAGGCCTCCAGTCCACCGGGCAGACATTGCTGCAGGCATGTTGCTATGGCGGCGGGGCGATCCTGGCGAATTTCCTGGGCGGAATCCTGTACGGGACGATGGGACCGATCGGGGTCTTTGGCGGCGGTGCGATTTGCGCCTTGCTTGGTGGTGTGATCGGGTATTTCGCGCTGCCGGATCTCCGCAATTCGGGACAGGGAGTCCACATCGACAAACTGCCTGCGGTGGCCGTGGCGCCGCTCCCCTGACGCTCGGTGAAGTGAGTTCGCGCGCGGGCCTCCGCGGGCCGGTACCATGGCCCCGGCGAGGGAAGCAGCGGAGGAGAACCCATGCGGATGTGGGGCGGTCGGTTCGAAGGCATGTCTGACGCGCGGATGGCAGAGTTCACGCGCTCGATCGACTTCGACCATGCTCTTGCCGTGGACGATATCGCCGGTTCGATTGCCCACGTTCACGGGCTGGGGCGCGCCGAGATGCTTGCGCCGGAGGATGTCGAAACGCTGGTGCGCGGGCTCGAGTCGTTGCGAGTCGAGGTAGAGGCCGGCAAGCTCGTCTGGGACCCGGCGCTTGAAGACGTCCACATGAACCTGGAAGTCGCGCTGCGGGAGCGGATCGGCCCGATTGCGGGGCGCCTCCACACCGGGCGTTCCCGAAACGACCAGGTGGCCACAGATATGCGCCTCTGGCTGCGCCGAACTTTGGACGGCCTGGACGCCGCGGTCCTCGAGATGGAGCGCTCCCTGGTTGGGCTGGCCGTTCGCGACGGCGAGGCCGTAATGCCGGGAATGACGCACATTCAGCCCGCTCAGCCGGTGCTATTCGCTCACCATTTGCTTGCCTATGTGGAGATGATGGAACGCGACCGCGGCCGGCTGGCCGATTGCCGGCGCCGGGCCAACGTCTCGCCGCTTGGCTCGGGCGCGCTGGCCGGGGCCGGCTATCCGCTGGATAGAGAAGCAACCGCGGCCGAAATGGGTTTCGACGGCGTGACGGCCAATTCGCTCGACGGTGTCTCCGACCGCGACTTCGTGGTAGAGGCGCTGGCTGCCTTCGCCCTCTGCATGGTTCACCTCAGCCGGCTTGCCGAGGAGATCACGTGGTGGTCCAACCCGCGCTTCGGCTTCGTGCGCGCGGCCGACTCGTACTCGACCGGCTCCTCGATGATGCCTAACAAGAAGAACCCGGATCCGGCGGAGCTTGTACGTGGAAAGACGGCGCGTGTCATCGGCGGGCTGACCGGCATGCTGACGCTCCTCAAGGGACTGCCGCTGGCCTATCAGAAGGACATGCAGGACGACAAGCCGGTGCTGTTCGACGCCGCGGCAACGCTGGAGGCATCTCTGCTCGTGATGGCCGGGATGGTGGCGACTCTCACGGTCAACCGCCAGCGGATGCGCGAGGCGGCGGGCGAGGGTTTCACGACTGCCACGGCCGTGGCCGATGCCCTCGTTCGGCGGGGAGTGGCATTTCGCGCCGCTCACCACATCGTCGGGGCGCTGGTCGCGGAGGCGGAGCGCGGATCGGTGACACTGGACGCGCTGGACGACGCCGCGATTGCTACTGCGCTGGCCGCTTCGGACGACGGTGCCGCCGCCGCTCTGGCGGGCGATGCGGCAGTGCCTGCGTATGTTCGGTCCGCCGCCGCCCTTGAGGGCGCGATGGCCGGCTGCGACGTTGTGGGCGGGACGGCCCCGTCTCGTGTCGCCGCCGCGCTGGCCGCTGCGAGGAGCCGGCTGGGGGTTTAGCCGGTCCGGCGTCGGCTCGAGCGAATACGGGCGTTGGGTCGCCGACTGCGCGTCCAGAATGAACGTTGCCTGAAGCCCAGCCGTCTTTGGTTGCGACGGACAGAACCGTCGGCGGCGGAGCGGAGCACTTCAGGATGCACGACGGAGGGCTGGTCATCCAAACCGAGCGACCCGAGGCGATAGCGTCGGTCTTCGAGCGTCTGGGAGAACAGGCCCTTGATCGCTGCTACTCGCTGGCCGGGTATCTGCTCGGCGACGCGGCCGAGGCGGAGGATGCCGCCCAGGAAGCCATGGCGCGTGCCTGGCGGTCTCGGGCAACGCTGAAGGACGTCGGTGCCTTCGAGGCCTGGCTCGATCGAATCCTGGTCAACGCCTGCATGGATCGGATGCGACGCCGGAAGGTGGTCAGGTTCGTAGAGATTGAAGAAGGCGAAGTGCTGCCGGGCAGCGACCCGTTCCGCGAGATGCTGGCCAAAGATGAATTGGGCCGGGCACTGGAAGTGCTCACTCCGGAACAGCGTGCCGTCGTGGTTCTCCGGTTCTGGCGTGATCTCCAGGTCGACGAGATCGCGCTCCGGCTGGGTTGCCCGTCGGGAACGGTCAAGTCGAGACTCCACTCCGCTATAGAAGCGCTGCGTGGCCGGATGGACCGCGACGCAAGAGAGGTCCAGCGATGAACGAGCGCGACGTCGAACTGCAGCTCCAACGTCTTCTCAGCTCCGCGCCGATCGTCCCGGCTCCCGAACGACTGTGGACGGCGATCGTGCGCGATCGAGCTCTGCCGGCTCCTATGCCGGCCTCGGCCCGGCGCCGGTCAACCGGTCGCACAGTCACGGCGTTCATCGGATTGGCCGCGACTCTGGTTCTGGCCGTCACGCTGGTGGCGATCGCCTTCCACCGCTCCACTCCGGCCGCGTCCGGACCCGGGAGTTTCACCCAAATCGGTTCGATGACCGTGGCTCGCTCGAACCAGGTAGCAGTCTCGCTTGCCGATGGCAGAGTTCTCCTCGTGGGCGGTGCCGGCCCACTCGCCTCTGCGGAGCTGTACGACCCTGCGACCGGTACCTTCACGGCAACCGGGTCGATGACCCGCGGTCGCGTTGACCCTAGGGCTACGTTGCTGGCGGACGGCCGAGTTCTTGTCATGGGCGGTAGCTCCTTCGGCGTCGACGGCTCGCCTGGTGACGCCTCGGCCGAGTTGTACGACCCCAGGACCGGCACGTTCAGCGCTACCGGCTCGATGGCGGTGCCGCGCCAGCACGAGACGGCCACCAGGCTGTCGGACGGACGCGTTCTGGTCGTCGGCGGTGACTCGGCCAATCAGATGTTGGCGTCGGCCGAGCTCTACGACCCGGCCACCGGCACGTTCAGCTCGACGGGGTCGCCGGCGCTCGGCCGCACGATGTCTAGCGCGGTCCTGCTGCAGAACGGGCGAGTATTGATCGAGGGCGGCTATGGCCAAGACGGAATCACCGATACCGCTGAGCTTTACGACCCGGCCACGGGCTCGTTCCGTTCCGCCGGTTCGATGGGCATCGGACGAATCTGGGACACGGCTACGCTCCTGCCTGATGGTCGCGTCCTGATCGTGGGCGGCGACGCCGCGGAACCCGGCGACGCGACGATCCCCACATCCGCGCAGTTGTACGACCCGGTTAGTGGCAAGTTCACGGCCACGGGCTCGCTGAACTACGGCCGCCACGACCACACCGCCACGCTGCTCCGCGACGGTCGCGTTCTGATCGTGGGCGGCTTCCAGTCCGACCCACTGGACTCGTACCGGCCGGTTTCAGAGACATACGATCCCGCCACCGGCAAGTTCAGCCCCGCGGCCCCGCTCGTATTCCCGACTGCCAATCACACTGCCACGTTGCTCCCCGACGGACGCGTGCTCATCGCCGGCGGTCGTCAGGCGACGCAGCCCAATCGGCTGGCGGTCGCGGAACTCTGGGATCCGAATGGGACGCCGGTCGCGACGCCGTCCGAGAGCGGTACCGACTTGGCCACCCCAGGTTCCTGAGGGCCGCAACGACAACGGTTCGGGCCGGTTTCGTTGCGCCGCGCCACTCTCGCCGGTTTCCGTCCTGAACGGCAACCGCCGCGCCACCTGACCGTGACCTCCGTGCCACCGCTCGGATACTGATTCCTCCTAACCGCATCCCTACGCTTCCGTTCGGGCCAGGTGGCCGAGGGGCCACGCCATGAATGGGACAGCGCAGAGGAGAGCCGCACGTGATTCTGACGGGACACCCGATCGACAGCGGCGACACAGCCTGGGTGCTGATGTCGATCGCCCTTGTCATGCTCATGACGCCGGGTCTCGCGCTCTTCTACGGCGGCCTGGTTCGCCGCAAGAACGTGCTCAGCACCATCATGCAGAGCATCTTCATCCTGGCCCTTGTCAGTGTTACGTGGGTTCTGTTTGGCTTCACGCTCGCGTTCGGCAAGGATGCAGTGAGCTTCGATCTACCGTTCACTATTCCCGGATTTGGGAATCACGTGAGCGGTCTTATCGGGGGCCTCGACTTCCTCGGCCTCAGGGGCATCGGCAAGGACCCGATCTCTTACGCGCCCACCATCCCCGCGAGCGCCTTCATGGCCTTCCAGATGATGTTTGCGATCATCACCCCGGCCCTCATCACCGGCGCCTTCGCGGAGAGAAAGAAGTTCAAGGCGTTCGTCCTGTTCAGTCTCCTCTGGACGCTCTTCGTCTACTCGCCGATAGCCCACTGGGTTTGGGGCGATGGTGGCTGGCTGGGCGCCTCCGGCATCGGTGCCCTCGACTATGCGGGCGGCACGGTCGTCCATATCAGCTCCGGCGTCGCGGCCCTCGTCGCGGCCCTGGTGCTCGGACCGCGAGTTCGGCGCCTGTCCGAACGGTTCGAGCCGCATGATGTCCGCCTGGCCGTCATCGGCGCCGGTCTTCTCTGGTTCGGCTGGTTCGGGTTCAACGGCGGCTCGGCGCTCGGCGCCAACGGCGCTGCCGCGAACGCCATCGTCGTCACCAACACGGCGGCCGGCATGGCGGCCCTCACCTGGGTGACCGTCAGCTGGCTTCACAAGGGCACGCCGAGTGTCGTTGGGGCGATCTCCGGCGCCGTCGCCGGCCTTGTCGCGATCACGCCGGCCTCAGGCTTCGTCGATGCCAGCGCCGCGATCATCATCGGTATGGCCGCAGGCGCCGTCTGCTACGGCGCGATCATTCTGCGCGAGCACATGAAGGTCGACGACGCCCTCGATGTCTGGGCGGTCCACGGAGTCGGCGGCACGCTCGGCGCCATTCTGACCGGCGTCTTTGCGGTTGCCGCCGTCGGTGGCGCTTCCGGTTTGATCGACAACAACGGAAACCAGGTCGTCAAGCAGGTCATCGCCGTCGCTGCAACCTGGATCTACAGCGGCATCGTGACCTTCATCATCCTCAAGGTCGTGGATCGTTTCGTCGGGCTGCGAGTCGAGGAGTCTGAGGAAGAGGCCGGTCTGGACTCCTCGCAGCACGGTGAGGTGGCCTGGCAGGCCGAATAGGCGCAAGCGATCGGCGCGGCCGGCTCCAGTCGGGGTCGGCCGCGAGATGGCAGAATCCGGCCGAGCCGCCGGCAGTGTCCGCACGTCCCGAACGGCAACCGTCTCGCCACCCGGCCGCTACCCAAACCTGTTCCGATGGTAGCGCCGCGCAACTCCTCGCTCCCTAAGCTTCCCCCAATCGAAACCTAGGAACGGTTTCGTTGCGATCAGGAAGCTGAGGAGTCCAGAGGTTGGTTCCCAATATCGACGCAGGCAATACGGCCTGGGTATTGACGGCGACGGCCCTCGTCATGCTGATGACGCCGGCCCTGGCGCTCTTCTACGGCGGCCTGGTTCGCCGCAAGAACGTGCTCAGCATCCTGATGCAGTGCATGTTCATCCTGGCCCTGGTCAGCGTGACCTGGGTTCTTGTGGGCTACACCCTCGCCTTCGGTAAGGACGTCAACGGCTGGGGCATCATCGGCAACTTGGACAACATCGGCCTCAAGGGCGTCGGGATGGATCCTGGGCCGTATGCGGCCACGATCCCGGCCCAGCTCTTTGCGCTCTTCCAGATGATGTTCGCGATCATCACACCGGCCTTGATCATTGGGGCGTTCGCCGAGCGGAAGCGCTTCAAGGCATTCGTGCTGTTCGCGCTGCTGTGGAGCCTGCTCGTCTACTCGCCGATCTGTCACTGGGTCTGGGGGGACGGCGGCTGGCTAGCGAAGATGGGCGTGCTGGACTATGCCGGCGGCACAGTCGTCCACATCAGCTCGGGTGTTGCGGCTCTGGTTGCGGCCCTGGTCCTCGGTCCGCGAGTCAAGCGCGAGTCGGATCGCTTTGAGCCGCACGACGTCCGGCTCACGGTTATCGGCGCCGGCATCCTCTGGTTCGGCTGGTTCGGCTTCAACGGTGGTTCGGCCCTGGCCGCCGACGGCCATGCCGTCAACGCAGTCATGGTCACCAACACGGCTGCAGGCATGGGCGCGCTCACCTGGCTGACGATGAGCTGGCTGCACAAGGGCTCACCGAGCGTCATCGGTGCGGTCTCCGGCGCCATCGCGGGCGAGGTCGGCATCACGCCCGCCTCCGGATTCGTCGATCCAAGCTCTGCGATCGTGATCGGCTTAGTGGCCGGCATGGTTTGCTACGGTGCAATTCTGTTGCGCCAGCGATTGAAGATCGACGACGCCCTCGATGTATGGGCAGTTCACGGAGTCGGTGGGACGCTCGGCGTTCTGCTCACAGGCGTTCTGGCCGTCTCGGCTGTGCAGGCGGGCAAGTCAGGGCTGATTGACGGCAACCCGCATCAGGTCGTCGTCCAGCTTGTGGCGATCGTTGCGGTCACGGTCTTCAGCGCCATCGCCACATTCGTCATCCTCAAGGTGGTGGATAGGGCGGTAGGTCTGCGTGTCGAGTCGGACGAGGAGGAAGCTGGTCTGGACGCATCGCAACACGGTGAGACAGCCTGGCAATCCTAGCCTGGGGCGGACGGCGCCCAACTCGTAACCATTGCAACCTGGGCGACTCCGCCCGGGTTGCTTGTTTGTGCCGAGAGGCGCCAATAGGCGGGTAGTTCGGTAACGACCGGCCCTTTGGGTACCAAACCGCAACCATCGCGTTACCAGAGCGCTACCGCCGTGTACCCGGCCGCTACTGATTTGCGCCGACCCCCTTACTAGAGTTCACACATCAGATCTGGGACGCAAATCCCGCAGGTTCAGCCGAAGGAGCCAAGAAATGATCGCAGTCGCATTTATCAGCTTCGCAATCCTCGTCGTGGCCTGGTTCATCGCCCCGTCCCGCGCAGTCGCAGCGAAGTAGTTTCCCGAGCGATCGCGCTCATCTCTCGGTTTCGGGTCGGATGAAGTCCGGCCATCCCTAGGACCTCAACAGCTCCCGCAACTAGATATCGCAACAACGACCCGCGCACCTTTCGGCAGGTAGCGCGGGTTCTTGCTTGTTCGGGGAGGTGAGTAGCTACCGGACGCCTACCCGGCGCTCCCCAGATCCACCCGCGCCGCCCATGTCGCCGAGTCGATGAGCTCCGGGCGGTGCGTGATCATTACGACGGTGCGCCCGGCCGTGGCGGCGAGCAGATCGGCGACCAGGGCCGTGGCAGTCGTCTCGTCGACGTGTTCAGTGGGTTCGTCGAAGACGACCACCGGCGCGTCGGCCAGAAGTGCCCGTGCGAGCGATAGGCGCTGGCGCTGGCCGCCCGAAAGGCGGGCCCCGTGCTCGCCGACGAGAGTGGCCAGGCCTTCGGGAAGCGAATTGATCCAGCCGGTCAGCTGGGCCGCGGCTATCGCCGCCGAGACATCCGAGTCGCCGGCGTCGGGCCGGGCCAGCCGGACGTTCTCGAGGATTGACGTATCGAATACGTGTGGGTCCTGGGCGCAAAGGCAGATCACGCGCCGGACTTCGTCACCGGCCATGGTCTTGATGTCGACTGAGCCGTCGGCGCCCACGAGTTCTACATACCCGGCGGACGCATCCAGGAAACGAACCAGCACGGCTCCGAAGGTGCTCTTGCCGGATCCGCTCGGGCCGGTGACCAGGAGCCGCTCTCCGGGCGCCAGATCGATGTCGGGGAGACGGAGCGCCTCGGGGCCACTCGGGGTGTAACGGGCCCTTAGACCGCGGCTGCGGAGGCCGTAGGGGCCGTGGGGCGGCGCCACGGGGTTGGCCGGCTCCACTACGGGATCGGGCCGGGAGGTGACTTCCAGAAGGCGTTCCGCCATGGCGGCCAGGCCCGGGATATGCTGGGCAGCCGGCGCCAGTCCGGCCATAGCCTCGTGGACGGCGATCGGCGTGAGGGCAACGACCGCGAGTATCACGCCGGAGATCGATCCGGCCCGCAGAGCAGCGATGCCGGCGAGCAGTCCGATCCATATCGCGACGCCGCTTGCCAGTCCGGACAGCAGGGCACCCAAGCCCGCCCCTACGGCGGTCCGAGCTTCTGACGCCGCCAGCCGATGGTCGATCGCGGCCAGATCGGAGAGACGACCCTCTGTGGCGCCGGCCACAAGCAATTCGGGCGCCCCGGCCAGGACCTCCAGCGTGCCTGCGGCGAGTTCGCCGCGAGCGCCGGATATCCGCCGCTCGGCCGTCCGGGCGACCTGCAGCGTGAAGATGGGCACGCCAAAGGCCACGAATAGGAGCGTGGCGCCGAGCGCGACCGCAGCACCAGGGACCGCCAGCCAGATCGCGGCAACGGTTACGGCCGCCGCGACACCGGCGATGGAGTAGGGGAGCAGCACGCGCAGCCACAGGTCGGCCAGGCCATCCACGTCTTCGACCAGGCGGGCGAGCAGGTCGCCGGAGCGGAACTCGGCCAGGCCGGCGGGGGCGAGACGTTCGAGACGTAGATAGGCCTCGGTCCGGAGATGAGACAGCACCCGGAACGCGGCGTCGTGGGCAGCCAGGCGCTCGGAGTAGCGAAGCACGCCTCGGCTGACGCCGAAGAATCGCACGCCGGTCACGGCGACCATCAGGTAAAGGACCGGCGGCCGCTCCGCGGCTCGGGAGATGAGCCAGGCCGAAGTTGCGGTCAGGCCGATCGCCGCACCCGCGGCACCGACGCCGGCGGCGACGGCCAGAACCATGCGGCCGGTAACAGGCCGGCCTATCCGGGCGATGCGCCAGAGGGCGGTCGCCGGCGAGAAGCCCCGGCGCCCGCTCATGCCGGCACCTCATCCGAGCGGGATGCGATCGTTACGACACGATCGGCGATGGCCAGCGCCGACGGACGGTGAGCGATCAGCAGGACGGCTAGATTGCGGTCGCGGGCGGCGGCGCGGACGGAAGCCAAGACGGCATCCTCGGCGGCGGCGTCCAGTCCGGCCGTTGGTTCGTCCAGGATCAGAATATGGGCGTCGCGGAGCAGGGCGCGTGCCACTCCCACGCGGCGGCGCTGCCCGGACGAGAGCCCGGCGCCGGCTTCGCCGAGGGGGGTGGCGGGGTCGATGTCAGCCAGGTCGACGGCCGCGAGTGCACCGCGGACGGCCGCGTCGGTGGCGTTTGGGGCGGCCAGGCGGATGTTCTCCGCGACGGTGCCGGGGAAGCAGTAGGGGTGTTGCGGGACCCAGGCTACGGCGCGATGCCAGGCTTCGCGGTCGAGTTCCGAAACCGGCACGAACAAGCCGTCGGCGCCGACGATAGAAACGTTGCCTTCGTCCGCGTTGCGCAGGCCCAAGAGGACGTCTATCAGCGTGCTCTTGCCTGCACCGCTCGGCCCGGCGACGGCCACGACTTCGCCCGCCCGAAGCGAGAGGCTGGCCTCGAAAGGGGCGTCGAGGGCGCGTCCGTGTTGGTGGACGGTGAGCGCATCGATTCGAATCTCCGCGCCGCGAAGGTCCGGAACCCTCGCGTTGCCGATTCCAGGGAGGTTCTCAGTCGTGTCTTCGATGATGCGAAAGACCCTGCCGGCTGCCTCCATTCCTTCCTCGGACGCGTGAAAGCTCGAGCCAAGGTTTCTGAGCGGGAGATAGGCCTCAGGCGCAAGGATCAGGACGAATAGCCCCGTCCGGAGGTCCAGCGAGCCATCGACCAGCCGCAGTCCAACACCGACTGCGACCAGAGCCACGGACAGCGTGGCCGCCAGCTCCAGCGCAAATGCCGACAGAAAGGCAACTCTCAGCGTGGCCATGCTCTCCCGCCGATAGTCGCTCGTGACCCGCTCGAGCCGACCCAGCTGGGCCGCGGACCGCCCGAAGACGCGCAGAGTCGGCAGGCCGGTGACCACGTCCAGGAAGTGGCCTGAGAGCCTCGCCAGCGCGTCCCAGCGACGTTGGCGGCGGCGAACTGTGTATGAGCCGATGAGGGCCATGAAGAACGGAATGAGCGGGATCGTGAGGGCTACGGTGAGCGTCGCCACGAGATCGGCCGTCGCCAGGCAGGCGATCACGACGAGCGGCACGATCACTGCAAGAACGGCCTGCGGCAGGTACCGGCCGAAATAGGCGTCCAGCGAGTCCAGCCCGCGTGTCGCCAACGCCACGACCTCGCCGCTGGCGTGCCCGTCGTCCGGGTCGCCACCGCGCCCCGGCAGTCGCGTAGCCACGTGCCGCAGGAGTTGCATCCGCAGGCTCGACTTCACGGCCGCCGAGCATTGCCGGGCGACCGACTCCTGAGCCCAGGCCACGCCCGCTCGAGACGCCAGAACGATCGCCAAAGCGATCAAAGTCGTCTGGAGCTCGGCAAAGCCGGCCCCGCCCATGAACGCCGAAGTGATGGCCGTAGCCAGTAACCACGCCTGAGCCACGGCCAAGCCGGCCGTCGCGATTCCGAGCGCGACGGCCGCCGCCAGAGCTACCGAGGTGGCGCGGGCATACCGAATCAGTCGAGGGTCGAAGGCCCTCAGAGTTGCGTCCTCACGGCCGCGTCAAACCGTCGGCGTGGAGCGGCTGGAGACGTCCGGGATCCGGTTGCCAGAAACGC